>CAZQVZ010000068.1:0-5025 GCA_964596895.1 uncultured Myxococcaceae bacterium
CACGAAGGCGAGGTCTGGGTCCTCTCGGGCGACTACAAGCGCCAGGCCGACCCCACCTGCGCGCCGTTCGAACCTCTCACCTGTGACGTCTTCATCACCGAAGCCACCTTCGCATTGCCCATCTACCGCTGGCCCTCACCCGAGGACGTGGCGCAGGAGGTGCTCGACTGGTGGCGGCACAACGGGGAGCACGACCGGGCGTCGGTCCTCTTCTGTTACGCGCTGGGCAAGGCGCAGCGGCTGCTCGCGCATCTTTCAGCGCTCACCTCCGAGACGGTCTTCACCCACGGCACCATCGAGACCCTCACCGCGCTCTACCGCGAAGCAGGCGTGCAGATGCTTGCCACCCGGCACCTGGATGATTCGGTGAAGAAGCGGGAGCTCGCAGGTGCCCTGGTGCTGGCGCCGCCGTCTGCGCGAAGGACGCCCTGGATGAAGCGGATGGGCGACCACCAGACCGCGTTCGCCTCCGGCTGGATGCAGCTTCGAGGCACCCGGCGGCGGCGCGGATATGACCGCGGCTTCGTCCTCTCGGACCACGCGGACTGGCCGGCGTTGCTGCGCACCATCGAAGAGACCGGCGCGCGCCGGGTGCGGGTGACCCACGGCCACGGAGAGTCGCTGGTGCGCTTCCTGCGCGAGCGCGGCACCGACGCGGCGGTGCTGCGCACGCCCTATGTCGGCGAGCCGGACGAGCAGGTGGAGGGGGAGGAGGCATGAAGCGCTTCGCCGAGCTCTACGACCGGCTCGACGGCACCACCTCCACGAAAGCGAAGGTGGAGGCGCTGGTCTGGTACTTCGGCGCGGCGCCACCGGAGGACGCGGCGTGGGCGGTGTTCTTCCTCACCGGGCGCCGCTTCAAGCGTCTGCTCACCAGCGCGAAGCTCTTCGAGTGGACGGTGCGGGCCACCGGGCTGCCGGACTGGCTGGTGGCGGAGTCCTATTCGGCGGTGGGCGATGGCGCGGAGACCCTTTCGCTCCTGGTAGACGCCGGCGTGCGCGCTGAAGAGGGTTCGGAGGAGCCGCTGCACGAGTGGGTGGAGCGGCGGATCCTTCCCTTGCGCGCGCTGGACGACGACGGGCAGCGCGACGCGGTCATCGGCTGGTGGCGTGGGCTTCCCCGGCGCGAGCTCTTCCTGCTCAACAAGCTGCTCACCGGCGAGTTCCGCGTGGGCGTCTCCGCCACCCTGGTGGTGCGCGCGCTGGCGGAGCGAGTGGGCGTAGAACCGTCCGTCATCAGCGGCCGGCTGATGGGCGACTGGGAGCCGACGGCGGCGTTCTTCCGCGCGCTGGTGTCGCAGGAGGGCACGGCGCTGGACGTGTCGCGGCCCTATCCGTTCTGCCTCGCCTACCCGCTGGAGGCGGACGTGCAGTCACTGGGCGACGTTCGCGACTGGCTGGTGGAGTGGAAGTGGGACGGCATCCGCGCGCAGCTCATCCGGCGAGACGGCCGCACCTTCCTCTGGTCTCGCGGCGAAGAGCTCATCACCGACCGCTTCCCGGAGGTGCGGGACGCGGCCGCCTCTCTACCCGACGGCGTGGTGCTGGACGGCGAGGTGCTGGCGGTGCGTGACGGCGAGCCGCTGCCCTTCAGCGTGCTGCAGCGGCGCATCGGGCGGCAGAAGTTGTCGGCGCGCATCCTGGCGGAGGCCCCGGCGGCGCTCGTCGCCTACGACCTGTTGGAGGAGGACGGGAACGATTTGAGAGAGGTGCCACTGGCGGAGCGGCGCGCGCGTCTGGAGGCGTTGCTGCGGGGCGGGCCGCCTGCCCTTCGCCTGTCGGAGGCCTTGCTTGGAGAGGACTGGGCCGCGCTGACCACGCTGCGAAAAGAGGCCCGCGAGCGCGGGGTGGAGGGCTTCATGCTCAAGCACGCCGCGTCGCGGTACCACGCGGGCCGCAAGAAGGGCGACTGGTGGAAGTGGAAGATCGATCCCTTCAGCGTGGACGCGGTGCTCGTCTACGCGCAGTACGGCAGCGGCCGTCGCGCCAGCCTCTTCACCGACTACACCTTCGGCGTGTGGCACGAGGGCGCGCTCGTCCCGGTGGCCAAGGCGTACTCGGGCCTATCCGATGAGGAGATCGCCGAGGTGGATCGGTGGATCCGGGCCCACGCCACCGAGCGCTTTGGTCCTGTGCGCGCAGTGGAACCGGTGCAGGTGTTCGAGCTGCACTTCGAGGCCATCGCCCGCTCGAGGCGGCACAAGTCCGGCGTGGCCGTGCGGTTCCCGCGCATCGCGAGGTGGCGGCGCGACAAGAAGCCCGAGGACGCGGACACGCTCGAGACCTTGATGGCGCTCATCCCCGAGAAGCCGGGCGGGTGAAGGTGGCATGCCCCGATGCATGCGCTCTCGAAGGGGAATGGCCACAAGACGCTGGCCCACGATGAGGTTCGGGGTCGAGTGGCGAGCGAGAAACGGACGACCGGGGTCGACGCAGCCGCGTGGCCGGCGCGGGCTTCCCCACCTTCCTCAGCGGACTCGATCCCCTCTAGACCTTCTTGCAGCGCGCACCGGACCAGGTGCGCGTCCGCGCGGCGCACCTGGGGGACGAGCAGAGCGCGCACGCTCTAGCTTGCCGCTCCGGCGATCCGACTTCGGACGATCCGTCCCGGCAGGATCGTAAAGGCCCTTTCCCGCATTCTTGCACTCCGAGAGAGGCGACCGCGGTGGGCCGGCATCTTGCTCCTGGGGTTCCGCTCTCCGGAGGTCATTTGATGAAGCGTCTTTGCATTTCGATCCTGGGCTTCGCGCTCGCGGCGTGCGGAACCAACGAGCTGGCCCTGCATGACTCTCAGGCGGAGGACCACACCGACCTGGTGGTGCTGGAGGGGGCGGCGCTGCGCGCGGAGCTGACCGACTCGCCCGTCCGCAAGGCGCCGGTGGCGTTCCGGCGGGTCGCGCTGATGTGGGACGCCCAATCCGAGCAGGCGCTGGAGTTCCAGGTGAGCGCGGACGGCGTCTCGTGGAGCGACTGGCAGCCTGTGAGCATCCAGCACAGCGAGGCCGAGGACGGAACGCGGGCCCTCACCGGCGCGCTCGACCTCCCCGAGGGCATGCACCACTACCGGGTGCGGCAGCAGGGCAGTGAGCTCGCGTCGTTCGCGGTGCTGGGCTTCATGGAGCAGCCGGTCTCGAAGGAAGCGCCCACGGAGCCAGAGGACGCGGACGATTCGCTCGGCACCCACGGGCAGGGATTGTCGTACGGCGCGGCCGCAGTGAACACGCGCGCGTCGTGGGGGGCGCGGGCCCCGAGGTGCAAGTCCCTGATGAGCCCGTACCGCTTCACCATCCACCACACGGTGACGCCCACCAACGACTCGATGAGCCCGCAGGCGCGGATCCGGCAGATCCAGTCCTTCCACATGGACAGCCGCGGCTATTGCGACATCGCCTACAACCTCCTCGTCTCGCGCGACGGCCGGCTGTGGGAAGGCCGAGGCGCCGCGGTGCTGGGGGGCCACGCCGCCAACGCCAACGGCGGCAACATCGGCATTTCGGTGCTGGGGACGTACACCCACGACTCCGCGACCAACGCGCAGCTGGACGCCATGGGCGCGCTGCTCAAGGGGCTGGGCACGAGCTTCGGCATAGCGGTGAACGGCAACACCACCAAGGGCCACCGGCAGGTGGGGACCACCGCCACCGCATGTCCGGGCAACGCGCTGTACGGGCAGATCCCCACCATCATCCAGCGGGCCAACTCCGGCAGCGCTGCGGTGGGGGCGGACGGGTGCACGGGCGCGCAGCGCAGCGCGTGCGGCAACTACGGATGCGGTTGCGCGGACGGGAAGTGCTCCGGCGGGTTCGCCTGCGCGGGGAGCGGCTGCTCCGCGAGCCAGACCGCCGCCTGCGGGGCCTATGGGTGCGGCTGCGTGGACGGCCAGTGCTCGGGCGGCTTCTGCGCGGGGACCGGCTGCTCGGTGAAGGACACCCAGAACTGCGCCGCGTTCGGCTGCGGCTGCGTGGATGGCGCCTGCTCGGGCGGCTTCTGCGCCGGCTCCGGGTGCACCGCCAAGCAGACCCAGGACTGCGGCGGATACGGCTGTGGCTGCGCGGACGGCAAGTGCGCGGGCGGCTATTGCGCCGGCTCCGGGTGCACCGCCAAGCAGACCAACGACTGCGGCGGCTACGGCTGCGGCTGCGCGGACGGCAAGTGCGCGGGCGCCTTCTGCCCCGGGTCCGGGTGTACCGCCAAGCAGACCAACGACTGTGCCGCCTTCGGGTGCGGGTGCTCGGCCGGAAAGTGCGCCGGGGGGTTCTGCGCCGCGGGGTAGGAAGAACTGCGTGAAGCCCACCCGGACGCGTGCGTCGCCGCGCCGATCGCCTTCAACGCTTCAGCGCATCCGCGGTGGTGCCGCAGACGCGAGGGGCAACTCGAAGCGGCGTACGGGTAGCATCGGCCGCCATGACCGACGCCAACGACTGGAAGCTCCCGTGGAACGCGCACTGCCGCTGTGAGCGCGTCTCCCTCCGCATCTCGGCCCCGCCCATCATGACGTCGGCCTGCCACTGCGCCGGTTGCCAGCGGATGTCGGCGAGCGCCTTCAGCCTCACGATGATGATCCCCAGCGACGGGTTCGAGGCGTCCGGAGAGTTGGTGGTGGGCGGGCTCCATGGCGGGTTGAAGCACATGTTCTGCAGCCACTGCCTGACGTGGATGTTCACGCGACCAGAGGGGATCGACGCCTTCGTGAACGTGCGCCCGACGATGCTGGACGATCGCCGGTGGTTCGAGCCGTTCATCGAGACCTGCACGAGCGAAAGGTTGCCGTGGGCGTCGACGCCCGCGCGGCACTCGTTCGCCACCTTTCCCGAGATGGCCCAGTACGAACCGTTGATGCGGGAGTTCGCCGAGCGCGCCGGCCGGCCTCGCTGAGGCCCGGGCGTTCAGAGTCGAAGCAGTACGGCGGGGACTGCGATGCGGCCACCATGCAGAAGCGGAAGAAGCGTTCGTTTACTCCGGAGTACAGGCCCCAGGGAGTCAAGCTCATCCAGGAGAGCGGCAAGACGGTGACCGAGGTTGCCC
>CAZQVZ010000068.1:5125-6427 GCA_964596895.1 uncultured Myxococcaceae bacterium
AGGTTGCCCACGATGCTGGCGGAGAAGTCTGCAGCATGAGCCGCAGGGACAGCTGCTGGCACAATGCTCCGGTCGAGCGCTTCTTCAGCACGCTCAAGGCCGAGCTCATCGTTCACGAGAACCGACGAGGAGGATCACGCTGCGCGCATGGCGCTCGCCCATAGACCACGTGTCTACCGATCCCGGGCAACCTCAGCTGACCCCTAGCGGTGGAGCGCGGCGGTCTTCAAGCTCGCTCCGTGGCCATTGCTATGCAGCACGTCGACAGCACGCGAGTGCCCGCCCGGCGGCCCCACGTGCAGCTCTGGCCGCGCCCGCAGCAGGCCGATTTGTCACCGGGTCAGATGCGAACAGAGGCCTTCCGCGAGCCAACGTTCGCCGACGTCGGTCCCATCCTCGAGCAGCACCGGAACCACCACCGGGCCAATGGCGCCGCCGACCGCCGCCTCCGGATCCTCTCCGAGGACGAGCGTGATGCGCTGGCCGGCGAGCATCTTTTCGCGCGCCTCCCGCGTCTTTCGCGGGCAGCGAACGCCGCGCACTTGAACCCGAAAGTCGTACGGGCCGCGCTGCGGTGTGACCCAGAAGCTGCCCGCCGACCTGTCGAAAGTCGCCACTGAATCTCCCACCACTGCGCGGCAGGGCCCGTCGTGAACTCCGGACTCCGTGCTGCGCGTCCAGCCGCTGTGGAGCAGGTGGTAGCGCGCCGTCTGCCCGCAGCCCCTCACTGTCAGTCGCATCACGCAGTCGACCTCCCAGCGCGACGACTCCACCTCGGCACAGGCGTGCTCCTGCTTGAAGAGCGTGCGCGCCCGCCGTTCATCCTCCAGCTTCGTCAGCTTCGGCGGCAGGACGTGGCGCGAGGCGCAGCCCGCTGCCGTGGCCACGAGCAGCAGCGGGAGCATCATCCACGGAACGCACTTCGTAGCGGCGGGAACGACGACCCGTTTGCTTGTCACGGCAACTCCTCCGGTGGAACTGGTCTCGTCTCGTCGGATGTTGGCCCATCTCGGTCAGTGAGCGACATTGTTCCGGCGAGACGACACGTTCGCGCAGCTCGCATGGGTGTTCCCTGCCTGGGCGAAGAACACCGCGACACCGGCCCATGCACGGGAGCCTCGGCTGCCAGGCGCGGATTCGCATCGCGTGTGCTGGCGCAGCGCGTGGCCGGCATGCCTGCGAGCGCCAGCGGTCCGAAGTCCGCTCACCCCGCCGCGCGCGCGGGATCTCGGTTCAAGCCAGACTCGCCCGCAGCCGGAGGTTTTGTCCCAGCACGGTCTCGTCGAGAAGGCGCTACCGTTC
>CAZQVZ010000068.1:6527-18209 GCA_964596895.1 uncultured Myxococcaceae bacterium
TCGTCAGGAAGGTCCTTCGTTTCCCGGTCGCCGTTTTCACCGGAATCGTTCTGCTCGGCGTACTTGCGCCGGAGCGTGCGCCTCCTCGACGATGTTCAGCTCGAGCTTGGGACGGACCTGGCCTGACAGCCGTGATTCACCAGGCGGGGGTTTCACTTCCGAAAATGCCCCGCCAGCGTCTGCTCCAGCTCGCGGATGCGCCGCTCCCTCTCTGCCAGGGCGTCCCGCGCCCGCTGCAGCTCCGCTCGCAGGTGCTCCATCTCGCTCGCCCGCCGGCTGAGCTCGTCCTTGGTCTCGCCCAGGTCCGCGAGCAGACCGCGCACCTGCACCCGGAGCAACGCGCTCTCGTCCGGCAACACCGGCAGCGGCGGACCGTTCGCTGATTTCAAGCCCGTACGTCCTGAAGCAGCGGCGGGCGGCGCGCGCGGCGGGCTCAAGATCTCCCGGCGCACCGGGCGTCCGAGCACCCCCTTCGGGGGCCTCGCCTGCGGTGCCGACGGCAGCGGAGTCGACCGAACTGGAGCTGGAGCCGTGGGCTCGGCGCGCTCCTCCGGCAAGGCGTCCAGCGTCACGAACCCGAAGTCGAACGCGTTGCGCGAGAGCGCCACCGACTCGTCGATCAGCGCCGGGTTGTAGGCCCCAAGGTGCTCGGCGTCCTTGCGCCGGGTGAGCTCCACGAGCAGGGCGCTGAGCTTCCGGGTGGTCTCCTCGGTGAGCGCCTCGAAGCGGATCCCCATGCCGGGATATCCGCCGCGGGTCAGCGCCTCCACCGCGTCCCTGGCGCTGACCGTCACGCCGAACAGCCGCAATGAGTCCGGCAGCGACGGCTGCCGCAGCTCGATGAGCACGTGGGACCCAAGCGGCAGGGGCTCCTCGCACCGTACGAAGAGGCCGCCGAGCGAGATGTTCTCGATCTCGAAGTTGTCTCCGACCACCCGCTGCGGATCCCGGATGGCCGCCGCCGTCCTGGTCGCCTTCACCCGCCGATGCTTGCGCTTGTCCTGGCCGCCCATGCCGCTCCCTTCACGCGAACTGTATACAGCTCGCAAGATGGCGGCTTCGCACCGGCGGCTGATCCTCTCCCTCGTGCTGACGGACACCACGTTCGAGCGCGTGTCCTCCGGCGAACGCGAGGCGTGGCGGGGCAAGTGCATCCACTGCAATGCCCACCTGTTCGTGGCGCTCGACGGCACCCCCATCAGCCGCGCCACCGTGGAGCACATGCTCCCGCGCTCGCACGGCGGTACCGACGACCCGGCGAACCTCGCGCTCGCCTGTGCGCGCTGCAACCACCAGAAGGGGCGGCGACACGACGTGCGCCGGAAGGGTGACCCGGTGCTGATGTTGCTGGTGGAGAGGCTGCTGGAGAAGCGGCGCGCGAGGTGGCGGGAGGGAGCGGTGTGAATCCCTCACCCCTACCCTCTCCCCCACCCTCTTCCCGAGGGAGAGGGAGTTGATGAGCGGCCAGGCGGCTCTACTGCACGCGCGCGCGCACGCTCAGCGTCCTTCGCGAAGACAGGCCCGCCTCATCGGTGACGAGGATCTCATGCTGGCCGGGCGCGGGCGTCCACCACACCCGCTCGTCCGCGCGCGCCGCGGCGAGAAACTCTCCATTCACGAACCACGACAACGTGGCCTGCGCGCTCGCTTCCGCCTCCAATGGGATCTCCTGCGCGTCCGCCTCGACGCCGGGCAGCAGCAGCGCCACCTGTCCGTCCGGCGGAGAGAGGATGCGCGGCGCGCGCCTGGGGCCGCCGGGCTGGCACCCCTTCGCCAGCGACGGCGGGCTCGGCAGTTGGCGGTGCTGGTCTGAGAGCCAGCGGCGAACGCTGGAGGGCCACACCACGTAGGACCGGGGCTCCACCTCCCGGCCGGCGCCGCACGCGGGGTTCACCGCGAGCCCGGAGCCCACATCCACCTGCACCGTCACGTGGTACGGACACCGCTGCGTCGGCACCGCCGTGCGCCGGGCCCAGACGTGTTTGCGCGCGTCGCACGCCTCCGTGGGCAGGTGCCCGGAGTAGGCGCAGACCTCCACCTTCGCCAGGTCGCGCGGCACCGCCTCGGTGGGCACCTGTCCGCTCCGGTCCGCGAGCGCCTCCAGCACGTCGAAGAGGATGGGCCCCGCCGCCTCCGCGCCCACCAGCGCCGGGCTGGCCGTCATGTCCAGGTTGCCCGTCCACACCACCGCGGTGTGCTGCAGGTCCGAACCCGCGGCCCACGCGTCCCGGTTCCCGAAGCTGGTCCCGGTCTTCCAGTGGATGCCGCGAGGGACCGCTGCGTAGTGCCTGCGCGCAGGGAAGTCCGGCCGGTCTCGCAAGGACAGCGCGCGCCGGGTGAGGAACGTCGTCCCCTCCGACAGCACGCGCTCGGGCGGAAGCGCGGGCTCCGCGGCGGGCTCGACCCGCACTGGCTGGAAGGTCCCTCCCCGCGCGAGCGCGGTATAGGCCGCGGCGACCTCCAGCGGCGTCAACTCCAGGCCACCCACCGCCACCGAAAGCCCGTAGTGACCGGGCGCATCCACCAGCGTCACCGTGCCCACCGCTCGAAGATGCGCGAGGAAGGATTCGGTGCCGAGCGCTCCCAGCAGGTTCACGAACGGCACATTCAAGGAGCGCGCGAGCGCGTCTTCGAGCCGAACGAGGCCCTGGAACTTCCCGTCGTAGTTGCGCGGGGCGTAGCCGCCGAAGACCACCGGCGCGTCCGGCACGAGCTGCTCGGGACCCGCGAGCCCCCGCTCGATGCCGAGCGCATACAAGAACGGCTTGAGCGCCGACCCTGGCGAGCGCGGCACGGCGAACGCGGGGAGCTGCGCGCCGGGCTCGCTCGCGAAGAAGTCGAAGCCGCCCACCAGCGCGCGCACCTCGGCGGTGCGGTGGTCCACCACCACCACCGCCGCGTGGCGGATGTCCTTGTGCCGCAGCTCCTGCGCGTAGGCAAAGAGCGCTCTCTCCGCGGTGGACTGCGCGCCGCGGTCCAGCGTGGTGGGGAGCGTCGTCTGCAGAGGACGGCGCTGCCGCAGCCAGGTGGCCACGTGCGGCACCTCGCGTGGGAAGGGGCGGATGCGCGAAGGCGGCTCGGTCATCACCACCTGCGCCAGGACCTCATCCGGCGGCAGCGCCGCGCCCGTTGGCCCCAGGGGGAGCGCGCCCTCTGCGAGCAGCCGCCCGGCGATGTCGTCTCGCGCTGCGCGCAGGCGCCCGGAGCTCTGGGCGGATGGTGCGCGCTTCGTCGGGTGCTGCGGCACCGCGAGCAACGTGGCGATCTCCGCCGGGGAGAGGGCGCCCGGCCCGTGGCCGAAATAGCTGTGGGTGGCGGACGCGACCCCCTCCACGTTGCCGCCGTAGGGCACGTGCTGCAGGTAGGCGGTGAGGATCTCCTCCTTCGACAGCCGCAGCTCGAGCTGCACCGCGCGCAGGATCTCCACCGCCTTGGACCGGTAGGTGCGCGGCCGGGGCTCGAGCACGCGGACGAGCTGCATGGTGAGGGTGGACGCGCCGGAGACGCGGCGGCCGCTGGTCACGTTGAGCACCAGCGCCCGCCCGAGCGCGAGGGGATCCACGCCGGGGTGCGAGAAGAAGCGCTTGTCCTCGAACCGCAGGAGCGCGGTCACGTACGCCGGGTCCACCTCCGACAGCGCCACCGGCATCCGCCACTTGTCATCCGGCGAGAGGAAGACGTGCGCCACCTGACCGTCCCGCCACGTCACCACCGTGGAGGGCGCAAGGCCCAGGCGTTCGGGGAGAGGCACCTGCCACGCCACCGCGATGAGGAGCAGGCCCAGCACCGCGCCTGCCGCCAGCGCCGCGAAGTAGCGCCCCCCTCTGCCTCGGGGAGAGGGGATGGGGGTGAGGGTGTCGGCGTGGGGGGCGGCTCGCAGGCCTGCCCTCACCCTGGCCCTCTCCCAGAGGGAGAGGGAGCTCTTGCCGCTCACAGCAGGTAGTCCTCCCAGCCGCCGCGGATGATGACCGCGGTGCCGGGCTCGCGGGCCCACAGGGTCGGGTCGTACATGGCCTCGGCCTCCACCGGCGGGATGGTGAAGCTGCCGGAGGTCACCGCGCGCACCGCGTAGACGACCTTCTTCTTCTCCCCGGGCCCGAGCGCGCCGAAGACCTCCAGCCGGTCGTCGCGCACGTTCAGGGAGTCGGTGGTCCACAGCTCCGAGCCCTCCACCCAGGAGACGGGGACGCCGCGCCCCAGCCTCGGGTTCTCTATCTCGAAGCCGGCCGGCAGCCGGTCCACCAGGGCGATGTTCTGCACCCGGTCCCGGGTGGTGTTGGCGATCTCCACCTGCACGAACACCAGATCCGCGAGCGCCACGCCGCGCTTCGGGTCCACCTCGTCCCCCTCCAGCGTGCGCCAGGTCCGCTTCACCGACAGCCCGTTGCCGCCGTGCCTCCACTGGCCGTTCTGCTTCACGCCCTCGCTGGAGAGGATGAGGAAGAGCTTGCCCTTGCCTGCGTCCTCCACCTCGAGCTCCAGGGTGTCGTACTCGCTGGCCCGCGCGAGAGACCAGGTGCGCTCTCCACCCTTGCCGTCGCCACGCTGCGCCCGGATCTTCTTCCCGTTCGCCGCGAGCGCGCCGACCTTGTAGCCCTTCGACGCGTCCGCCACGCGCTTGCCCAGGCCGGTGATGCTCCAGACCAGCTCCTGCGTCGTGTAGTAGTTCGACCGCTGGCCGCGGAGCGTCTCCGCCACCCGCTGCGCCAGGGGCTCACCGGCGGGATCGTTGCCGAAGAGATCCTGGAAGGTGCTGAGCATGAACCCGCGCCGCCGCAGCTCCGAATAGAAGGACCAGTCGTTCTGCCGCACCAGCTGCACCGCGGAGGCATCCGGCGTCTTGAGGTCCTTCTCGTACCGCCGGTCCCCCGCGAGGTAGAGCGCCGCCTTGAGCATGTACGCCTGCTCCGCCCCCGTGCCCGCCACGCGCGAGCGCGAAGGCCGCGGCGCCTCGATGAGCTTCTGGATGCGCGCCTTGCGGCCCTGCCCCGCCTGCGCCAGCACGTAGTGCATGTACGCCTCGGCGCTGCCGTACCAGTCGGTCTCGTTCGCCAGATCGCCGCGCTCGTAGCGGTTCACCTCGTTCCCCATCCACGCGAGCGCCCCGTCCACCCGCGCCTGCGGGATCGGGTACCCGGCCTTCTGCGCGTCCAGCAGCATGTGCGTGGCGTACGCGGTACCCCACGGCGCGGGGTGGGTGTCTCCCATCCAGTACCCGAAGCCGCCGGACGGCGTCTGCATGGAGAGGATGCGGTTCACCCCGTGCATCACCATCTCCTCCAGCTTCCCGCCGTCCGCCGCGAAGGTCGGATCCACGCTCTGCAGGAGGTTCTTCACGAAGAGCAGCGGCCGGGTGCTGGACGTCGTCTGCTCGAGGCAACCATACGGGTAGCGGACGAGGTACTTCAGGTGGTCGAAGCTCTCGCCGTACGGGTTGGAGGTCACCCAGAAGGTGCTGCGCTCGCTGGTGGGCAGCCACCCTTCGAGGTGCGGCTTGAGGTCATGCTTCCCCGCCGCCAACTCCAACTGCAGCACCTCCCGCTCGCGCGGCCCGTTGGGCAAGAACGGCACGTCCAACTCCTCCACCGACTCGTGGCCGCCGCCCTTCACCACCACCTTCAGCTTCGCCGCGCCCACCGTCATCGCCGCGCGGGCCTGGAAGACGAGCGTGGCGCTCTTGCCGTTCTCCACCTTCGCGGTGCCCGAAGGCTTGCCGAGGAAGACCAGGGGCTGCGCCGACGCCTTCGTGAACGCCTCCACGCCGCCAGAGACGATGGGCTCCGCGGTGAGCCAAACCTTCACGTCCTGCGCCTTGCCGGAGAGGTTGGTGACGAAGACGGGGATCTGCATCACGTCACCGAAGATGGCGAAACGCGGCAGCGTGGTCTGCAGCACCAACGGGTCCTTCACCACCACCTGCGCCTCGGCGCGCGCCATCCTCGAGGGACCTGCGGCCACCGCCATCACCCGCAGCTTCCCGCGGTACTGCGGCACCTCGAACGGCAGGGTCAGCACGCCGGCGTCCGGGACCTTCACCAGGCCGGACCACAGGGCCAGAGGCTTCACCGGCTGCACCCGGCCGAGCTCTCCGCCCTCCCCTTCGTCGTCACCGCCGGTGCGCCGCTGGTTGCCGGACGGCGGCATCAGCAGCGTCCAGCCCACGGTCTCGTAGGTCTCCACGCCCAGCGCGCGGCGCGTGAAGATGGACGCGAAGGGGTCCGGGGTCTTGAAGCCGGTGAGGGAGAGGATGCCTTCGTCCACCACCGCCACCGTGGCGTACAGGGGCCCCTCCGGCAGATCGCCCTTCTCACCGCGGAGGTCGAGCTTCACCTCCAGGGTGCTGTTGCTGCGCACCTCACTGGGCGCGGTCAGGGCCAGCGCCTGCGTGAACTTCGCCGGGGTCACCTTCACGCTGGAGACGCCGAAGGCGCGGTCCGGCAGGAAGCTGTCCTTCGACTCCAGATGCGGGTCCTTCACCAGGAACGCGCTCACGTAGACGTTGGGCGAAAACGCCTCGAGCTTGAAGCTCCACTTCACCTCGCCCGCCTGCGCGTCCACCCACGCGTGCTGCAGCACCCGGTCCGTCTCCGCGGTGAACAGCACCCGGCCCTTGAACGGCGCCTTCACCGTGACCGGCACCGCCGTCCCCACGTCGATGGACGCAGGCAGGGAGACCGCCAGCTGCGTGGGCTTGAGCGGCTTCGGCGTCTGGTCCACCTGCGCGGTCCCGTACTCCCACCACCAGTCGCCGCGGGTGGACTCGAGGAACAGGTCGGTGCGCGCCTTGCCGAGCCTGGCGCGGATGACGAAGCCCGCCGCCCAGCCCTGCGGCTCCGCGGTGAGCTCGAAGCGGCCGTCCTTCACCGGGACCGTCCTCTTCCCTTCGGTCACCGGCCGCAGGTGGCGCTGGTAGCGCTCGCTGCCGGTGGCGTCGTCCCAGAAGTAGCCGTACTCGGACTCCATCCGGACCAGCTCCACCTCCACCTCTCGCACGTCCCGGGTCACCGGCTTGCCGGCCCAATCCACCACCACGCCCTTCACGGCGATCTTCATGCCGGGCTCGAAGCGCTGCTGATCCGCGAGCAGCCCCACGTAGTGCCCAGCCGGGTGCACGTCCGCCTTCGCGAAGGCCTGGGTGGACCTGCCGCTGCCGGCCTCGAACACGGCCACCTGCGCGTGCAGCCGCCCCATCCCGTCGAAGCTCGCGCCATCCGACAGCTTCGGGCAGGAGAGGACCGCCTGGCCCTTCGCGTCCAATTCGCCCTCCACCTCGCCCAGGGTCAACGGCTGGGGCGCCTGCTTCGGCGTCCAGACGCCGTAGTGGAACTGGCCGTTCTCCTTCGGCCGGAAGGTGGACGGCTCGATGCGGCAGGCCAGCTGCACCCGGCTGCCCTCCGCCGAGCCGCCGAAGAGGTACTGCGCGTTCACCGCCACCTTCGCCTCGTCCGAAAGGCCGAGCGCGGGGGCCGTGGTCTCCGCCTCCACCTTCATCCGCTCGGGGACGAACTCCTCCACGTTGAAGCTGTAGCGCTGCACGGCCTTCTTCCCCACCGACAGCTCCACCGCGTAGTGGCCGGTGTCTGCCCAGGCGGCGAAGGGCAGCCCCGCCTCCAGCATCCCCGCCTCGTTGGTGGTGAGCTGGAGTTGGCGGACCACCTTGCCGCGCGGGTCGGTGAGCTTCAGCTCCACCGGCACCCCGCCCTTCGGGGCCACGTCGTCCCGGTCTCGCAAGAGCGCGGCGATGCGCGCGGTCTCGCCAGGGCGGTAGACGCCGCGGTCACTCCAGATGGCGGCGCGGTACACCCGGTCCGACACCCAGGGCTCGCCCACCACGTCGAAGTCCGAGGTCTGGGTGCGCAGGTCCGCGTAGCGCAGGTAGGTGAGGTCCTCTCCCTTGCGGGCGATGATGGCGAAGGGCTCGGTGGTGTCCGGGTCGCTCGCGTCCTTTGCCAGAAGCCGGCAGTGCCCCTGCCCGTCGGTGGTGCAGGTGGCCACCGTCTTGCCGCTCTGGCGCTTGAGGGCGAGCTCCACGCCCGAGAGCGGCTCGGTGCTGCGGATGCCGAAGGCCCACACCGACACGTCGTGCAGGTGCGGCTTGTCGCTCTGCGTCTGGGCCTTCTTGGCCACGAGGCTCATGTCGGTGAGCAGGAGCCTCGAGACCGCGGTGGCCCCTCCCTGGTTCAGCCGCACCTCCATCACCCCGCGGTGCGCCTCGGGCAACAGCGACGCGAGGTCGATGTAGCTCGTCTCCTGCCGGTCCGGCGGCGCGGGCAGCTTCACCACTTTGGAGACCACGACGTCGCTGGTGCGCGCGTCCGCGGACTCGTCGGTGGGGTTGGAGAGCCAGAAGACGAGGTTCTCCGGCGGCACCTGGCGCACGGTGACGAGGAGCTCGTCCAGGTTCATGTGCTGCACGCCGAGGTTCCGCCACGCCCCGCGCGGCAGGTAGCGCCCGCTGGAGACGAAGCGCAGCCTCGGCGCGCGCGCGGGCACCGTGAACTCCCGGGTGAACGCCTCCATCAGCACGCCGCCGTCCACGGTGGTCGCGCCGGCCGCCACCGTCAGCGCCAGGGCGCCGCGCCCGAAGTCGCCGAGCACCCGGAAGCCGCCGCCGGACTCGACGATCTGCAGGGGCACCTGCGGCGCCGTCCGCACCAGGCTCGCCGCGTCCTCTTCGGTGAGCTGGCAGCGCCGCGAGGTGTACCCGCTCCAGCTGGAGTTGCGGCTCCAGTGGTAGCGCCGTCCGCCCGCGGCCTCGTCCCGGCAGATGACCTCCACGTAGAAGCCGCTGTCGCTCTCCACCAGCTGCGCGGAGAGGATCTGCACAGGCTTGCCGCCGGGGAGGGTGAAGGAAGCCTCCTTCGCAGCAGCCTTCACCGCAGGCTCGTTGGCGGAAGGGATGCCAGCGGCCAGCGCCACCTTCAGCTTCGAGCCCGGACGCAGGCTGCCCGCCACCGACACGCCCACCTCATGGGGGCGCTCTCCGCTTCGGACCTGAGCGTCCGTGCGCGGCTTGCCGTCCACCTCCACGCGGAGCGCCCGGCCCACCGCCGCAGCGTCCGGGGGCCCGGAGAACGTCACCTTCACGTTCACCGCCTTGCGCCCGTAGTCGATGCGGTCGATGGCGACGTGGGCCACCTCGAAGCCCGGCGTCTCGAAGCCGAGGCTCCACGCGTCCGCGCCCGCCCCCGAAGCCGGCCGGGCGACGACCCCCGCGGGCGTGTCCAGGGCCTCCAGCCGCGCCGTGTACTGACGCCCGTGGGCGAAGGACCGCTCCGGCACGAAGAGCACCTCCGAGTCGCTCACCGCGCTCAGGGCGCCGGGCACCGCCGGGTCCAGGGTCAGCTTCGTCCCCGGCCGCACCTTGCCGTCTTCGGTCCTCGCCACCGGCTGGTCAAGCAGGACCCGGACGCCCGTGGCCAGAGACTCGCCGCCACCCTGCAGGAGCAGCGTGGGCCTCGTCTGCAGCGGCGAGAGTGGCGGCGCCTTGGCGTCCTCCCCGGAGCTGAGGGGGACAGCCCCCTTCGCGCCCCCCGGATCGATGGGGGTCATCCCCCCGGGCGCGTGCGGCTGGGCGTTGGACTTCGAAGGGTCGTCCTTGCAGGCGGCGAAGGCCACCACGAGGACCAGGGGGAGCAGGAGGGAGGGCGTGCGGACCATGGCGCGCACGCTACTTCAAGGCCCGTGCCGCCTGTTTCGAGGCGCGTTGCGCCATCGCTGCGGCATTCCGGGCCACTTCTGTGGCTGTGTGGGACCACCTGCCGCGGTCAGCGGGACGCGGGCGGGCTACCCGTCAGCCGGCGGCAGCAAGGGTGGCGAAGGCGCCTGTTCGAGCCCGGCCGCGGGCGTGCCCTCCGGAGGGCTCAGCGGCGGAGGCACCGTCGCCTCCTGAAACGCGCTGGGCAACAGCGAGAACGGGAGCACCCGTGCGAGCACGATGAGCATCAACACCCCGCCCGGCGCCACGAAGATGGCGAGGGCGGGGATGGCCTTCGCCAGGTCGAGAAGCTGCGCCCGCATCTGTTGGCGCTCCTCCCGGTTCAGCTTCTGGCCGCGCGCGGCCCGCGAGAGCAGAACGGACAGCTCGCCCGTCTCGCGGACCTCCACCATCAGCCGGCGGAGGTTCTTCTCCAGCGTCAACCGCAACGCCAGGAACCACCCCACCTTCGCCGGCCTCATCTGCGCCTCACAGCTCCGTGGATTCGCCCGGCTTCAGGGTGTGGACCTTCGCGGAGGTGCGGCCCTTCTTCAGCGCCGCGGTCAGCTCCTCCGGCGTCCCCTTGAGCGGCGGGAAGGTGCCGAAGTGCATGGGCACCACCGTCTTCACCTTCAGGAGCTTCGCCGCCAGCGCCGCGCCGTCCGGCCCCATCGTGAAGTGCCCACCGATGGGCAAGAGCGCCACCGTGGGCTTGTAGCGCTGGGCGATGAGCTCCATGGAGGCGAACACGTCCGTGTCCCCTGCGTGGTAGAGCACCGGCCCCCCGTCCACCGCCAGCACGTAGCCCATGGCCGGCCCGCCCGGCTTCAGCCCCTGCTTCGCGTCCTCGCCGAAGTTGCTGGAGTGCACCGCCTCCACCAGGTGGAGGGTGACGTCCTTCACCCGGAACGTCCCGCCGATGTTGGCCCCCACGTCCTTCTCCCCGCCCAACAGCCCAATCAGCTCGAAGGAGCCGTACATGGGCGCGGAGGTGGCCTTCGAGAGCTCCTGCGCCTCCCCTACGTGGTCGAAGTGGCCGTGGGTGATGAGGATGGCGTCCAGCGCCGCCGGCGGCTTCGCGTCCCTGGGTGCGTTGGGGTTCTTCAGCCACGGGTCGATGGCGATCTTCGCCCCGCCCGGGGTCTCCACCACGAACGCCGCGTGGCCGTACCAGGTGATCTTCGTCTTGCCCGAAGCCGCCTTGCCCGCGGGCTTCTTCGCCCCCTGGGCCACCGCCGCCGACGAACCCAGCGACGCCGCCAGACAGACGATGAGCGCGGCCACCCGAATCTCAGTCCTCATGTGCATCCCTCCCGTGAAGTGACGGAAGCCTCGCTAACGCCGGGCGCGCTCCCTTTCAAGCGGCGCGCGCAGCGGAAGCCGGGAGGTGGACGACACACAGGTCGCCGACGTGGCGCAAAACCCAGGAGGGGGGTGGGCCGCGCCACATCGGCAACCCGGAACTCGAGAGGGCTACTTGACCGCCTTCACCCGCGGACGCTTCTCATCCGCAGGGGCGTCCTCAGCCGGCGCGGGCGAGGGCACGGCCTGCACCGCCGGCTGCCCCACCCCGAACTTCTCCAGGAGCTGCTTCTCTATCTGCGCGGAGATCTCCGGGTGCTCAATCAGGTACTGCTTGGCGTTCTCCCGCCCCTGGCCGATGCGTTCGCCTTTGAAGGAGTACCAGGCGCCGCTCTTCTCCACGATGTTCTCCTGCGACCCGAGGTCGATCAGGTCACCTTCGCGGCTGATGCCGGTGCCGTACATGATGTCGAACTCCACCTCCTTGAAGGGGGGCGCGACCTTGTTCTTCACCACCTTCACCCGGGTGCGGCTGCCCACCACCTGATCGCCGTTCTTGATGGCGCCAATCCGGCGGATGTCCATGCGCTGCGACGCGTAGAACTTCAGCGCGTTGCCGCCGGTGGTGGTCTCCGGGTTGCCGAACATCACGCCGATCTTCATGCGGATCTGGTTGATGAAGA
>CAZQVZ010000069.1:0-18206 GCA_964596895.1 uncultured Myxococcaceae bacterium
GGCGCGCCAGGAGCGGCTGCTCGGAAGCTGGACGGCACACCGGAGGTGACCGTCTCCGCCGGGGACGAGGTGCCCTACGGCGATGTGGTCCGGCTCGTGGACGCCTGCGTGGGGGCGGGGCTGGACTCGGTGACCGTGGAGGCAGGCTGACGGCAGGCCGGGTTCACGCGCGGGGCAATCGTCCCTACCTCAACAGGAAGGAGGGACATATGGCCGTCAGGACCAACCAGGCAGGCATTCGCAACAAGCGGAAGGTGGGTGTGCGCAGCGCCATGGCCGGAACCGGCGCGACGAACGGGAAGAAGACCCTTCCCCGTGACGAGGCGGCGGCGCTCAAGCGGGAGAAGTCGGTGGCGAAGATGCAATTGGGCCCCGCGGCGAAGGAGTCCGAGTACCGCCGCGGGCGCACCGAGGCGACCGTACGCGGCCGGAAGAAGGCCCCCAGCCAGATGAACGTGAAGCGGAAGGGTGGACCGCGCACCAGGTCGCGCCTGCACGGCGGGTAGCCGACTTCAGCGGCATTGAGCAGGGAGCGTTGTGGCTATACTCGCGCGCGAGATGCCCAGCGCTCCCTGCAGTCATTGCGGCAGCACCGAAGGGCTCGACCACCTCTGCGCCGGAGAGAGCCTGAAGCTCATCGGCCAGGTGTTGGACGGGCGCTACCAGATTGGCGACGTGCTCGGACAGGGCGGGATGGGCATGGTCTTCCGCGCCACCCAGACCTCCGTGCAACGCCAGGTGGCGGT
The DNA here is from genome assembly GCA_964596895.1 of uncultured Myxococcaceae bacterium. Taxonomy (GTDB): domain Bacteria; phylum Myxococcota; class Myxococcia; order Myxococcales; family Myxococcaceae; genus JAFAFL01. The sequence continues at coordinate 747 of CAZQVZ010000069.1, forward strand.
GAAGACGCTCCACCCCACCCTGGCCATGGCGCCCCAGTTCTTCGAGCGCTTCAAGCGCGAAGCGGAGATGGCCAGCCGCCTTCGGCACCCCAACATCATCACCATCTTCGACTTCGGCCGGGCCCAGGACGGGACCTGCTACTACGTGATGGAGCTGCTCGAGGGAGACAGCCTCAAGGGGCTCGTCAAACGCGAAGGGCCGCTCACCCTGCGCCGCGCGGTGGACCTCATCGAGCAGGCGGGCCGCGCGCTCGCGCACGCCCACGAGATGGGCGCCATCCACAGGGATCTCAAGCCGCACAACATGATGGTGCAGCGGCTGGACGGGCGGGACTTCGTCAAGGTGCTCGACTTCGGCCTCGTCAAGGCGCTCGAGCAGGAGGAGCACGAGCAGCTCACCTCCACCGGCCAGGTGCTGGGGACGCCGCAGTACATGCCGCCGGAGCAGGCGGGTGGCGAACCGGTGGATCAGCGCAGCGACCTGTACTCGCTCGCCGGCGTCCTCTACTTCTGCCTCACCGGGACCTCGCCCTTCGGCGCCAACACCGTCCGCAAGGCGCTGCAGGCCTCGCTCACCCAGCCGGTTCCGCCGGTGGCCAGGCGCCGCCAGGGTGCCCCGGTCCCCGCCGAGCTGGACGCCTTCTTCCGCAAGGCGCTGGCCCGGGAGAAGGAGGACCGCTACCAGAGCGCGGAGGAGTTTCTCGCGGAGCTGAAGAGCGCCGTCTCCCCCTGCACCGACGCGGAGCTGGACGCGCTGCCCCTCCCGGTGGATCCGTCCACCGCGCGCGAAGGTTCGGGCTCCGGCCCCAGCCGGGCCAAAGGCACCGTCGCCGGCCGCAAGTCTGGCAGCGGCTCTTCGGCCAGCCGCGCACGCGCAGCGTCCAACGTGTTGGTGGACCCGGCGCTCCAGGCCGCAGGCTCCGGGGCATCGCAGGCGCGCGGCGGGCGCTCGGGTTCAGCGGGACAGGCGGGGCAGCCGCCCGCTTTCCGAACTGCAGCGCCGGCGCGGACCGCTTCGAGGACCGCCGTCATGATCGCCACGCCCATCGTCCTCCTGGCGCTCGCGGCCGGCAGCATCATCGCCTTCGGCGGGCGCGGCGGACCGAAGCCGCATGACCCCAACGCGCCCGGCCCCCAGCCCGTCCAGGCGGTGCAGGTGGTCCAGGTGGACGAAGTGCCAGTGCCTCCGCCCGAGCCGCAGGCACAGCCCTCCTCGAACATCGCCGTCCGCTTCGAGTCCACGCCGGCCGGCGCCGGCGTCTACGAAGGTGACGTGTGGCTGGGGACCACGCCGGTGGAATTGCGGATCGAGCGCGACCGGCCCTTGAAGCTGTCCTTCCGGCTCAACGGCTACGAAGAGGTCCAGCGCGCGCTCGACCCGAGCCGCTTCGCCCAGGAGCTGCCCACGGTGAGCGTGACCCTGTCGCGTGAGGCGTCCCGAAACACCGCGCCCGCTGCCGGCCGCAGCCCCCAGAAGAGGCCCAGCGACGACATCCCGGTGTTCGACTAGGCCAGGGGCGCACAACCGCCTACCCGCCTCGTCCCCCACCGGCCGGGCAGGCGCCGGGCACAGCGTTTTCGCCCGTTATTCCGCGAGGTTGAGAGGGGACTGGCCGTCTCCCTCCACGGGTTGGATCGTTCGGGTACATTCTTCGGCCATGTCTACCGTCGTCGCACCTCTCAACTTCCGGGAGAAGACCCCGACCGAGCCGCGGGACGCCGCGGACGGGGCGCACGCGCGCGACAGGGAGGCGGTGCTGCAGGCGCGGATCAAGGACCTGCAACTGCACCTCGCGGGGACCCCGCTCGAGAAGTACATCGGCCAGCTCTACGCAGAGCTCGAGGCCCGCGGCATCTCGCTGCGCCCTCTGTGCTACCTGTCAGACCAGTGGGGCTGCCCTTCGGGGGTGCCGGTCATTGGCATTCCGTTCTACCTGGCGGATCCGAAGCTGCTCTCCATCGAAGCCGAGCTGGGCGACGGGGTGGAGACCGAGCAGGAGATCATGATGTACCTCCGCCACGAGGCGGGGCACGCGTTCAACTACGCCTATAGGCTCTACGAGACCGCTGAGTGGCACAAGCTCTTCGGTGACTACCACAAGCCCTACAAGGACGAGTACAAGCCGCGGCCGTTCTCGCGGAAGTACGTGGTGCACATCTCCGGCTGGTACGCGCAGAAGCACCCGGATGAGGACTTCGCGGAGTCCTTCGCGGTGTGGCTGACCCCGGACTCTGACTGGCAGAAGCGCTACGCCGGCTGGGGCGCCCTCAAGAAGCTCCAGTACGTGGACCAGATCGCCGCGAAGGTCGGGCGGACAGCCGCCCCCGTCCAGCTCGACGAACGGGACGCCGCGGTGGAGGACATGGAGGAGACGGTCCTGGACCACTACCGCGCGCGGCAGCTCGCGGAGAAGGTGGACGTGCAGCTGCATGAACACCTGGACCAGGATCTGTTCAACCTCTTCGAGCCGAAGGGCAAGGCGCAGGTCTCCGCGGAGACCTTCATCCGGGCCGAACGGCACGCGCTCATCGAGGCGGTCTCCCACTACTCCGGCGTGTCGCGGGCGGTGGTCCGCTCGCTGGTGGACCACATCGAGCACCGGGCGAGCGCGTTGGGGCTGACCGTGCACGTGGACTCCGCCCGCGAGTACCTCACCCACCTCACCTCGCTGCTCACCGCGCTGTCGATGAACTATTTGTACACCGACAGGTTCTTCGAGCTCGACTGACCGCCCGCCGCGCGGATTGGCGCCCTCCGGCGGTCGTTTGGCGCACCGCTGCGCGCGGGTGGCGCGGACGTCAGCGCAAGGTGCGTCCTTCGAACTTGCCGGCGGGGTCGGACGGCGGCGTGGGACGGAAGGCGCACATTCGATGATCAGGCGTGGGTTGGTCGTGGTGCCGTTCGTGGTGTCACTCGTTCTGGCGGGGTGTGGCACCGAGCCTGGGCCCTCGCAGTCCGCGGACGCAGGCCCCCTGCCCGCGGATGGAGGGACAGGCGGCACCCCCGACGCAGGGGCCTTCGAAGTCTCGCTCTTCTGGTCCGAGTGCACGGCGACGGACCTCCACGGAAACACGCTCGCGGCGGAGTGCACCTCTGCGCTCGTCCCGCTGGACTGGGACGCGCCGGAGGGTGAGGCCATCGAACTCTTCCTCAAGCGCCTGCCGGCGACGGAGCCGGGGACCAAGAGCCTCTGGCTGCTGATGGGCGGGCCCGGCGGCTCGGGCGCAGGCATGGAGGGGCTCGCGAACGCCCTGCGCTGGCGGGACCCGGGCGTCACCATGTACCTGCCGGATCACCGCGGCACCGGCGCGTCCACCCGCCTCTCCTGCCCGGAGCAGGAGTCCCCCGAATCCCTGCACGGGACGAGCGTGGCGTTCGAAGAGACGGCCGCGTGCGCCGCCGCCGTCACGGCGCGGTGGGGCGAGCGCGTGCAGCACTTCTCCGTGCGCCAGGCCGCGCGGGATCTGGGCGAGCTCATCTCGGCGGCCACGCCGGACGACGGGCAGGTCTTCGTGCTCGGCAACTCGTACGGCACCTATTGGGCCACGCGGTATCTGCAGCAGTTCCCCACGCAGCCCTCGGGGCTCATCATGGACAGCATCTGCGCGCCCGGCAGCTGCGACCTCGCCGCGTTCGACACCGGCAACGACGTCGCCGCCCGGCGGCTCTTCGACGTGTGCGGTCAGGATGCCGTCTGCGCGGCGAAGCTCGGGCCTGACCCGTGGCAGAAGCTCGAGGCGCTCCACACCCAGCTGCAGGCAGGCCACTGTCCCCTGCTGCAGCAAAGCGGGCTGACGTCGAAGGCGTTGAAGCAGCTGGGCTTCGTCCTGATGACGAACCAGCAGCTGATGCCCCTGCTGCCGCCCATCGTCTACCGGGCGCTGCGGTGCGACCCTGCGGATGTGGAGGTGGTGGGGCCGCTGGTGGGGTACTTCCTCGGAGGCAGTGGACCGGGGCTGGAGTTTTCGTACGCGCTCTCGGGGGTGGTCAGCGCCTCGGAGCTCCTCCGCGTCCCGCCCCCCACGCCGGCCGAAGCGCAGGCCGCCTTCGACGCCGCGCTCGTCGCGTCTGGGGTGGGGCTGGAGACGGTGCTGACGGCGGACCTGTGGCCACGCTACCCACCGGACGCGGACGCCCAGAAGATGCCCGAGAGCGACGTGCCGATGCTGATGCTCAACGGCACCCTGGATCCGCAGACGCCCATGGAGCTCGCCCAGCCCATGGGAGACTTCTACCGGGGCGCCCACCAGCACTTCGTGGAGATGCCGCTCGCAACCCACGCGGTGATCCTCAACAGCCCCCGGAAGTCCGGCACCATGGGCACCTGCGGCGGCGAGCTGGTGGGGGCGTTCATGACGGATCCCACAGCGCCCGTGGACACCTCCTGCACGGAGGACATCCTCCCTCTGGACTTCGACCACGAAGGGCTCGCGCAGGGGCTCTTCGGGCGGGCCAGCCTCTGGGAGAACTGAGCGCGCGTCCCGTGATAGGCACCCGGGGATGTCACCCGCCGTCGTCTACCGCGAGTCCGTGGGGGAGCTTCGCGGCGCTACCTCCAACGTCCTCTCCTGCTTGCCCACGGTGATGTTCTCGGACCACACCGGCGGCGGGGGCACCTCACCCACGGCGCGCGGCCTGGCCATCAAGTACGTGGCGCGAGGGCGCCTGGACTGGCGAATCGGCGGGGTGCACGTCCCGGTGCAGGAGGGCCAGTTCATGTGCGTCTGGCAGGGACTGCCGGCAGAGGTGGAGGTCACGGCTTCGTCCACGGTGGGGCTGTGCATCCTCGTCCCGCCCGAGGCCTCCGAGCAGGCCGCGGCCCCGACGCCCCTGGAGGTGCCGCTGGTCTTCTCGAAGGGGGGCTCCGCGCTGGGCGAGACCCTGGCCCACACCCTGGCCGCCATGGTCCAGCCCCGCGCTCACCGGGTGCGGCTCGCCGGCGGCCTGTTCGGGGCGGTCAGTGGCCACCTCGAGGCGCTGCTCGAGGACGCCGCCCGGCAGTTGGACGGGCTGGACGCGGTCAAGCCGGCCACCCGGGCGGACGCGCTGCGGCGGCTGCAGATCGCCCGGGGGCACCTGTACGAGGTCACCGACCGCCCGGTGTCCCTGGGAGAGCTGGCCAGGGTCGCCGGGATGTCCCGCTTCCACCTGCTGCGGAACTTCCGGGCCTGCTTCGGCGCGCCGCCGGCCGCATATCACCGCCGCCTGCGCCTGGAGCTCGCGCACGCAGCGCTCCGCCGGGGAGCGCTCACCTGCTCTGTGGCCGCCCACCGCTTCGGCTTCGCGGACGCCAGCAGCTTCAGCCACGCCTACCGGCGCACCTTCGGCGAGGCGCCCACTCGTTCGAGGGCCGCCGCGCGCGCGCGCTGACGCGAATTCGCAACTTCGGACAACCCGCGCCCCTCGCGCTCCGGTACCCAACCGGGACACGAGGAGGGTCCCATTCAAAGACTCGCCAGCGGACAGGGGTGGCTGCACTTTCGCGCCTCCGACAGCTTCTATGGGTTCTGCGTCTTCGGCAGACCCGCCGCCGAAGAGGTGCGGCGCCTGGTGCAGGCGCTCGCGGGCGAACTCGGGCCCGACGTCCGCCCCCACCACGCGCTCGCGGACGCGAGCGGCCTCGCGTGGGTGGACCCGGTGGGCTTTCTGCGGATGAGCGAATACGTGCGCACCCACAGGGCGCGGCTCGGGCAGCAGGTGTCGAAGCTCGCCATCGTCCGGCCACCGGGGGCCATCGGTGCGACGGTGGCGGGCTTCTTCGTGGTCCTCGACCCGCCGTATCCCGTGCGGGTCTTCACCGACCGCGGCGAGGCGCTTCGTTGGCTCGGGGAGGATCCCGGGCTGCAGAGCGCCCTGGACGCGGCCGTGGCCGCCGAGACCCACGAGGCGGCGCTCCTGTCGGGCGTCCGGCGCGTCATGCGGGCCACGCTCGAGACGGCGACGCTGCCCGCGGTCGCCCGCGCTCTCGCGCTGTCGAGCCGGACCCTGCAGCGGCGGCTGCGGGCCGCGGGGACCACCTTCCAGCGCGTGCTCACCGAGGAGCGCCTCGGCGAAGCGGAGCGGCTGCTCGTGGAGACGGACGCACCCATCACCGCCATCGCCCTGGAGGTGGGCTTCGCGTCGACCTCGCGGTTCGCCGTGGCTTTTCGTCACCGCAGCGGGCTGCGCCCCTCTGAATGGCGCAGGCAGCATCGCAGCGACGGCGCCGTGCATCTGAAGCCCGGGGCGCGAAGGCCAGGAGCGGAGGTCAGAGCTCCCAGTCGAGCAGGAACTCCATCGACTCCGGGCTGACGGGGTTGACCTTCACGCGCCCCTCCCGCTTGCACAGCGAGTACGCGAACTGCAGCGTGGTCTTCCACACCACTGGCGACGACGGCGCGATGACGTGCGGGAAGACGGCCCGGAGACGGCCGGAGGTCTTCGAGAGCTCCTCGTAGTCGATCTGCAGGCCCTTCACCGCGATGCTGGTGAGCGTCCCGAAGCGGTTGAAGATCACCGCCGGCGAGCTCCCGCTGACCGTCAGCGCCACGCCAATGAGCGGCATCACGAACCGCGACAGCCGCCTCTCCAGCGCGAGGAGGGTCACCTTCTGGAGCGCCTCCTCTCCACAGCCCGCCAGCACCGCGTCCGCCAGACGGTTGGAGACGGCGCCGGGCCACCACTGGCGCGCATGCGGCGACTGGGCGGCGGCCAGCGCCTCTCCGTCCAACGCGGGCAGCACCCGCTCGAAGAGCTCACAGGCGCGCGTCGCCTCCACCACGCTGCCCAGGTACGCGGCGCTCACCTCGAAGTTCTGTGCCATGCGGATCCCCCGGGCGCAGACGCTAGACCGGCCCGGGGCGCGGATGCCAACCGGCAGGCCGGGGCGTCAGCGGCCGGTGCGAAAGCGCGGGGAGTTGAAGCCGCCGCGGGAGGGCGCGCTTTGCGAAGGGCCTCCCGGAGGCTGTGCCTGCAGCGCCTTGATGGACAGGCCGATGCGGCGGCGCGCGGCGTCTACCTGCAGGACCTTCACCCGCACCCGGTCCCCCACCTTCACCACCTCGGCAGGGTCCTTGATGAAGCGGTTGGCCAATTCGCTCACGTGCACCAGCCCGTCCTGGTGCACCCCGATGTCCACGAACGCGCCGAAGGCGGCCACGTTGGTGACCACGCCATTGAGGACCATGCCCTCCCGCACGTGTGAGAGCTCCGTCACCTCCGGATCGAAGCCGGTCTCCGCGAACTCCGCGCGCGGGTCCCGACCCGGCTTCTTCAGCTCCGCGATGATGTCCTGCAGCGTGGGCAGGCCCACGTCCTGGGCCGGGTCCACGTAGCGGGTGACCGCAACCCTCTGCGCGAGACCTTCGTTGCCCACCAGGGCGCCGCGCTCCACCCCGAGATCCTTCGCCATCTTCGTCACCAGGCCGTACCGCTCCGGGTGGACGGCGCTCGCGTCCAGGGGTTCGTCCCCGCCGCGGATCCGCAGGAAGCCCGCGCACTGCTCGAAGGCGCGCGCCCCGAGCCTCGGCACCTTCTTGAGCTGGGCGCGGGTGCGGAAGGGCCCCTCCTTCGCCCGCTGCGCGACGATGGCCGCCGCCAGCGCGGGTCCCAGCCCCGCCACGTACTTCAGCAAGGTGGGCGAGGCGGTGTTCAGGTCCACGCCCACCCGGTTCACCGCCGACTCCACCACCCGGTCCAGCGCCGCCGCGAGCGCTGCAGGGTCCACGTCGTGCTGGTACTGCCCCACGCCGATGCTCCTGGGATCGATCTTCACCAGCTCTGCCAGGGGGTCCTGCAACCTGCGGCCAATGGAGACCGCGCCGCGCAGGCTCACGTCCAACTCCGGCAGCTCCGCCCGCGCCAGCTCGGAGGCCGAATACACCGAAGCGCCCGCCTCGCTCACGCTCACCACGTTCAGCTCGCGGGGGATCATCCCGGAGGACTGCAGCGTGCGGACGAAGGACCAGGTCTCGCGTCCCGCCGTCCCATTGCCGATGGCGATGGCCTCTGGCCGGTGCGCCCGGACCAGGTGCGCGAGCTTCGCGCCCGCCTCGGACTCGCGCCCGGTGTGGGGGTAGATTGTCGCCAGCTCCTGCACCTCGCCGCTGGCGTCGAGTGCCGCCGCCTTGCAGCCGGTCCGAAGCCCCGGGTCAATGGCGAGCACCGGCCTGGGCCCCAGCGGCGCGGCGAGCAGCAGCGCCTCCAGGTTCTGCGCGAAGACGCGAATCGCCTCCAGGTCCGCGCGCCCCTTGAGGGTCCGCCGGTATTCGCTCTCCAGGGAGGGCAACAGCAGCCGGTCCACCGCCTCCGCCACCGCCAGCCGCAGCTGGTCCACGAAGAGCCGGGCGGCGTTCGGGCGGATGACCTGCCGCAGCAAGGCCCCCACCACGTCGTCCCGGGAGATCTCCACCGAGACCTTCAGGACCCCTTCGGCCTCGCCCCGCTCCGCCGCCAGCACCCGGTGGGACGGCGCCTTCTGTGCGCGCTCTCTTCGGCCCACGTGCTCGCGGAACTTCTCCAGCTCCGGCGCCTTGCTCTTGCCGCGCGCGGCCTCCACCACCAGCTCACCGTGATCGTCGAAGCGGCGGCGGAGGTCCGCGCGCACCTCGCTCTGCTCGGCGATTCGCTCGGCGAGGATGTCCCGCGCGCCCCCCAGCGCCGCCTCCGCGTCCGGCACGTCCTTGCCCGGATCCACGAAGGGCCGGGTGAGCGCGTCCACAGAAGGCGCCTTTGGCCCCTGCGCCCAGAGGAGGTCCGCCAGCGGCTCCAGCCCGCGCTCGCGCGCCATCTGCGCCCGCGTGCGGCGCTTCGGCCTGTAGGGGAGGTAGAGATCCTCCAGCGCCGCAAGCGTGGCCGCGCCGCGGACCTTGCGCTCCAATTCCGGCGTCAGGGCGCCCTGCTCCCGGATGGTCTCGAGGATGTGCGCGCGCCGCGCCTCCCGCGCGGAGACCACCTCTGCGTGATCGCTCACCTGCTGCAGCGCCCCGTCGTCGAGCCCGCCCGTGGCCTCCTTGCGGTAGCGGGCGATGAACGGGACCGTCGCCCCACCGTCCAGCAACTCCAGCGCCCGCGTCACGCCCGGCAGGGGCAGCCCCAGCTCCTTCGCCACCAGCGCCGCGTACGCCGCGCGCCCGTCCTTTTTCGTCGCCATGGCGGCGGAAGATAGGGGGCTTTCGAGCGCTGGCGCAGGCGATGTGGCGTCCTCGCAGGCAGCGTCTGCCGGCGGGCACTCCCCGCGTTTCCGTGCTGGCCCCGCGAGGTCTTCGGGCGCAGATTGGCGCTCGCTTGCGGGAGACACTGAATCAGGCGCTGGGGGCGCTGCAGGGCGGTGAGGGCCTCGTCGCCCAACGACTGGCGGAGCGCATTCGCCGGGACCTGCTCCCCCGCCTCGCTGGCGACACCCCGACCTTGCTGGTAGGCATCGCCGGGCCGAACAACGTGGGCAAGTCCAGCCTCTTCAATGCGCTGGTGGGCAGGCCCCTGTCCCCCTCCCGGCCCGAAGGCGGGCTGACCAAGCAGTGCCTCGCCGCCGCGCACCCGGAGATGGTCCACGGACCTTCGCGCGCGGTGCTCGAGCAGCGCTACGCCCTGGTGGAGGCGAGTGCCCAGAACCTGCCGCCGGTGACCGAACCCGGCCCGCCCGGGCGGCTCTACCTCATCGCGGTGCCCGAATTGCCGCAGGGCCTGCTCTTGATGGACACGCCGGACTTCGACAGCGTCCACCAGACCAACCGCGTGGCCGCGGAGGCCCTGCTGGTGACGGTGGACCTGGTGCTGTTCATGGTCTCGCGCCACACCTACCAGAACGCCGCGGTGGTGGACTTCCTGCGCGAGGTCGTGGGCCACGGGAGGCCCTACGCGCTCGTCTACAACGAGGCCGTCCGCGAAGACGTGGCCCACGCCCACCTCGACAAGCTCGCCTCCGACGTGGGCTTCGAGCCGGTGGCCTCCGAGCTGGCGCTGCACCAGCCGGACGTCGAAGCCGGCCGCGCGCTGCTCGTCACCCGGCCCAGAGGTGAAGGGCCTCCCCTGGCGGCGATGCTGCGGGATCCTTCGTCCCTGGGCCGGCTCAAGGTGCGCGCGCTGCAGGCGTCCTTGCGCGACGCAGAAGGAGAGCTCGAAGAGGTCGCCCGGGAGCTGGACGAAGCGGCCCTCGCGCCGGAGCGGCTGCGCACCCGCCTGCGCCGGGAGCTGTTGCAGCTCTCGGAGCGCGCCGCCGGGCTCGCCATCCCGGCGGACGTGCTCATCGAGGCCTTCCGCGACGAGCTGGACGCGCGGTCCACCACCCACCGCTGGCTGCGCAAGGGCCCCCGGCTGCTCGCCACCGGCGTCACCCGCGCCGGCCGCTTCTTGAGGGAGCAGTTCTTCGGGCCCCAGGTGACCGAAGAGTCGCCCCAGGTGCGCGTGCACGAAGAGCTGGCCTCATCGGTGCGGGAGCTTCTGGCCGCGCTCTCCGCCGAGGTCCCCGAATGGAAGGACCTCCCCGAAGCGCAAGCGGTGGCCAGGGCGGTGCTGGAGCCGGGCGCGCTGGAGGCGGCCCTCCAGACGCAGTCGCCCGCCGCGGACCGGGAGCGGCTCTACACGTTCTGCCGCGAGCGGCTCGGCGCGGAGCTCAAGGGCGGTCCGTCCGAGGAGCTGCGGCAATTGGGCGCCACCTTCGCCTACGCGGTCCCGGCGCTGGCGGGGGTGGTGGGGGCGGTGACGGTCCCCGGGGTCACCGGCGGGGCGGACGTGGTGTTCGCCTCGGCCCTGGTCACCACCCCGCTCCTGGAGCGGTTCGTGGACCTGCTCGGCGCGGGCCTGCGCGACGCGGTGGCGCGCACCTGGCGGAAGACCCACGGCGAGACGCTGGCCCGGGCGCTCGCGGACGGGCTCTTCCACCCGCTGCTGTCGCGGCTGGACGCGCAGGTGAATGGCCACCGCACCCGCGCGGAGGTGCTGCGACGGTCCGCTGCCTCGCTGGGCGCGTCTATGGAGGAGGTCTCGCGGTGAGGTTCGGGTTGCCGGATGCACAGACGCTCGCGTCCCTGGTGCAGGAGGCGCGCGCGCTCCCGCAGGTGGCGGCGCAGGGGGCCACCCTGGAGCTCCTGGTGGAGGACTACCGGAGAGGGCTCGCCGCCGAAGACCGCGCGCTGGTGGTGGCGCTGGTGGGCGCGACGGGCGCGGGCAAGTCCACGCTGCTCAACGCGCTGGTGGGCGCGCCCGTTGCCCGGAGCGGTGAGGTCCGCCCCACCACCGCTGCGGCCGTGGTCTACGCGCCCGAAGACGCGCTGATGGGTCCTCTGGCGACGGTGGCAGGCCAGGTGGTCCGCTATCCCCGCCACGCGCCGGGGCCCTGGAGCGGACAGGTGTTCGTGGACACCCCGGACCTCAACAGCGTCGCCGCCGTGCACCAGGAGCGGGCGCGGGCGGTGCTGGAGTTGGCGGACGTGGCCCTGGTGGTCCTGCACAAGGGCAGCGTGGCGGAGGCCGTGCAGGTGGCCTTCCTCTCCCCCTTCGCGAAGCGCAGGCGCCTGCTCTTCGTGCTCAACCACGCGGACCTCCTGTCCGAGGCCTCCCGCGCGGAGTTGAAGGCGCAGGTGAGGCGGCTTGCAGCGGAGAAGCTCGGGCTGCCGGACGCGGAGGTGTTCGCGGTGAGCGCGCTGCAGTGGGTGGCAGGCGGCGGCGCGGTGGGCGAAAGGGACGCGCTGCTTCACGCGCTCCGCGCCCTGGGCGAGCGGGCCACGAGCGAGCGGATCCGCCGCAGCAACGCGGTGGGCGCGCTGCGCGAGCTTCAAGACCGGGTTCGGCCGGCGCTGGAGGCCGCGGATGAGGCGGCGCGCCAGCGGGCGGCGCTGCTCTCCGAAGGGCTGCGCCACGCGCGCATCTCCCTGGCAGAAGACTTCGGGGTGAGGCTGCAGACGGCGTCTGCGCACCTGGGGCACGCGGTCCGCAAGGAGGCGGCGCGCCGCTTCTGGGGCCCGGCGGGCTGGTGGATGCGGATGACGCTGGCGGGGACCTCGGGGCTGGGCGCCGCGGCGCTGCTGGTGCGCGGGAACCCGCTGTTGGCGGGCGGCATCGCCGCGGGCTCGGCGCTGCTCAGCCGGGTGCAGGCCCTGACCCTGGAGCGCGGCGCGGAGCAGCGGGTCCACGGCGAAGGGCTCGCGGACGAGTCCGCGCTCTCCGCCGCACGCAGCGCCACGGTGGCCGCGCGGGCCGCCGCCGGGAGTGACGGACTTGCGCCCGCCGAAGCGGGCCTCCCGGGTGTGGACGAGGTGGCAGAGGCGCTGGCCCGGGCCCGCGCGTCCGCCTGGGAGACCACCGCGCACCTCGGGCTCGCGGAGGCGGTGGGCCGCTGGTGGAAGGTGGCGCGCTTCATCCTCCTGCCGCTGGTGAACCTGCCCCTGCTCGCGCTCTTCGGGCACGTGGGCTACCGGGTGGTGCGCGGCTACCTGGAGGGGCAGTACGTGGGCGTGAACTTCCTGCTCAACGCGCTGGCGCTGGCGGGCGTCATCGCCGGGGTGGGCGCGGCGCTCGCGTCCTTGAGCCTGGCGGGCGTTCGCCACCGGTTGATCTCTGACGGCAGGCGCAGGTTCGAAGCGCAGCTCGGGGAGCTGTCCACGGCGTGGGTCGCCCGCGCGCAGGAGGGCGGGTCCGGGGCGCGCGAGGCCGCAGGACGGCTGTTGGCGCTCGCCTCGCCGGCGGCAACGGACGACCCCCCGGCTGGGTGAGCTGAAGTGGCGTTCCCCCGGCGCGGGCCTACAGTCCCCGCGGCATGGAGCGATTCGAGCCCTTTCTCTCACTGGGGTTGGCGTTGGCGTCGGGGCTCCTGATCGGCTTCGAGCGCGAGCAGTCCCGCCCGGCCGAAGGCAGCAACGAGAGCTTTCTGGGTGGCGCGCGCACCCTGCCCCTCTTCGCGCTGGTGGGCGCGGTCAGCGTGCTGTTGGCCGAGTCCCTGGGGCTGTGGCTCCTGGCCGTCAGCTTCGCGGGGCTGGTGGTGCTGCTCGCGGTCTCCTTCGCGGCCGACCTGCGCGCCGGCCGTCATCCGGGCCTGACCTCCGAGGCCGCGCTGGTGCTCACGTTCCTTCTGGGCGCGCTCTCCGCCACCCGCGGCACCTTCGACGCCACCGAGACGAAGGTGTATGTGGTGCTTTCGGTCACGGTGGTGGCCACGCTGCTCTTGAGCGTCAAGCCGCGGCTGCACGCGTTCTTGCGCAGGGCCTCTGCCGAAGATGTCTACGCGACGTTGAAGTTCCTGCTGGTGGCGGTGGTGGTGCTGCCGCAGCTGCCGCGCCAGACCTTCGGTCCGCTGGACGTCCTCAACCCCTTCGACATCGGCCTGATGGTGGTCCTCATCGCCGGCATCAGCTTCACCGGCTATGTCGCCATCCGGCTGCTGGGGGCGCGGCGCGGGCTCCTGCTCACCGCCGCCGTCGGGGGGCTGGTGTCCTCCACCGCGGTGACCCTCTCCTTCTCCGGCCGCGCCCGGCAGACGCCGGCCTTGCGCCATGGCTGCGCGCTGGCGGTGGTCCTCGCCTCCACCATCATGTTCCCCCGGGTGCTGGTGGAGGTGGCGGTGGTCAACGCGGCGCTGTTGCCGAAGGTGGCGCTGCCCATCTGCGCCATGGGCATCGCCGGGCTCGCGTCGAGCTACTTCCTGTGGCGCCGGACCCGGCGCGGCGAGGACTCGCCGGAGGTCTCGTTCCACAACCCTTTCGAGTTGGGCACCGCCATCAAGTTCGCGCTGCTCTTCGCGCTGGTGCTCCTGGGCGCGAAGGCCGCGTCGTCGTGGCTGGGGAACGCGGGTTCGTATCTGGCCGGCGCGCTCGCCGGGCTCACCGACGTGGACGCCATCACCCTGTCCATGGCGAGCCTCTCCCGCGACACGATTCCGCACGAGGTGGCCGCCACCACCATCTTCATTGGCGCGGTGTCGAACACGCTGGTGAAGGCGGGGATCGCCACGGTGGCCGGGGGCTGGGCCTTCGGGCGCGAGGTGGCGCTGGCGTTCGCGGCGGTCACCGCCGCCGGCGCCCTGGGGCTGGTGGTGTTGTGGCTGGGCTAGGCTCCTTCGCATGGCGCTACAGCCGCTGAAGATCGCCGTCCTGCACTACCAGCCCGAAGGCGAACCCGCGGACGTGGTGGTGGAGCACATCACCACCGCGCTCTCGGAGCTGGGCCACACCGCGGTTACGGTGGCGGTGCACAACCGCGTCTTCGACATCCTGCGCGCCATCGAGGCGTCGGGGTGCGATCTGGTGTTCAACGTCTGCGAGACCTTCGCGGATGACTACCGGCTGGAGGTCAACGTCGCCGCCCTGATGGAGATGGCGCGGGTGCGCTACACCGGCTCGGGGACGCCGGGGCTGCTGCTGGCGCAGGACAAGGTGCTCGCGAAGCAACTGCTCGGGTACCACGAGGTCCTCACCCCCCATTACGCCACCTTCGACGGCGAGACCTTCGAGACCCACGGGATGCTCCGCTTCCCGCTGATCGTGAAGCCGTCCCGGACCGACGCGTCCATCGGCATCACCCGGCACTCGCTGGTGAAGGACTGGGACGAGCTCACCCGCCGGGTCCGGGAGATCCGCAAGGAGCTCGACGACGAGTCTTTGGCCGAAGAGTTCATCGAGGGCCGCGAGGTCTACGTGGGCGTGGTCGGCGGCGCCAACCAAAGGCCGGAGATCCTCCCCGTCGTGGAGCTGAACTGGGGGCAGTGGGACGAGGCCCGGCCGCGCATCTCGGACCGCGAGGTGAAGTTCGGCCCCGAGGTGGACGGCTCGCCCAGGCTGGAGATGGCGCGGGACATCCCGGCGGAGCTGCGCTGGCGCATCGAGCGCAGCGCCCTGCTGGCGTTCAAGGTCTTGAAGCTCCGCGACTACGCGCGAATCGACTTCCGCATCTCCGCGGAGACCGGCGAGGCCTACGTGCTGGAGGCCAACCCCAACCCGTACCTCGAGAAGCAGAGCGAGCTGGCGATGGGCGCGCAGGAGAAGGGGCTCGGCTATACGCAGCTCATCGGGCGGATCGTCGAGTCGGCGGCGGCCCGGTACAAGCTTGGGAAGAAGCTCCTCCCGGGCGAGAAGATCCAGGCGGCCGTCGCGGCAGAGGAAGGTGCCCCAGCGCCGCAGCCTGCGAAGACGCCCGCGACGTAGAAGCGGGCCCCGCCTCACCACCGGGGCGACCCCCTCCCAGCGAAAGAGCGCGCGAATCAGCCGAGCAGGCGCGGGAGGATCTCCCCGCTGGGGCCCTGCACGAAGTGCTCGAACCTGTGCCCATTGTCCGCCGGCTCTGCGTTCACCAGCCAGGTCTCGGCGCCAAACCTTCGGGCCACGTCCACCAGCCCCGCCGCCGGGTACACCACCCCGCTCGAGCCCGCGGCGAGGAACACCAGCCGCCCACCCGCCGCGCGCGCCCTCTGCAGATGCGCCTCGATCTGCTCGAAGTGCGCCGGGTCCAGCGCCTCGCCGAACCAGACGATGTGCGGCCGCAGCCGCCCGCCGCACGACTCACAGGAGGGCGGCCCGTCCTCGTGCAGCGCGCGGTCCTCGAAGGGGGGCCGCTCGCAGTCCGCGCAGCGGGTGGTGAAGAGGTTGCCGTGGAACTCCAGAAGGCGCCTGTTGCCCGCGTCCCGGTGCAGCCCGTCCACGTTCTGCGTCACCAGCAGGAAGCGGTCCTGCAGCCGCTCTTCGAGCGAAGCCAGCGCGAGGTGCCCGCCGTTGGGCCGGCAGGGCTGCGCCCCCTTGCGGCGGTGCGAATAGAACCGCCACACCAGGCGGGGATCTCTCTCGAACCCCGCCGGCGAAGCGAGCTCCTCGAACCGGTGCTGCTCCCAGAGCCCGCCTGCGCCGCGGAACGTGGGGATGCCGCTCTCGGCGGAGACGCCCGCGCCGGTGACCGCGAGGAAGAAGGTGTCGTCGTCGAAGTGCAGGGGCTGGGCGCTCATGAAGCGCGAGGTTAGACCGCTCCGCTCGCGGCCCCTACCGGCCAGCCATCAACGCCAGGACCTTCTCCTCCATGGCGCGGACCACCTCGCTCAGGGGCAGCGCGCTGGAGTCCACCCGTTGGGCATCCTCCGCCGGCTTGAGCGGCGCGAGCGCCCGCTGGCTGTCCTGGGCGTCCCTTTGCGTCTGGTCCGCCAGCACGTCCGCGAGGCTGCTCTCCACGCCCTTCTGGAACAGCTCTTCGTAGCGCCTTCGCGCGCGGACCTCGGGGTTGGCTTCCAGGAAGAACTTGAGGTCTGCGTCGGGGAACACCACCGTGCCGATGTCCCGGCCTTCGAGGATGGCGCCCTTCGGCGCACCCAGCGCCAGCCGCCGCTGCAGGGACAGAAGCCCCTCGCGCACCACCGGGCGGCTCGACACCTTCGAGGCGCCCATGGAGATCTCCGGGGTGCGGATGAGGCCGGACACGTCCTCTTCGCCGAGGAACACCCGGTTCTCCTCTCCCACCACCTTGAAGCCCACCGCGATGCGCGAGAGCAGGTCCTGGAGCTTCGCGTCGTCGTCGAAGGCGATGCCGTCCCGCGTCGCCTGCAGCGCCACGCAGCGGTAGATGGCGCCTGTGTCCACGAGCTGGAAGTCGAGCCTTCGGGCGAGCAGCCTGGACACGGTGGACTTGCCTGCGCCCGCCGGCCCGTCGATGGCGACGATGAAGGGACGGCTCATCCGAGGATCTCCTTCAGCGCGGCGACGAGCCGCTCGTTCTGCGGCATCAGCCCGGTGGAGATCCGCAGCGCGTTGGGGAAGCCGTACCCGGGCACCGGCCGGGTGATGAGGCCCTTCTTCAAGAGCGCCTCGTAGATGGGTCCTGCCGGCCTGCCGAAGTCCACGAACACGAAGTTGGTGTGGCTGCGCGGGACCACGAGCCCCAGCTTCCCCAGCTCCGCCTCCAGGTAGCGGAGCCCCTGCTGCGCCAGGGACACCGTCTTCTGCACGTGCTCCCCATCCTCCAGCGCCGCCGCGCCCGCCACCTGCGCCAGGGAGGTGAGGTGGAAGGGCATCCGGGTGCGGTTGAGGTACGAGACGAGCTTCGCGTCCATCACCGCGTAGCCCACGCGCACGCCGGCCAGGCCATAGGCCTTGGCGAACGTCCGCAGGGCCACCACGTTCTTGCGCGTGCGGACCAGCTCCACCCCGTTCGGGTAGTCCGGATGGTCGCAGTACTCGAAGTACGCCTCGTCGTGCACCACCAGCACGTCTTCGGGGACCGCGTCCAAAAAGCGCTCCAGCTCCTCCTTGCCGAACGCGGTGCCGGTGGGGTTGTCCGGGTTGGCGAGGAAGATGAGCCGCGTCTTCTTCGTCACCGCCTTCGCCATCGCCTCCAGGTCGTAGCGGTACCCGGCCTGCATGGGCACCTCCACGAAGGGCCGCCCGTGCGCCTGCAGCGCGACCTTGTACATGAGGAAGGAGCCCCGGCAGAGCAGGGTCTCGTCCAGGGGGGTGACGAAGGTGCGGATGAGCAGCTCGATGATCTCGTTGGATCCCGAGCCCACCATCACC
>CAZQVZ010000070.1:0-18116 GCA_964596895.1 uncultured Myxococcaceae bacterium
TGGCCACGGTCAGCCGCGCCCGCGGGAACCGCGCCACCTCCGACTGCAGTAGCTCCGTCACACCTTCAGCGCTCATGTTGGGCCCGCCACTACCAGAGGATGTCCTGATCTTCGGTGACTCCGCCCCACCCCGTCACCGCGAGGTTTCGCCCCCCCACCCGGAGCTGCCCGTCGAACACGCCCAGGGGCTGGACGAAGCGGCTTCGCACCAGCTTGTAGTCGCGCTGCTCGGTGTGCAGGTGCAGGGGGACGAACCGCACGTGCACCGCGCCGTCCTGCGTGCGCACCGTCCAGGGCATGCCGGGGTTCTCCCGGTCGAACGCGAAGGATGCGCGCGCGAGCGGGTACAGGGAGTCCCCTATCCACGCCGCGTTCTCGTTGCAGGCGGGCGCCGCGTCGTTGATGCCCTCGGCGAGGTTGAAGCCCACCGGGGTGCCGTCCTCCAGCCGGGCGTTGGCCATGGCCCAGCGCCACTGGGTGTGGCGCGCCAGATAGCCCTGGGTGTAGTCGGTGCCCGCCACGCCGCCGTCCAACGACCACGTCCTGTGGCCGACGGTGAGCGTCCCCAGGGACAGGAGGGCCGCGCGCTTCTGGGTCACGTTGACCACGCCGTCCTTCGCCACCGGCGCCACCACCGTGAGCGCGGGCGGCGCCCTGGCGCAGACCAGGTCCGCCTCCCAGCGCAGCGCTTCGCCCAGGGGCAAAAGCGAGCGCAGCTCCACCTCGAGCCGGATGCGGTCCTCTCCGCGGCCACGGGAGAACTTCAGCTTCGCGTCGGGGCGCCGGAAGCAGGCCCAAAGCCCTTCCCCCGGGTGGTCGTTGATGTCGGTGCGGGTGCCCGGCAGGCCGAGGAAGCTCTCGTCGTAGAGGGGGAGCTGCGCGCGGCGGTCCAGCACGGTGACGAAGGCGTTGGAGGTGTAGCCCAGGTCCACGATGGCGCAGGCGGCCACCAGCTCATCGGTGACGACCTGGGCGTAGAGCCACTTCTTGTGCTTGAGGAAGCGGAAGGGCGCGGGCGGCTGATAGGGGCCGCGGAGCCTGTCCAGGCTGATGCGCTCGAGCTCCCCCCCGAAGGTGCCGAAGCGCGGGTGACCGTGGAGATCTTCGAGGGTGGCGGGGACTTCCGGCAGAAGGAGCGGGCGCGCGACGGTCATTCCTCGCGCATCGTGCTCGTTTCAGCGCGGGCTTTCCACCGCCTGCAAGAGCGCGCCGGCCCACGTCAGCCCCGAGCCCACCACCGCCATCGCCACCGCGTTGCCCAGCGCGGGGTCTCCCCACAGCTCCGACATCACCGACGGGGCGCCCGCCGCGCCGCCATTGCCGCGGCGGTCCACGTTGTAGGGGTGCTTGTGGTCCGGGACCTCGCAGCGCTTCTGCACCGCCTCCAGCATTCGGAGGTTGGCCTGGTGGCCGATGAGGGTGAGCCCGTCCGGTGAGCGGGTGGGGTCCTCCTTCAGCCAGGCCTCGCGCAGGTGGAGGAAGGTCTCGGTGGCGCGCTTGATGGCGAAGGCCTGCACCGCGGAGCCTGCCTGGGTGAAGTGCCCCGCGCGGGGGACCCGGACCTTGTCCCAGCCCGAAGGGTCACCCCGGACCACGGTTTCGGTGATGCGCCAGGGGCCGGGGATGCGAGGCGAGACGATGCCGGCGGTGGTGCAGTCGCCCCACAGGACGCAGGAGGAGCGGTCCTTGTAGTCGACGACGCGGGTGCTGTTCTCCGGGTTCACCACGAGGATGTAGTCCGGCAGCCGCTCCGGGCGCATCCCCGCCAGGAAGTGCAATTGCGCTGCGAAGCTCGAGCAGGCGCTGTTGATGTCCAGCCCCGGCCCTTCGATGCCGAGCGCCTCGGCGATGCGACAGGCCTCCGCGGGGATGCACTGGTCAGGCGAACAGCCGCCGGCGATGACCATCCCGATGTCGGAAGGCGAAAGGCCCGCGCGCTCCAGCGCCATCAGGGCCGCGCGCTTGCCCGTCTGCGCGTTGGTGAACTCCGCCGCCTCCAGCGCCGCGCGCACGTCTTCGTTGCGGGTCCGCCGGATGTAGTCCAGGGGCAGGACCGTGTGGCGGGTGCGGATGCCCACGCGCTCGGTGATCCAGGTGTCGCTGGTCTCTATCTCCAGCGCCTCCAGGAAGGCGTTGTCGATGATGTTGGGCGGATAGAAGTGACCCAGCGCGTGCAGAAACATGTCGGTGCAAACTCCCATAGTCGCCGGAGGCTTCCCCTGGCGAGCGGGCCTTCAAGCGTTCGTTGCCTTCACAGCGGTCGCAGCCGCACCCACGTCGCTCCCCAGCCGCCCGAGGACTCGTCAGCGGTCCGGAAGCCCTCCACCTCGGGCAGGCGGGCGAGCAGCGCCTGGATCTGCCGCCGCTGCGTCCCCGTCCCCTTCCCATGGATGATGCGGAGGTCGAGCACGCCCTTCTCCCGGCAGGCCTCCAAATAGGAGATCACCACATCCTTCACGTCCTTCGGGCGGAAGGGGTGCAGGTCCAATTCGCCATCGAGCGGCAATTCCACCGGGGCGTCGAAGGGGCTGTCGGCGTCCTCTTCCATCCTCGGCGGCACTTGACCACCGTCATGGCGGGCGTGGAACGAAGATCGGCGCCGTGGGGTCACTGCGCGATGGAGGGCGGCAGCATCCGCTGGCAGCTCGCCCGGGCCCGCCGCGCGTCCTTCACGCTCGGGTAGCTCTTGAGCAGCGCGTCGAACACGGCGATGGCGCGCGCGCAGTCACCCTGCCGGACGAGCGCCTGCCCTTGCTTGAGCTGCCTCTGCGCGTCCTGCAGGTCCCCCACGAGCTTCGCCAGATCGCCTTCGACCGCTGGGTGGGGCTCGGACAGCACTTCGGAGATCCGCCGCGCCTCGTCGAGGTTGCCGGCGGCGAACGCGGCGCGCGCCTTGAGGAGGATCTCCTCGGAGAGGAACCGCGCCCGGCCGTCGTCCACCGGCGCTGCCGCATCACCGCCGACGCGCGCGGCGGCAGGGACCACCTCCGCAGGCTGCACCTCGGCGCGGGGCGCGGCACCCGGCGCCCCGGGCTGGGCCAGAGCGGAAGCCCCTTCGGTTGCGCCGTTCGGCGCCGGCGACCTACCGCCGCCCAGGGCCAGCGCCACGCCCACGCCGACCAGGGCGAGCAACCCCACCGCACCGCCCACCCACAGGCCGGTCCGCGGACGCGGCGCCACCACCGGCGGGGAGGGATAAGCCGTCTTCGAGAACCCGTCCCGCGCAGGCTCGGCGGGCAGGGTCTTGTCGGAGGCGGAGACCGCGTTGGGGATGAAGGTGTCCCCGCCCGCCAGGGCGTCGGCTTCCGCCTCGGGGACCTGCGCCGGCACGAACCCCGTCATGGTGGGCACCACGTTGGAGAGCGCCTGGGCGAAGTGCTGCATCGTCTCGTAGCGCTCCTCCCGCAGCTTGGCCGTCGCCTTCTGGATGACGGCGTCCACCGCCAGCCCGTCGAACTCGGGCGCCACCTCCCCCAGGTGCTTCATGGGGGTCATCACCTGGGCGCTCAGGATCTCCGCGACGCTGGAGCCTTCGAACGGGTGCTCCCCGGTCAGCATCTCGAACAGCAGGATGCCGAGCGCGTAGATGTCCGCGCGCGCGTCCACGTCTTTGGCCCGGACCTGCTCGGGCGCCATGTAGCGCGGCGTCCCGGCAATGGAGCCCGCCTGCGTCAGGCGGGTGGACCCGTCGTCCAGAAGCCGGGCGATACCGAAGTCCAGCACCTTCACGAAGATGCCGCGCATCCCGGTGCGGATCATCACGTTCTCGGGCTTCAGGTCCCGGTGGATGATCCCCATGGCGTGCGCCGAATGCAGCACGTCCGCCACCTGCAGCGCGATCTCGATGGCCTCCGCCGGCGGCACCCGCTTGCGCTCTGCGATGTAGCGGGTGAGATCGGTCCCCTCGATGTACTCCATCGCGATGTAGAGGGCGCCGTCTTCGTCCTGCTGGAAGTCGTGCAGGGTCACCGCGTTGGGGTGGGAGATGCGCGCGTAGGTCTTCGCCTCATTGATGAAGCGGCGGGCCACGTCGGAGTTGGTGAGCAGGTTCGCGTTGAGGAACTTGAGCGCGACCTTCTGGCCCAGCCCCTCCCGCTCGGCGAGGTACACCGCGCCCATCCCCCCCTGCCCGAGCTTGCGGAGGATCTTCAGCCCCCCGTGGACGGTCTTGCCGATCATCGGGTCCACGGGCTTCGTCAGCTCGATGTGCGTGGTCCCCGAACAATTCGGGCACTGGCCCGTCCAGACCGCGGCTTCGGTCCCGCAGGTCTTGCAGATGATGCGCGCCATCGTCCCTCTATTTGCCGGGCTGAAAGCGCTTCTCGAACAGGAGCTTCTCGAGCTCCCGGGCGCCGGCCTCCGGAGAATCGCCGACGGCCAGCACCACCCGCAACGCGTGGGTCCGCGGATCGTCCGGCAGCTCGGCCTCCAGCATGCGCAGCGCCGCCGGGTTGTCCCCCGACCGCATCAGCGCCACCGCGCGCAGGTGCTTGTATTCAGCCACCCCCGGCGAGAGGCGGATGGCCTCTGCCAGCGAGGCATCCGCCTGCCCGGGCGCTCCCTCGGCGAGGTGGGCCACCGCTTCGGCGAACGCCGCATGCGGCTGCGCGGTGGGGAGCGCGGGCCCCACCTGGCTCGCCGCTTCGTAGAGCCGCCGCGCGCTCCGCAGCTCCTCCACCTTCACGTCCCGCCCGGCGAGCGCCCGCTGGTAGATGTCCTCCGCCCGGGCGATGGCCGCCGCGTGCAGCCGCTGCGCGAGCTCCCGGAGGTCCGGCGCGAGGTAGCCGGCTTCGACCAGGGCCCTCAGCGCTTCGGCCGCGGAGCCCTCGCCGTCCAGCGCTCCTTCCTCCAGCGTGGAGAAGAAGCGGGCCTTCTGCTCCACGTAGCCGGCGGTGGGATCCGGCGGCGCGTCCTTCTGGGCCGCCCGCTGGCGCGTGCAGAGCTCCAGTTCGCCCTCCACCCGCCCCCGCTCGGACGCGCCGTCCGGCGCCGCCCGGAGGTAGGCCCCGTACGCGTAGCAGGCGCGGACGAGGTTCTTCCGCGCGAACTCGGAGCGCGCGTAGCCGAGGTACGCCGCGAGCGCCTCCGGGTTGGCCCGCGTCGCCTTGAGGAAGACCCCTGCGGCCTTCTCGAAGTCTTTGGCGTTGTAGAGCCGGTTGCCCTCGGCAATCAGCGCGTCCGCGTTGCCGACCTCCGCCCCCAGAAGCGGCGCCGGCGCACCGGCGGCCACAAAGCCCCAGGTCACCACGAGCAGCGCGGCTGCGCGCGCGCTGAAGCTAGAACGCATAACCGGCGCCCCCGACGAACGAGAAGTAGCCCGCGTTGCCGCTCAGCACCGGCCGGGACGCGCGGGCGGCGCCGGTCAGGTACAGCCCTTCGAGGATGAAGATTCTCAGGTGGGCCTGACCGCTGAGCTGCAGGTCCACCGCCCGCCCCGCGGGCCCGAACAGGTCGGACTGGTCCCGGAACATGACCTGCACCAGCCGGGCATCGAGCCCCGCCTGCAGCCCGAGCGTGAAGCGCCAGAGCGCGAACCGCAGCTGCGGTTGGAGCGCTCGCAAGGTCAGCGAATGGAACCGCGCGGACTCCGGCAGCAGCGTGTCACTGGCGATGATCTCCCCCCCTCCCTGCAGGTAGCTCGCGCCAATCACCGCCAGGCCGAAGTGCCGGCCGGTGTTCCCATACTCCACCGAGACCCCGGTCAGCCGGGGCCTGCGGCCGGGCACGAAGCCGTCCACCTCTGCGTCGTTGTCGCCGAGCCGGGTGGTGAAGCCGTCGGTGTTGAACTGGGCGGACTCGAACCCGACCTCGAAGTAGGAGCGCCGCTCGTAGATGTCCTCCTGCGCGCGCTGCAAGGCCCGCTTGAAGCCGGTGAAGGAGGTGGGGGCGAGGGTCCGGTCGACGGTGGTGGTCTCGCCGGGCGCAATCTCCACGGTCTGCTCATGAGGGTGGAACCCCTCGAGCGAGAGCCGGATGGCGTGGGTGCCAGGCTCGATGCCCTGGTCCACCTTGTCCTTGCCCACCGACTTGCCATCCACCCAGATCTCCGCGCCCTCCGGACGGGCGGTGACCACCAGGCGCGCCGGGACCTTCTCCAGCGTCCGCGCCACCCGCACCTCGCCGCGCACCGGCACGTTCTGGGCGAACTCCGAAGGCAGGTGCGAACCCAGCTCCAGCCGCAAGGTCCGCTCACCGGGGAGGATCTGCGTCTCCAGCGGGGTGGTCCCCACCTTCTCCCCGTCGATGAAGACTGTGGCCCCGGGCGGCGTGCTGTCGATGAAGAGGGTCGAGGCCAGCGGCACCACCTTCACCAGCGCGCCCAGCAGCGCGCGCTCCAGCCCCTGGTTGCTGGCCTCGGCGTGGCTGAGCTCGCCGCCTTTGGGCCGGTAGCTCGTCACCCGGAAGCGGTACCCGGATTCGTCCTGTCCGCCGCGCATCAACACCACCCGGTCGAAGCCCAGGTCCGCCACCAGCGCGTCGATGGGGTTCGGACAGGGCGCCTCGCCGGTGAGGCACCCCTGCGACGGCTTCTGGCCGCGCAGGTGCGCCTCCAGCTCCGTCCGCCCCATCACCTGGGCGGCGCGCTGCCCTTCCGGGATGATCTCCGAGAGGGCCGCTTCGGTGCGCGCCACCAGGCGGTCCTGCCCCGGATAGAGCGGCTGCACCAGCCAGAGAGTCTTCTCAGCTGTGGCTTGCGCCGAGGCAGTTCCAAGCTGCGTCAACAGGAAGATGACCGTCAGAGCGCCGCGGGTTGGAGAACGCACACCGCATTACATACGCCAGCGGGCGCTCGGAGGCCCGGAATTTCGGCGCGGCGGTTAGCATCCCCCGGCGATGCGAATCTCCTTCTCCCTGCTGATTGCAGGTGGTGCGGCGGTGGGGCACCTCTACCTGTACCTGCGGGTCCTGCGTCCGCTGCTGGCGACGCGGCGGGCGCGAGGCCTGGCGGTGGGCGTACTCACGGGGATGACGCTCCTGCTCGCGCTCAGGCGCAGCCTGCGCGCGGCCCTCCCGGAGCCCGCGTTGGACGTCTACGCAGTGGGCGTCTACGTCTGGCTGGCGCTGGTGATGAGCTTCACGGTGGCGGCGGTGGCGGTGGACGCGGTGGCGCTCGCGCTCGCGGTGGGGAAGCGGCTGCGCGCCAGGGCGGAGCCCGTGAAGGTGGACACGGCCCGGCGCGCGGTGACGCAGCTGTTGCCGCTCACCGCCCTCGGCGCGGGCGCGGCCACGGCGGGCTATGGGAGCTGGCGCGCGCTGACGCCGCCGGGGGTGAACGAGCGCGCGGTGAAGCTGGCGCGGCTGCCGAAGACGCTGGAGGGGCTCTCCATCGTCCAGCTCACGGACATCCACGTGGGCGCGTTCATCGACAGGAGATTCGTGGACGAGCTGGTCCGGCGGACCAATGCCCTGAAGCCGGATCTCATCGCCATCACCGGGGATCTGGTGGATGGACCCGTGCACCAGCTCGGGCCGGCGGTGGCGGCGTTGGGGAGCTTGAGGTCGCGCTTCGGCAGCTACTTCGTCACCGGGAACCACGACTACGCCTCGGGCGAGGTGGAGTGGTCCCGCTTCCTGGAATCCCACGGCGTGCAGGTGCTGCGAAACCGGTCGGTGCAGGTCGGCGACGCCGGCGGCCGCATCAACCTCCTGGGCGTGGATGACTGGTCCGGCAGGCGGCGAGGCCCCGGGCGCGGCGGCTATGACCTTCAGGAGGCGCAGGTGGGTATCCACCCGGACGCGCCGCAGATCCTCCTCGCGCACCAGCCCGCGAACTTCGACGGCGCGGCGGAGCAGGGGGTGGACTTGCAGATCTCCGGGCACACGCACGGCGGGCAGGCCTTCCCGATGACGGCCTTCATCGGCCTGGCGTGGGACTACGTCGACGGGCTGTATCAACGGAACGACTCGCAGATCTTCGTGAGCCGCGGCTGTGGGTTCTGGGGTCCGCCCCTGCGGCTGGGGGCGCCGCCGGAGATCGTGAAGCTGGTGCTGACGGCGTGACGGGCACGGCGGCGCCTGAATTTCGCCGCCCCCCTGCCGTCCCCCGGGGCTAAGAACCAACGCCATGCGCCACCTCCGCCTGCTCCCCGTCCTCGTCGCCGCCGCGCTCGTCTTGCCGGGCTGCGCGCTGCTCCAGAACCTCTTCAAGAGCGCCTTCAAGAAGCCGGACCTGCGCTTCAAGACGGCGAACCTGCTCAACGCGGACCTGTCCGGCGCGCGCCTGGACACCCTCTGGACCTTGAACAACCCCAACCCCATGGGGCTGTCGCTCGCGCACGTCGACTACAACCTCCTCGTCGAGGACAAGCAGGTGGTGGCCGGCAGCCCGCGGCGGGGCTTCAAGGTCGATGCGAACGACAAGACGGACCTCTCCTTCCCCGCGGACCTCAAGTTCGCGGACCTCGCGTCCACGCTGGTGGTCTTCCTCACCAAGCCCACCGCGAAGTACCGCGCCGAGGGCAGCATCGGGGTGGACACGCCCATTGGCCTGGTGAAGCTCCCCCTGCGCAAGGAGGGCGTCTTCGAGGTCCCCAAGATCCCGGCCTTCAGCATGGATGCCCCGCGCATCACCCAGATGAACCTCACCTCCGCCCGGCTGGAGATCCCCGTGAGGCTGACCAACAAGAACAGCTTCCCGCTGCCCATCGCCGGGCTGGTGGGGAACCTCAGCATCGGCGGGGCGAAGGTGGGCAACGTGAGCGCCGGGCGCCTGGGCCTCATCCCGGCGAAGGCCACCGAAACGGTGATGCTGCCGGTGACCGTGGACTTCCCCCGCGCGCTCCAGGCCGCCAACGCCATCCGCCAGGGGCGGGGCAAGGTGGAGCTGACCGGGAACCTCACCTCCGGAGGCGCGCAGGTGCCGGTGAACCTCGGGCAGGTGGTGAACTTCATCAAGAAATAGGTGGATGTGAGGAAACGTCGCCCATCCACCTCCCGATAATGCGGTGGAACCACAGGGCGACCCATGAACCACCTCCACAGCGAACTCACCGAGCTGCCCCTCATCGCCCCCGCGCCGAAGGTGCGCCCCGACCGCCGCCAGGCGGACCGCCGCGGCCCCTCCCGGCCGCCCATCGCCGGCGCGGGTGAACGCGAGCGCCGCGCCCCCAAAGAGCGCCGGGCCACTCCCAGGCTGGAAGTGGAGCTCGACTGCGAAGAGCGGGTCGAAGGCGGCCGCTTCTTCCGCGTCACCCGGGACCTCTCCACCTTCGGCGTCTCCACCCGCACCGGCCACCCGCATGAGCGCGGCACCCGGCTGGACCTGCTGCTCTACCTCCCTGACCAGCCGCGCCGCCCGGTCCAGGTGAACGCAGAGGTGGTGGGCTGGGACAACGAAGGCCACGGGATGCGGCTCGCGTTCCGCAACCCTTCGGCGGAGGCGGTCCGCCGCATCCATGGGTACCTGCGCTCGAAGGTGACGGCCCGGGGCTGAAGCCTGCTTGTCCGCTCCGGCGGGCCCTGCCATCCTCGCCCCATGGCTGAAAGCCCCTCGTTGGAGCGGCGGCGTGAGGCCCGGGCGCCCATCGTCATCCCGGTGGAATTGGGAGACGCCCGCGGCTTCTCGCTGTACTCGACCTCGGACCTGTCGGTGGGCGGTGCGTTCTTCGACCGGGCCATCCCCCACCCGGTGGGCGCGGAGGTGAAGGTCACCTTGCGGCCGCCGGGCTCCCCCGCCATCGAATGCCGGGGCGAAGTCGTGAACGTCCCGGACCGCAGCGGGTTCGGAATGGGCGTCCGCTTCGTGGACCTCTCGGACTCCGGGCGCGGGCAGCTCGCGTCCTTCCTCCACGCGCAGGAGCAGGGCTCATGAGCGGCCGCTCGAAGGTCCGTCTCCCCGTGGCCGTGCTCGCGCTCTCGCTGGGCGTGGGGCTGGTTGCGGCCGGCTGCAACCCCGACCCGCGCACCCGGCGAGACCGGGGCAACTTCGGCAGCACCGCCGGGCGGGTGGACGCGCCGGAGCAGGACCGCTGCCAGATGCACGGGCAGTCCGGGGTGCGCGGCGCCTGTGACGAAGCGAAGTACCTCGCGCAGCAGTACGTGCGCAGGCTCTCCACCGGCGACCAGGTGTGCCTCGAGGAGACCTTCGGCGAAGAGCCCGGCGCCGCCTGCAAGGCGCGCGCGGCGGTGCGCAACGTGGGCACCAACCTGGTGCTCCTGGAGATCCGCGAACCGAAGCCGGACTCCCGCTGGTACCAGCACCAGATGTCGGAGATCTGGTTCGAAGAGGGCGCGCTGGTGGACCTGTACCTGGCAGAGCGGGGCTTCTGACGTGAACCTCTGGGAGCGCCTGGAGGTCCTGCGCGGCTTCTCGAAGCGGCTGACGCCGGCGGAGCTTCGCAGCCTCGCGCGCGCCCGCGTGGAGGACGTCATCCAGAAGGAGATCCCGAAGGCGCGCTCCCGGCTGACGGAGTTGGAAGAGCGCTACCCGTCCGCGAAGCAGCGGGAATTGGCGCAGCGGCTCATCGACGAAAAGAAGGGCATCGCCTCCATGGTGGGCGGGGTGAGCGGCGTCTTCGGCGCCATCTCCATCCCCGCGGACCTGGTGGTGATGGTGTGGCTGGAGCTGCAACTGCTGGTGGACGTGGCCACGCTCTACAAGCGCAACCTCAAGAGCGAAAACGAACGCGCGGAGCTCCTGGACCTCTTCGGGGTCTCCAACGGCGTCGGCCCCTTCACCCGCTCCACGCCGCGCGCGGTGGGAACGCTCGCGCGCATCCTGCTCACCCGCGGCGGGCTGAACACCCTTGGCCGGGCCATGCCGGTGGTGGCGGCGCCCGTCTCCGCCTGGCTGAACAACCAGCACATCCAGCGGGTGGGGGAGGCGGCCATCCGCCACTTCGAAGGCTTCGACAAGGCGCACAAGAAGACGGTGGAGGCGCCGAGGTGAGTGACCACGCGCCCTGGGTGGACCTGCTGACCGGGGCGTGGCGGCGAGAACACTTCGAAGAGGCGCTCTCGCAGGCCGTCTCCCGCGCGCGCAGGGCGAAGACGCCGCTGTCGCTCCTGTGGCTGGACATCGACGACCTCTGCGAGCACAACGACCTGCACGGCCAGGACGCGGTGGACGCAGCGCTCGCGCACCTCGCCTCCCGGGTGGCGGAGCTCCTGGACGGTCAGGGTCCCCTGGCCCGGGTGCACGGCGGCGCCTTCGCGGTCATCCTCGAGGGGATGGGCGAGACGGCCGCGCGGGCCCTGGGCGAACGGCTCCGCAGGCTCGCGCCGAAGACCCTGCACGCCTCTGCCTTCGGCGACTTCCGGCTGACGCTCTCCATCGGCATCTCGCCGCTGCGGCGCTCGCAGCCCTGGGGCAACCTGCTCGACGCCGTCCAGGAGGCCTGCCACCGCGCCAAGGTGGGCGGGCGGGACGCCGTGGTCAGCCGCTAGTCCTTCCACTCTCCGCTGGTCACCACCGGCAGCTGCAGCGCGCGCTCGCGCTCGAGGTCCAGGTTGCCGATGTGCAGGGACAGGGGCGACTGCACCCACTTGTAGATGGACTGCAGGAACAGCCGCACGAACTTGTCCACGTACCCGCGCATCGTCTCCGCGGGGATCTCCGGGTACAGCTCGCGCATCGCCAGGAAGACCTCGTCCGGCAGGAGCTTCTCGCCCGCGAAGAGGAAGAAGCAGCCGTCGAGGACGCCGAACGGCATCAGCTCCGCTTCCCCCACCTGGTCCGGCGCCAACTCCGGGCCCGGCGCCCCGGCGAGCACCTGGCGGATGCCTTCGTGCCCTTCGGTCTCCAGGAGGTAGTCGAGCAGGTACATCACCACCGTCTTGGGCACGTTGGCGATGACCGCCAGGGCGCCCATCAGGTCCCCGCCGATGGTGGTGTAGCCCACCGCCTTCTCGCTCATGTTGCCGGTCTGGACGAAGAGGCCCCCGGAGGTGTTGCTCCAGTTCCACATCCTCTGCGCGCGCAGCCGCGCCTGGATGTTCTGGTCCGTCAGCGCGGTCAACGCCGCCCCGTCCAGCATCGCCCGCGTGGCCTCGTGTTCGCGTTCGTGCGCCTGGGCAATGGAGGAGATCTCCAGCCGCACCCCGAGGTCGTTGCAGATGGTCTCCGCCGCCTGCTGCGTCTGCGCCGAGGAGAACTTCGACGGCATGTAGAAGGCGCGGATGAGCGCGCCGGGGTCCTGGGGCTGCCGCTTCTTCGCGTAGCGGTGGAGGATGAGCAGGGTGAGCAGCGAATCCCGGCCGCCCGACAGCGCGATGCCGAAGCCCCGGAAGACCCCCGTCTTCTCGAAGTAGTCCCCCACCCCCAGGGCGAGCGCGTCCAGCACCTCTTCGCAGAACTCGGCGCGCGCGTCCTTCGGCTGCTGGGGCTTTGGGAGGAAGAAGCTGCGGTGGGCGGGCACCGGGTAGCGCAGCGAGTCCGTCCGGCTCTGGAACCCGGTGGCGGCCACGTCCACCACCCACGGGGGCGGCGCCTTCTGGCAGTAGTCCTCGCGGTCGTCGCGCCAGGTGCTGTTCTCGGTGCGCAGCCTGGCGGTGCGGTCCAGGTCCACGGTGGCGGCGGCCCAGCCTTCGCGGAAGCGCTCCGCCTCCAGCACCGGCCGGCCGTTCTGGTTCACCCAGCCGCCGCCGTCGAAGATGAGCCCGTCGTTGGACCCCACCGCGTTCGCGTACAAGAGCGTGCACTGGTGGTCCGCGGCCCGGGTGGCGATGAGCTCCCGGCGCGTCTGCGTGAAGCCGATGCGGTACGGCGAGGCGGAGAGGTTGGCCACCACCTCCGCGCCCATGAAGGTCCGGCGGCGGATGGGCCCGTCCGAGCTCCACAGGTCCTCACACACCTCCACCGCCAGCAGCCCGAAGTCGAAGCGGAAGAGCAGATCCCCCAGGGGCACGCCCTGGTGCACGGCGCGCATGCCCGGGTAGCCGCGCGAGAACGTGCGGCCTTCGTAGAACACGCTGTAGGTGGGCAGCTTCTCCTTGGGCACGAGCCCATGCACGGTGCCGCCGGCCACCACCGCCGCGCAGTTGTAGCGAAGCCCGTCCTGCGCCACCGTCACCCCCACGAGGAGCGCGGTGGGCAGGTGCGCGGTGGCGCGGGCGAAGCGGTGCAGCTCGGCCCACTGCGACTCCACGAACCCCTGCCACTGCACCAGGTCTTCGGGGGGATACCCGCTGATGAGCTGCTCGGGGAACGCGGCCACGGTGACGCCGTCCGCGGCCATGGCCTCTGCCTGTGCCACCGCCCGTTCCACGTTGCTCCGGTGCGCGCCGACGGTGGTGTTGACGCTCGCCGAGGCGAGCCGCACGAGTCTCATGCCGCGTTTCTAGCCCAGTTCCTTCAGTTCAGAGGGCCTCGCGGCGCCACCGCGCCCATCCGCGCCATCAGGTCCTCCACCGCGTCCACCACTCGCTCCAGCCGGCGGGAGACGTCGAGCTCGGCGAGGATGGCGTGCCGGGCCTGGAGGTCCTGCACCAGCGCCGCGCTCACCACGTCCGCGAGCTGCCCACCCTCGGTGCGCGCCGCGAGCTGCACCAGCTGGCTTGCGACCTCGCCCTCCAGCCGCCCCGCTATCTCCAGCACCGCCTGCCGCAACAGCTCCTCCAGCGGACCTGCGTAGGGCGCGTCTTCGCAGACCTCGGCGCGGACCTCGCGGTAGGGCTGGTCATTCTCCCACTCCTCCAGCACCCGGACCCGGACCACCCCCTGCAGCAGGATGTTCTGCCGCCCGCCGCCTCCTTCCGCGGGCTCGCTGAGGATGACCATCCCCGCGCAGGCCACCGGCCGCAGCGGCGGCCGCCCTTCGTCGTTCCCCTCCCAGCCGGGCTGCAGGTCCGCGAGCGCCATCACCCGGTCCTTTGCGAGGCAGTCCTCAAGCAGCGCCTGGTAGCGCGGCTCGAAGATGTGCAACGGGAGCGCCGCGCCGGGCAGGAGCACCGCCGACGGCAGGGGGAAGACCTTCAGGCGCTGCGCAGCGTGGGCGATTCGCGAAAGCGGCGTCATGCCCTGACCCTACGCCCCTTGCGGACGCGGGCGAACCCGGCGGGGAGAACGGCGTCGAACGGGTGACGGGGTGGCGGGGCGCTGCGCGGAGGCTACATGTCCCCGGCGGGGGTCCCGGCGCCCGAGGCCTGCCCGCCGCCGAGCTTCTTGTCCGCGAGGATGAGCCCGGTCACCACCGCCAGCCCCAGGGCCATCAAGGCGAAGAGGCCGACTTCCTGCGCGCCCAGGGCGCTCGGCAGGGTGAGCCGGGAGGTGCCATCCGCCAGGGGCTCGCGGAACGGCCACACCGAGCGCAAGGAGCCCACCATCAGCCCGGTGAGCACCGCCAGCGTCATCGCCTCGAAGTGGCGCAACAGCCAGGAGAGCACGCGGGCGAAGGAGGTGATGCCCACGGTGATTCCCAGGAGGAACACGCCGATGACGAGGAGGTTCCGGTCATTGAGCGAAGCGAGGATGTACGCGTACAGCCCCATCGCCTTGAGCATGTAGCTGCCGGAGACGCCGGGCAGAATCATGGCGCAGATGGCGATGGCGCCCGCGGCGAAGACGAAGAGCAGGCTCGGGTCATCCGTCCCCTGCAGCAGCGGCAGCCCCACCACCCAGAACGCGGCCGCGCCCGCTGCCACCAGCGCCAACAGGTGCTGCGGCCCGCGGCGGACCATCTTGCTCCACGGCACGTAGACCGACGCGAGGATGAGCCCGAAGAACAGCGCGTTCATCTGGGCGGGGTACCGCTCCAGGAGCGCGGGGATGAACTTCGCCGCCACCAGGATGGCGCCCACCACGCCCGCGCCCAGCGGCAAGAGGAAGTCGAGGTGCAGCGCCTTTGCCGCGGCCACGAACGCCGGCCTTCGCGCCTTGTCCCACAGCCCCGGCAGCGCCCGGAGCAGCACCAGCAGCGACGAAGGCGTCACCGACCGGATGGCCTCCAGCAGCCGCCCGTACACGCCCACAATCAGCGCCACCGTCCCGCCGCTGACGCCGGGGATGATGTCCGCGGTGCCCATCAGCAGGCCCTTGACGGCCAGGGTCAAAGGACCGCCCACGGGGGCGGAGGAGGTGAGGGTGGTGTGGGGGCGGCGAGCATCCATGAGGGGACGCTCAATAACAGATCCGCGGGAGGCGGCCTCCTCAACGCCACCTCCCGCGGGCCTCTCCGCTCGCTCGGCGACTGCCCTCGCCTACTCCCGGTCAGGGTCAGGGTCGTTGATGGACGGCGCCTTCGAGTTGTCTGCCCAGTCGGGCAGCCGGCGGCCCTGCTCCCCGTAGTCCTGCTCCACCTGCGTGCGGCTGGGTTGGGATTCGCCGCGGCCGTCCGCGCGCAGCTGCGCCACCTCGGATTCGTCCCCGGTCGACGCGAGCCTGGCGGGTGGGCGTGCGCCCTCCCGGGCGTTCAGGCCCCTGTGACCGCTCACCTGCTCGTCGCCCCCGTGGGCGCGCTCGGCCACCAGCCCCCCTTCGTCCTGCATCCGGGTGCGGTCAGCGCCGGGCCCCTGGGGGTCTTGCCGCCTGCCATCCGGCGCGCCGCCGCGGGCCTCGAGCCCCTCCTTCGAAGGCTTGCCGCCGAGCTCAAAGCCGGGCGCCCCGCCCTGCCGCTCCCGCCCGGCCGCCCTCATCCGCTCCCGGTGCTCGTCCGGGCGCTCGTCGTCCCGCAGGCCCGCGCTGGCAGCACCCGCTCTGGCCACGCGCTCCCGGGGCGTGTCGTCGTCCCCAATCTCCGGGCTCCTGCCCTCCCGGCGCAGCCTGTCGAGGTCGTCCTCGCTCAAGGGCTCCTGCCGCAGCTTCTCGTTGAGCTCCGGCCTGTCGTCGCTCCTGCCGTCATTCGCCATCGGTCTCGAACCTCCTTTCGCCAAAGGTCGGACCGCAGGCCGACTCCTGCAGCCGAAGGCCTCCGCGCCCGGGCGCACGGCGGCCGGCCGGCCCCAAGAGCGAAGCGGCCCGCCCCCCGGTGAAGGGAGCAGGCCGCGTCGTTCAGCAGGTACTCGAGCGAAGCTTCGAAACTAGGCCTTGGCCACCGCGCTGCCCGCAGCCGCGGGGCCCACGTACTGCGCCGAGCCGAAGCCGAGGATCGGGTAGAACACCGGCGAGAGCAGCGCCAGGCCCACGCCGAAGCCTGCGCCCTTGCCGAAGCTCTTCGCCATGTCGATGGAGATGATGATCATCGCCACGAGGCTGATGATGCCGCCCACGAACGGGATGATGCCCGCGAAGAACAGCGCCAGCCACCAGGTGGGGCGGCCCACGATCTTGATCATCACGTAGTAGTTGTAGATGGGGACGATGGCCGCCCACCCCGGCTGGCCGGCCTTGACGAAGACCTTCCACATCGAAGCGATGATGAAGGCCGCGAAGGCGAGCACGAAGATCATGCCGACGACGGGGAAGTCACCACCGCCGGATTGAGCGGCGAAATCGAAGTCCTGGTTCATTTGGTCTGTTTTCTCCCGGATATGTGACCGTCTTTGGACGGCCCTCTGTTTGGCGTCTGCCATCTCGCCGGCGGGCGACACTAGCAGTTGCTCCGTCCGACCCGGAAGGGGCCCCCCCGGTGCAAAAAAAGAAGCCCCGGATCCCTCGTGGGGAGCCGGGGCCTTGAGGGCAGGCAGGCAGCCTGCCTCGGGTTCGACGGGCGCTACGGCACCGGGGCCGCGGCGGTGGGCGCCGCTTCCGTCCCGTCGCCCTTGCTCAGCACCGCGAAGTTGATGTTTCCAAAGCCGGCCGTGGCCGCCGAGAACATCACCTTCTTCACGTACTTGAACTTCACCTCCTTGTGGCCCTGGATGTTGACGTCGCCCTTGAAGGCGTTGTCATCACCGGCCATGGCGTGGAGGTCTTCGGTCTTCTTCTTGAGCTCGCGGAGCTTCTCCTCGAGCGCGGGGATGTTGAGGTACTCCGCCGAATCCAGGTCGGAGAGCCGGGCGACGCTGGTGCCGTCCACCACGATCTCCGTGTCCGACAGCAGGATGACCGGGACCATCTGCACCTCCTGGACGTTCTTCGCCTCAGGGAGCTGGATGTCCTTGGTCATGGACAGGATCTCACCGGTGGCCGAGAAGTTGGCGATCAAGAACAGCAGGATGATCACGAACATGTCGACCAGCGGGGTGATGAGCAGGTCTGCGAACCCGCTCTTCTTCGACGGCGCGCCGTCGCCGAAGATGACGCTGTTCTGAAGGCGCTTTCCGTACCGCTTGCCAGGAACCTTGATCATTGTGGCTGACTCCGTGTCCCGCTAGCCCATCGCCGCGGCGACCGAGACACTCGGAAGGCCCGCGCCAATGCACTCGTCGATGATCCGAACCAGGTCGTCATAGCGGACGCCGTCTTCGGCCTGCAGGGTGATGTTCTGCTGATCAGGAAGCTGGACCTTCAGCTCCTTGATCTTCTCTGCGAGCTTCACGAGGTTGAGCTTCTGTCCCTCGTCCCACGCCAGGGGGATGGGATCAAACGCCGTCCCGCCCGCGGTGAGCTTGAGCTCTTTTTCGGTGATGAGGAGGGTGAGGGGGACGGTCTTCTTGTCCTCCTGCTCCTCGGTGGGGTCGGTGGGACCACCGGACTGGCTGACCTGAAGCCGGCCGATCTGCGTCCACACCGCAGTCATGATGAGGAAGCTGATGCACACCGCCATCAGGTCAATAAAGGGGACCAGGTTGATCGCGGTGTCGAGCGGCTTCTTGCCGCCCTTGCCCGAGTTCCCAAGGTCCATACCGCCGGCCATCTTCGACTCCTTGGTGCTGCGTGGATGGTTGCCGGAGCAACCCCCGGCGCGAAGCGGTCAGGCCGCGCGCCGGGAGTGCCAACCGGAGGATCTTGAAACTGCGGAACTACTCTTCGTCGCGAGGCGCCGACACGGACACGTTCTTGAACTTGTCCTTGTTGGTCACGATCAGGTTCAGCACCGACACCGACGTCTCGTTGATGTCGTTGATGAGGTGCTGGGTGCGGCCCATCATCACCGAGAAGGCGACCAGCGCCGGGATGGCGGTGAGCAGCCCGAAGCCGGTGCAGTTCATCGCTTCGGCGATACCTGCCGAGAGGATGGTGGCCTTGTCAGCGGGAGACACGTGGGCCACCGCCTCGAAGCAGTTGATCAGACCGGACACGGTCCCGAGCAGACCGGCGAGCATCGCCGCGTTGCCGAGCATGGCCAGGTAGCCGGAGC
>CAZQVZ010000071.1:0-13928 GCA_964596895.1 uncultured Myxococcaceae bacterium
GGAGCAGGTCCGGCTTCTCCAGCAGCACCCGGCACAGGGCCACGCGCCGCTTCTCACCACCGGAGAGCCGGGTCACGTCCATGTCACCCGGCGGCAGCCGCAAGGCGTCCATGGCGATCTCGAGCGTGCGGTCCAGCTCCCAGCCGTTGGCGGCGTCGATGGCGTCCTGCAGCTTCCCCTGCTCGGCGAGGAGCTTGTCCATGTCCGCGTCCGGCTCACCGAACGCGTTGGAGACCTCGTTGAAGCGGTTGAGCAGGTCTCGGATGGGCTTCACGCCCAGCTCCACGTTGCCCTTCACGTCCAAAGACGGGTCCAGCTCCGGCTCCTGCGGCAGGTAGCCGATGCGCGCGGTGGGGTCCGGCCTCGCGAGCCCGAAGAACTCCTTGTCCACGCCCGCCATGATGCGCAGCAGCGTGGACTTGCCGGAGCCGTTGGGCCCGAGCACGCCAATCTTCGCGCCGGGAAAGAACGACAGGTAGATGCCCTTGAGGATCTCCTTGCCGCCCTTGACCTTGCGGAGGTCCTGCATGGTGAAGATGAAGTTCTCAGCCATGCGGGGCGCATAGAACTTTCATCGCGGCGCCGCAAGGCACCATGGCCCGCTCCAGAGAGGGGGACACACTGCGCTCGCGCTGCAGACGGCGGCCTTCACCCTGGCCCCCGCCCCCGGGGCCTCCCCGCTGGTCGCAAGTCGCGAGCGACCGCAGGCCCGCGAGGTGACCGCGCGCAGGGCGCCACTGCGCTCGCATTCCTCCACCCATGAGGAGGCTCCGCGGCAGAGCCCTTCGGGCTCGCCGCGCCGCCGGAACTCATCAAGACCTGGAGACTCGGCCTCCAACTCTTGAGGCGTTTCGTTTCTCTTCGTTGGAGAGGGGCGGCGCCCGGCGTCGGTGGACCCTTCGGCTACGGGCTCAGCGTGATGCTCACGCTGGCCGACCCGGAGAGCCCGTCCCAGTCCTCGATGAACAGGTAGTAGTCGCCTGCGGCGAGGTTCAACGAGGTGCTCTCGGTCCCGCCCCACAGCGTGTTGTCCACGCAGGCGATGACCGACCCATATCCGCAGGGCGAACCCGCCACGTAGAACACCGTGTCGAACAAGAACTGGCCGGTGACGCTGATGTTCACCGTCCGCGGCTGGGTGAGCTGGAAGTGGTAGACGCCCTCCGGCGTGCGGGCGTTCTGGTTGCTGCAGTTCGCGCGGTACGCGTCGGTCTTCCCGGTGCTGGAGTGGGTGAAGCTGGCGCTGGTCCCGTTGGCGAAGACGACGGGCTGGGGCGCCGAGCAAAGGTCCCCCTTCGGCATGCTGTTCGCCGCACCCAGCGTCACCGTGACCGTGGCGCCGGCGGTCGTGGAGGCCCAGCCTTCGATGAAGAGGAAGTGATCGCCCGCCGGCAGGTTGGCGAACACGGCGCTCTCGGTACCGCCCGTGGTCCAGACGTTGTCGCGGCAGATGCGCTCCTGGCCGCTGCCACACGGGGACTCGGTCACCCAGAAGAGGATGTCGGTGCTGGCGTTGGCGGTCACCGAGACCTGGACGTCCTGCGGCTGCGTGAGGGTGAGCTTGTAGACGCCCTCTGCGGTGGGCGAGGCGGCGTTGCTGCAGGTGCCGCCGTGCTGGTGGGTCATCCCGCTGCTGCTGAAGGTGAAGGTGGTGGTGTTGCTGCCGGAGGCGAAGGTGATGGGCCACGCCGAGGCGCAGGAGTCCGGGAGCCCCAGGCAGAGGCCGCCCTGGCAGCTCTGGCCGGGCGGGCACTGCGCGCTCGACGAGCAACCGGTGCAGGCGCCGCCGGGCACCGTGGTGTCACACATGGGCGATGCGGCCGGGCAGTGGCTGTTCTGGGTGCAGGTGACGCAGGTCTGGGTGCTGCTGCTGCACGCCGGAGTGGGCGCCTGGCAGTCCGCGTCGCTGGTGCAGCCGACGCAGGCGTGGGTGCCCGGGTCACAGACCGCGGTGGGCGCGGTGCAGTGTGCGCTGGAGGTGCAGCCCACGCAGGTGGCGGTGGCCGGGTTGCACACCGGCGTGGCTCCGCCGCAGTCGCCGTCGCCGACACAGCCGACGCAGGTGGTCTGGGCGGTGTCACACACGGGCGTTGCGCCACCGCAGTGGGTGTTCTGCAGGCAGCCCACGCACACCTGCGCGCCCGTGTCACACGCGGGGGTGGCGGACGGGCAGTCTGCATCTCCCAGGCAGCCCACGCAGGCGCCGCCGGGGACGGCCGTGTCGCAGACGCCCATGGGGCAGTCGGCGTTCTCGAGGCACACCACACAGGTCTGGTTGGCCGCGTCGCAGGTGGGCTCGGTGCCCGGGCAGTGCGCATCTTCGATGCAGCCCACGCAGGTGTTGGTCAGCGAGTCACACGCCGGCGTGGCGCCGCCGCAGTGCGCGTCGGTCACGCAGGGGACGCACGCGCCGAGACCGCCGTTGGCCGCGGTGTCGCAGTGGCCGGATGAGCAGTCGGAGTCCGTGGCGCAGGTCACGCAGGTGAAGGTCTGCGGGTTGCAGACCGGCGCGGAGGCGTCGCAGTGCTCGGCGCCGGTGCAGGCCACGCAGGTGTTGGTGGCCGCGTCACACGCGGGCGTCGAACCGCCACACTGCGCGTCGGTGAAGCACTCCACGCAGGCACCGGCGCCGCCGTTGGCAGAGGTGTCGCAGTGGCCGGAGGGGCAGTCCGAGTCGAGCGCGCAGGTGACGCAGGCGCCGTTCGAGCACACCGGCGTCCCGCCGCCGCAGTCCGAGTTCCCCAGGCACCCCACGCACGCGCCCGCGCCGTTGTTGGCCGCGGTGTCACAGACGGTGATGCCCGAGCAGCCAGCGGTTTCGGTGCAGGTCACGCACGCGCCGTTGGAGCAGAGGGGCGCCGAAGCGCCGCAGTGAGAATTGACCGAGCAACCCACGCAGGCGCCGACGCCGCCGTTCGCCTCGGGATCGCAGTACGGCGTGGCGCCGCCGCAGTGCGCGTGGGTGGAGCAGGCGCGGCAGGTGAAGGTGATGGGGTCGCAGATGGGCGCGTCCGCGCCGCAGGCAGGGTCGCAGGACTTCTGCTCGCACAGCCCTGACTCCGGGTTGCAGACCATGTTGGTCCCGCAGACGCGCTTCGCGCACAGGTCCTGCGGCAACTCGGGCTCATCTGCGCCGCTGCAGGCGGAGAGGGCCACGAAGGCGAGCAGCGAGAGCGCAATGAAGCCGTGCGCGTGGGGGCGCGAAGTCACGAAGAACGCCTGCATGGATGCCTCCCGGGGGACCGACCGACCCTTCGACCTGTAGGATGAAGCGCACATGAGTGTCAAATCACCCACCCTGAGCGTGACGCGCGTGGAGGCCGCCGCCGTCCGGCCGCTGCGGCTTCGCGTGCTGCGCCCGGGGGCGACACCCGACGAGGTCCTCTTCGCAGGGGACGACGCCCCGTCGACGATTCACCTCGCGGGACTTCCCGGCGAAGGCGAGGCCGGCGCCCATGACGCGCAGGCCCCGGTGGCCATCGCGTCCTTGTACCTCGAGCCGCCACCCGGCGAGGACGCGCCGCGGGCGTGGCGCCTGCGGGGGATGGCGGTGGAGCCCGGGCTGCAGGGGCGAGGCGTGGGCGGGGTGCTGCTCGACGCGTGTGTGGCCCACGTCCGCGCCCAGGGCGGAGACATTCTCTGGTGCAACGCGCGCACGCACGCGGCGGGCTTCTACCTGTCGCGCGGGTTCACGCAGGACGGCGGCGAGTTCGACCTCCCCGGCGTGGGCCCGCACTACCAGATGCGGCTGCGCGTCTGACCCGTCGAAGCGCTTGCTCCTGCCGCAGTCGCCGTGCGAAGCGTCCGCCACCGTGAGCGTCGCCGCGCTGGACATCGAGGGGCTGGGGAAGCAGTACGGGGACTTCACCGCGCTGGGCGGGGTGAACCTCTCCATTGCGCAGGGGGAGATCTTCGCGCTCCTCGGCCCCAACGGCGCAGGGAAGACCACGCTCATCGGCGCGGTGTGCGGCCTGGTGCGCAAGAGCGCCGGCACCATCCGCATCTTCGGCTCCGACCTGGACGAGGACCCGGTGCGCCCGAGGTTCGACGTGGGGCTGGTGCCGCAGGAGATCAACTTCGACCCGTTCTTCACCGCGGCCGAGGCGCTCGCCATCCAGCTCGGCTACTACGGCAAGCCAAAGGACGACGCCCGCATCGAAGAGGTGCTCCGCGCGCTCAGCCTCCACGACAAGGCGAACGTGCTGGCGCGCGCGCTCTCCGGCGGCATGAAGCGGCGCCTGCTCATCGCCAAGGCGCTGGTGCACAGGCCGAAGCTGCTCTTCCTCGACGAGCCCACCGCGGGCGTGGACGTGGAGCTGCGCCGGGAGCTGTGGGCCTACGTGCGGCGGCTGCGCGCGGAGGGGATGACCATCGTCCTCACCACGCACTACCTGGACGAAGCCGAGGAGCTGGCGGACCGGGTGGGCATCATCGACCGCGGCCGGCTCCTGCTCGTCGAAGAGAAGCACGCGCTCCTCCGCAGGCTCGGGGAGAAGCGGCTGGAGATCCGCTTCGGCGAGGCGCTCGGCGAATTGCCCCCGGCGCTCGCACCCTTCGGCGCGAAGTTGTCGAACGACGGGCGCAGCCTGATGTGGCTCGAGCGCGCCGGCAGCCCGCCATCAGGAGAGCTCCTGCGGGCGGTGTACGCGGCGGGCCTTCCGGTGGCGGAGGTGGACACCCGCTCGGCGCGGCTGGAGGACATCCTCCTTCAAGTCTTGAAGGAAGAGGCGCGGTGAGCGTGCGTCCGCTCATCACCCAGCAGCTCGTCGGTGAGGCGAACCTCACCACCTTCCTCCGCGAGGACTTCGGCGTGCGGCCGCGCGTCTTCGGGGGCACCGCGCACGCGTTCATCCCGCTCGGAGACTGGGCGGCGGTGTCTCGCCTGGTGGAGGAGACGCGGTGCGACCGCGTGGTGGTGCGAGATGGCGGGGCGCACCCCGGGCCCGCCCCCACGCGCATGGACGAGGCCCGCGCGCTCTTCGCAGAGGGCTGCTCGGTGATGCTGCGCGGCGTGGATCTCTGGGACCAGGCGCTCGGCGACTTCGGGCGCAGGTTGGCGATGGAGCTGCAAGGCCGCCTCAACCTGCACGTCTACGCCACCCCACAGAGCCGCGGCAGCTTCGGCTGGCACCACGACCCCGAGGACGTCTTCATCGTCCAGACGAAGGGGCGCAAGCGCTACACCCTGCGAGAGAACACCGTGTTCCCGAACCCCGTGCTCGACCGGATGGGGACCCGGGCGGAGCTCGCCCGCGAGAAGACGGCGCCGCTGGAGGTGGCGCTCGCCGAAGGAGACGTCCTCTACATCCCGCCGGGGTGCTGGCACACCACGTTGGCCCTGGAGGACTCGCTCTCCATCTCGGTGGGGCTGTTGCGGCTGTCGTACCTGGACGTGCTCGACCTGCTTCGCGCGCAGCTCCTCGAGGTGCCGGAGGCGCGGACGCGGCTGCCTCCCCTGGGGCTGGTCTCCGCAGTGGATGACCCGCAGAAGCTTCCCGCGCTTCGGGGTGAGCTGGAGGAGGTGGCAAAGGTCGTGCGCAAGGCGCTGCTCCACCCCGGGTTTCTGCCTCGGCTGGTCATCGCCACCGCGGGCCGCGCGCCACACGCCGCGCCGGGGCCCCAGGCGCAGACGGGCGGGAAAAATCCAGCAGAAGGGTAGGTCTTCGCGGCGGAGGGTGGCACCATCCGGCGATGCGCACTCTCCCCATTCTGCTCGTCTCGTCTCTGCTCTGGAGCCTGTCCGCCACCGCCGCTGCGCCTGACGCCGTCAAGGAAGACGTGGAGCGCTCGAAGAAGCTCTCCCGGAGGTCCGTCGAACGCGACGCGAAGGCGAAGCCGGGGGAAGAGGCGCTCGGCTGCAAGACTCTCCGAGACGAGGCGCGGGCGCTGTGCCGGGACGCCATCCTCCGCGGCCACAAGGGCAACTGCGGGCAGGTCATCGTCGGGCTGAACATGAGCGTGCAGCAGGCGAAGGGCGCGCTCTTCGACGTGGAGGGGAAGCACGGCGCGGCCGCGGGCAGCAACGCCAGGGCGGCTGAGTCGGCCTGCCGCGTCCACATCCGCTCGCTGCGCCGGGACCGCGAAAAGCACGACGCCTCCATGGGCCCCGAAGGCGCTGCCGGGACCGAGTGCCAGGCGCTCGCCGCGCAGATGGACGCGGTGTGCTGGGCCGCGCTGGACGCCGGCGAGATGCCGGACAAGTGCTCGCGCGCGGTGCAGATGCTCCGGTACGCCGGCAACCAGAAGCCCGAAGACCTCTGCAAAATCGGCGCGAGCATGCTGGCGCAGTGAGGCGGGGTCTCCGCGCCCGCCTTCGAGCGTCTACCGCTCCTGCGCCACCGCGAGCACTGCTGCGTAGACGCCCTGCACCACCTTCGCCATCCGCGCGTAGTCGAGCGTGTCCGGGGTGTCGTGGGGCGTGTGGTAGTTCGGGTTCCGGTAGAACGCGGTGTCCGTCACCATCACCGCCGGCATCCCGCGCGCCCAGTAGCTGCGGTGGTCGGAGAAGTCCACGCCGGGCACCACCGTGGGCGCGTTGATGCTCTCCACCGGCAGGTCGGTCGCGCCCAGCATGGCCCCCTTCACCGTCCGCACCAGCGGGATGTCCGTGAAGCGCCCCACCACCACGATGTAGTTGCCCGTGTCCGGATACACGTGGCCCAGAAGGCCGATGGGGAACCCCTGGCTGCCGGGCTCGTCGCTGAAGCAGCCCAACATCTCCAGCGAGAACATGGCGCGGACCTTCCGGCCCTCCGCCTCCAGCGCAGCCGCGTGCCGGTCAGAGCCCATGTCCTCCGAGGTGAAGTGGGGCGGCTCTTCGTTGGGATAGGCCACCAGCTCCACGGGCATCGGAGGTGGGTGCGCGCCGAACAGCCGCGCCAACTCCAGCAGACCTGCCACGCCGCTGGCGTTGTCGTCCGCGCCGGGGTGTGGCCCAAAGGCGTCGTAGTGCGCGCCGAGCACGATGACCTCGGGGGCTTCGCCCTCACCGCCCTCCGGTCCGAACTGCGCGATGACGTTCCGGCGGGTCACCCCCGAGGAGTCTTCATAGGTCCGCTCGCTCACGCGGCCTCCGGCCTCACGGAACGCCTGGGCGATGAAGTCTGAAACCGCCTGCAGGTTGGTCACGTGCTCTTCGCTGCGCGGGGAGAGCTCCAGGGCCATCCGCCGCACGTCTGCTTCGAGCCTCGCGGCGCTGACCTCCGGCGGCGCGGCCTCGCGGACGTCCACGCCTGGCTGCGTCACCGCCCACCACGCCCCCAGCGGCACGCCCAGCAGGACGAGCACGACGATGACCCACACCATGCGCGTCCTCCGGCTCACCCCGCGACCGTAACGCATCAGGTCGCCGTCGCCGCGCGCCCACGTTATGTACGCGCCTCGAATGAACGTCATCGGGATGCGCACCCTCCTCCTGAAGGAGGTCCGCCGCTTCATGCGGGTGCCGGGGCAGACGGTCCTCTCTCCGCTCATCAGCACCACGCTGTACTTCGTCGTCTTCGGCTACTCGCTCGGCTCCAGGATCAGCGACATCGACGGAGTGCCGTACGTCCAGTTCATCGTCCCCGGCCTGGTGTTCCTCGGCATCGCCAACAACGCGTTCTTGAACTCCAGCTCGTCGCTCTTCATCCACAAGATCCAGGGCACGGTGGTGGACCTGCTGGTCGCCCCTCTGGGCGCCGGCGAACTGCTCGCGGGCTTCGTGGCCGGGGCCATGGTGCGGGGGCTCCTGGTGGGCGTGTGCACCTGGCTGGTGGCCGTCTTCTTCACCGGCCTGCACCTCACCCAACCCCTGCTGCTCCCGGTGCTGCTCATCCTGCAGGCGTGGGTCTTCGCGGTGCTCGGGCTGCTCGCGGCGATGTGGGCGGAGAAGTTCGAGCAGATAAACTTCTTCCCCAACTTCGTGATGCTGCCGCTCACCTTTCTCGGCGGTGTCTTCTATTCGGTGGAGCGGCTCCCCTCCCCCTGGCGCGAGGCCTCCCTCTTCAATCCGCTCGTCTACATGGTGGACGCCACCCGCTACGCCATGCTCGGCAAGGCGGACTTTCCGCTCTGGGTGGGGCCTTTGATGCTGCTGTCCGTCGGCACGCTGGGCTCGCTGCTCGCCGCCACGCTCTTGCGGCGCGGGTACAAGCTGAAGACCTGAGTCCTGCCTCCCCCCTTCGACCAGCGGGCTCCCGGAACGGAAGCCGCGCGGTTCAGCAAGGTGCGCGGGCGCTCAGCCGGCGGTATGACCCCGGACACGCACATGAAGTGGAGCCCGGGCCAGTACCTACGCTTCCAGGCGCCGCGGCTTCGGCCGGGGCTGGACCTGCTCGCGCGGCTGCCGGACCTCCCCAACGCCAGGCGCCTCTGGGACCTGGGCTGCGGCACCGGAGAGCTCACCGAGCTTCTACAGGCGCGCTACCCCGAGGCCACCTGCACGGGCGTGGACAACTCCGAGGACATGCTCGTCCGCGCGCGGGTGCGGCACCCGAAGCTGCAGTTCGTCGCAGGGGACATCGCCACCTTCGCGCCACCCGAGCCGTGCGACGTCCTCTTCTCCAACGCGGCCCTGCACTGGGTCCCAGACCACGCCTCGCTCTTCCCGCGGCTGTGCAACGCGGTGGGCCGCGGCGGGGTGCTCGCGGTGCAGATGCCCCACAACTTCGCCGAGCCCTCCCACGTGCTGCTGCGCGAGGTGGCCCAACTTCCAGAATGGAGGTCCCGTCTGCACCTGCCGGAGGCGCCGGTGCTCTCGCCGGACGCGCTGTACGACGTGCTCGTCCCCCACTGCCGCGAAGTGGAGCTGTGGGAGACCACCTACCTGCACGTGCTCGAAGGCGATGACCCGGTCCTGGAGTGGGTCCGGGGCACCGCGTTCCTGCCGGTGACCGAAGCGCTGGACGAAGAGGACCAGGAGCGCTTCGCCGCGCAGTACCGCCGCCGCCTTCGAGACGCCTACCCCCGGCGCAAGGACGGCCGGACCCTGTTCCCCTTCCGAAGGCTGTTCCTGCTCGCG
The DNA here is from genome assembly GCA_964596895.1 of uncultured Myxococcaceae bacterium. Lineage (GTDB taxonomy): Bacteria > Myxococcota > Myxococcia > Myxococcales > Myxococcaceae > JAFAFL01. The sequence goes on from CAZQVZ010000071.1 coordinate 9,002, forward strand.
CGGAGGTAGCCCAGGGCACGCCGCACCGCGCCCTGCCCGTCTGCCCGGCGAGCGGACGCGGGGCGAGGCCGAACTGTCGTATGGTCCCGGCGGATGGCCGTCGCGTTCGGCAGGTACGAGCTCCTCAAAAAGATCGCCTCGGGCGGCATGGGCCAGGTGTTCCTCGCCCGGACCGCGCAGCAGGGCTTCAGCAAGCTGGTGGTCATCAAGCGGATCCTCCCGCACCTCGTCGAAGACGAGGAGTTCATCACCATGTTCTTCGACGAGGCCGGCATCGCCGCCCGCCTCAACCACCCGAACCTGGTGCAGATCTTCGACCTCGGCGAGGCAGGCGGCTCCCACTACCTGGCCATGGAGTACGTGGCCGGCGACGACATCCGCCGCGTGGAGAAGGCCGCTCGCAAGCAGGGCCGGTCCCTGCCCCTGGGGGTCATCTGCCGCATCGTCGCGGACGCCGCTGCCGGGCTGGACTACGCGCACAAGGCCACGGACCCGCAGGGCCGGCCGCTCAAGCTCGTGCACCGGGACGTCTCACCGCAGAACGTGCTCGTCGGGTTCGACGGCGGGGTGAAGCTCATCGACTTCGGCGTGGCGCGCGCGGCAGGGCGGGCGCAGCACACCGCCACCGGCATCCTCAAGGGCAAGTACCCGTACATGTCCCCCGAGCAGATAGCGGGCGAGTCCTACGACCACCGCTCGGACCAGTTCGCGCTGGGCACGGTGATGTGGGAGCTGCTCACCGGCAAGCGGCTGTTCAAGGGCGACTCGGACCTCGTCACCATGCGGCTGGTGCGCGAATGCCAGGTGACGCCGCCCTCCAGGGTGAACGCGTCCTTGCCGCCCGGGCTCGACGCGGTGGTGCTCAAGGCGCTCAGCCCGGTGCCCGCGCAGCGCTTCAGTGACTGCGGCGAGCTGCGGATGGCGCTGGAGGAGTTCGCCGTCCACGAGAGGCTGCCGTCTACGCCCGCGCACCTCGCAGCGTTCATGCGGGAGCTGTACGCGGACCGCATCGCCGCCGAGACCGACACCTCGTCCCTGGACGAGCTCTCCGGCGCCAGCGCGTTCGACGAGAAGTCCCAGCCGTCCAACGCCTCGGTGCCGTCGAAGGCGCAGCCGAAGACCGCGCACCAGACGCTCGCGCTGGGCCCGGCGGAGCTTGCGCGCCCGCCCACCCGGCTCACCCAGCAGCTCACCGGCCCGAAGACGCAGGGCCGCAAGGGCATGGGGTTCGTCGCCGCGGCCGCCGCCGTGGTGGTGGTGGCCGTGGTCGCCCTCACCTTGCCGAAGGTGCTGCAGGGAGAGGCGGAAGAGGTCCCGCCGCCTGTGACCGAAGTGGTCGAGGTGGCCCCCGCGCCGACGCCGACGCCGACGCCGACGCCTACCGAGCCCCAGCGCCCCGGCGACCTCCTGCCCGCGCCCGCGCCTGCCGTCTCCATTGCCCTCGTCTCCACGCCGCCTGGCGCGCAGGTGACGGTGGATGGTCAGCCCCACGGCGCCACGCCCACCCAGCTGGTGCTGGACGCGCAGAGGGCGTCCGCCCGGGTGACCTTCGCGCTGGGCGGCTACGAGCCGCAGCAGCGGACGGTGGACAAGACGCACGCGCCGGCGCTCTCGGTGGAGCTGAAGAAGCGCCGCAGCGCCGGCCAGACAAAGCCGCGGGATGAGGCGCCGCCGTTGGGCATCAAGACGGGCCGCTGAGGCACGAACAGGTATAGGTTCGTGGCCATGTGGCGCCGGATTGAGCTCCGCAACTTCCGCAGCATCGAGCGAGCCAGCATCGACATGGCCCGCTTTACGGTCGTCATTGGACCGAACGGCAGCGGCAAGTCCACGCGCCAGAGACGGGATGGCAAAGCCCGCCTCCGCCGACTCGTACCCAACTATCTACCGACGACACACCAACTGGAGCTGACGCGGAAGTGTGACCTTCCGCTTCTGTGGGAGCGCTCAGACAGCTTCGACGAGCTGGTCCGAGACCTGGCGTCCCTCTGTGGAGTCTCCATGACACGTCCACGAGGACGACACCCGTGACCGGACGGTTGTTCATCCTCCTCTCGTGGCTTTCTTGTGCGGCCTTCCCGCTCGAAGCGGTGGCCGCGCCCACCGTCACCAACAACACCGCCGACGAAGCGGACCTCGCCTTCACCCGCGGGAACGAGGCCTTCGCCGCGCGGCGCTTCGACGAGGCCCTGCAGCACTACTTCCTGTCCCACCGGCTGGTGCCGAACCGGAACGTGCTCTTCAACATTGCCCGCTGCTACGAGGCGATGGGCCGGTTCGACGAGGCCTACCGCTACTACGCGGACCTCGCGCGCGCGGCTCTGCCCGAGGACGACGCGAAGGAGGTCACCCGCTCGCTCGCGCGCATCCGTCCCCGCGTCGCGCTGGTGAACGTGGAGAGCACGCCCGAGGGCGCGGAGGTCTACGTGGACCGCGTGGACCTGGGGGGCAGAGGGCGCACGCCGCTGACGCTGGCGCTGCCGCCGGGCGAGCACACGCTCTTCGTCCGGCTCGACGGTCACCTCGCGCAGGAGCGCATGACCTCGCTGGCCCGGGGCCGCGCGGTCACCGAGCGCTTCTTGTTGCCGCTCATCACCGGCAAGGTCGCCGTGCGCGGCACGCCCGAGGGCGCGTGGATCCGCGAGACGGTGGACGGGCCCACGCTGGGGACCGTGCCCGGCGAGGTGGCGGTGCCGCCCGGCCCCAGGACCCTGCTGGTGGGCAAGGACGGCTTCGGCACCCAGGCCCTTCGGGTGGACGTGCGCGAAGAGGCGACGGCCACCGTGGAGGTGGCGCTGGGCCCTGCGCCCAGGCCTTCGGGGAAGCTGGTGGTCACCGCCAACCGGGAGAGCGCGCTGGTGGTGCTCGACGGACGCGAAGCGGGCTTCACGCCGGTGGTGCTGACGGTGCCGGAGGGGACCCACACGCTCGAGATCTCCAGGCCGGAGGTCACCTCCTACGAAGCCGAGGTCACCGTCCGCGCCGACGAGGAGACGCGCGTGCACGCAGACCTCTACTACCGGCCTCCCCCCGTCCGCGCGGCGTCCAAGAGCCTGGCGCAGGTGGACGAAGCGCCCGCGTCCGTCACCGTCATCACCCGCGAGGAGATTGAGGCCTTCGGCTACCAGACCCTGGCCGAGGCCCTGAGCGGCGTGCGCGGCCTCTACCTCACCGACGACCGGCTCTACTCCTACGTGGGGATTCGAGGCTTCTCCCCGCCGGGGGACCTCAACACCCGCATCCTCCTGTTGTGGGACGGCCACGCGCTCAACGACGTGTGGGCGGGCCAGGGGTTCGCGGGGCGCGACCTCGCGGTGGACCTCGACGAGGTGGCGCGCATCGAGGTGGTGCGTGGCCCCGGCTCCGCGCTCTACGGCACCGGCGCGTTCTTCGCGGTGGTGAACCTCGTGCCGCGCGACTCGCTCGGCGCAGGGCGGAACGTGGAGTTGACCGGCGGCGCGGGCGCGCTCGGCCGCTGGCGCGGACACGTCACCGCGGGGGTCGCGCCGTCTGAAGGAACGAGCGCGCTGGTCTCCGGCGCCGCGTTCGGCGCGCAGGGCGCGGAGCTCACCGGGCTGGGCGACGGCACCTTCGCGCGGGGAGGGGATGGGGAGCGCTCCTACTTCGCCTCGGCCCGGGTCCGGCATCAGGGCTTCACCCTCTTCGGGCTCGTCAACAACCGCCACAAGGACATCCCCACCGGGCCCTTCGGCGCGCTGACCGGCGCCAGCGGCACCCGCTCCACGGACGCGCGCGGCTTCGCGGAGCTGCGGTGGGACAAGGGCTTCGACTCCGGCGCGTCGTTCTCGGCGCGGGGCTACTACGACGGGACCCGGTACCGCGGCCGCTGGCCCTTCCCGGGCGAGGAGGAGGGCGCGCCGCCGGTGGTCTTCCAGGACGCGGCGCGCGTGGACTGGGCGGGCGGCGAGGCGCGCGGGCGGCTGCGGCTCTTCGGGAGGAACCACCTCACGGTGGGCGCGGAGGTGCAGCACCAGTTCCGAATCGAGCAGGCGCTGTTTGCGACGGACTCCACGCCGCTGGAGACGCGGCGGCGCACGCTGCTCTCGGCGTACCTGCTCGACGACTGGCGGCTGCACGAGCGGGTGCTGCTCTCCGCCGGCCTGCGCGTGGACCGCTACCTGGACCTGACGGTGACGCCGGTGACGCCGAGGCTCGCGCTGATCGTGACTCCGTACCGGACGGGGGTGACCAAGCTCGTCGCCGGGCAGGCCTTCCGCGCGCCCAACGCGTACGAGCTCTACTACCACGACCTCAACCTGAGCCAGCGGGCGGCGCTGTCCCTGCGGCCCGAGCGCATCACCACCTTCGAAGTGGAGCACTCGCACGACCTCACCCGCGAATTGCGCCTGACGCTCTCCGGCTACCACAACCGCATCAGCGACCTGGTGGTGCTGGGGAGTGACGCCGGGCCCGCCGGGTGCGGCTCGCCCGCGGGCACCGAGGCCTGCCTCGTCTACGAGAACACCGACGGGCTGGTGCGCGCGTTCGGCGCCGAGGCGGGCCTGCGCTGGCAGCCGGGGCGACATCTGATGGTGGACGCGAGCTACTCCTTCGTGAACCTGGTGGGCGCCCAGGAGGACCTCACCGCCGGCACCCCGCAGCACCTCGCGGCGGCGCGCACCCTGGTCCCGCTGCTCGACGCGAACCTCCGGCTGGCCGTGCAGGGCACCTACCAGAGCGCGCGGTATTCGCCGCGGACCCCCGCCGGCGCCGGGGAGGCCATCCTCCTGGACGTGGGCTTTTCGGGTGAGAGCGAACACCTGCGATGGTTCGCGGGCGTGAAGAACCTGCTCGACGAGCAGTACGCGCTGCCGGTGGGCAGCGAGTTCGCGCAGGCGGTGGTGCCGCAGTACGGGCGCACGTTCACGCTGCAGCTCACCGGGCGGTACTGAGCCGCACGCCCTCT
>CAZQVZ010000071.1:14028-18108 GCA_964596895.1 uncultured Myxococcaceae bacterium
ACGGGCGCACGTTCACGCTGCAGCTCACCGGGCGGTACTGAGCCGCACGCCCTCTCCCTCTGGGAGAGGGTCCCGGATGAGGGGCGGATGGCGCATGCCTGTCCCCCTCCCGGACGAGCGCGCGCAGGTGAAGCAACGGCCGGGGTGCCGGAAGGCGCGCCGGATGCTATCTCCCGCCCCTTCGTGATGCTGGCAGGACGGCCCCACATCGAGCCCCGGCGGCGGGCGGACGCCAACAGCGTGGTGGTGAAGGAGATCTACGTCTCCTTGCAGGGCGAGTCCTCCCACGCCGGCATCCTCTGCACCTTCGTGCGGCTCACCGGGTGCCACCTGCGCTGCAGCTACTGCGACAGCGAGTTCGCCTTTCGCGGCGGCACGCGGACGCGCATCGACGACGTGCTCGCCCAGGTGGAGCGCCAAGGCGCATCCATGGTGGAGGTCACCGGCGGCGAGCCCCTGCTGCAGCCGGGCGTGTATCCGCTGATGGAGGCGCTGCTCGCGCGCGGCTACAAGGTGCTGCTGGAGACCTCCGGCGCCATCGACGTGCGGCTGGTCCCACCCGCGGTCCACAAGATCGTCGACCTCAAGGCGCCGTCCTCCGGCGAGGCGGACCGCAACGACCTGCGGAACCTCGACTCGATGAACGCGAACGACGAGCTGAAGCTCGTGCTCGGCTCGCGCGAGGACTACGAATGGGCGAAGGCCTTCCTCGCCGAGCATGGCGTGACGAAGCGGCCGTTCGGGCTTCTGTGGTCCACCATCCACGGGAAGCTGTCGCCCACGGACCTGGCGGAGTGGCTCATCGCAGACCGGATGCCGGGACGGATGCAGCTGCAGCTCCACAAGTACCTGTGGGACCCGAACGCCCGCGAGCGGTAGAGTCCGCCGCGGGAGGGTTCACCACACATGGACTACCAGCCGCCGTCGGGCGCAAGCATGGGCCCCGGGCCCACCGGCGCCCAGTGCGCCATTCACCCTGACCAGGCTGCGCAGACCGCCTGCACCCGGTGCGGCAACTTCATGTGCGCGACCTGCTCGGAGATGGGCACCTTCGACGCGTGCCCGTCCTGCCGGCAGCTGACCGGTGACATCCCCGGCTTCAGCCACACGCGGGACAACTACAGCCTCGACGGCATCCTCAGCTTCGCCTGGGAGCGCTTCAAGAAGGACTGGGTGATGCTCAGCCTCGCGGCGCTGGTCTTCATGATCGTCGCGGGTGGCGCGAGCTTCGTCACGCAGATCCTCCAGGCCATTGGCACCGCCATCGACCCCCTGGTGGGCGCGGGCCTCAGCGTGGTGGGCTCGGTGATTCAGAGCATCCTCCAGGGCGTCATCACCGGCGGCTTCGTGGTGGTGCTGCACGACGCCATGAAGGGCAAGAGCGTGGACATCGGCCGGATGTTCGGCCAGTTCTCCAACATCGGCACCTATGCGGTGGTGACGCTGCTGGTCTTCGCGCTGGTGTTCGGGCTGATGATCGTCGTCGGTATCGCCGCCGGCATCGGCTTCGCGGTGGGCGGCCAGGACGGGGCGCTGGTGGGCGGCATCATCGGCGGCGTCCTCATCATCGTGCCGGCCATCTGGCTGACCCTGCCCCTCATGTTCATTCACATGGAGGTCGCGCTCGGCGGAGAGACCCGGGCCGTGCAGGCGCTGTCGAACGCGTTCCGGCTCGCGGACGGCCACCGGCTGTACCTGTTCCTCTTCTACTTCGTGGCGGGGCTCCTCTCGCTGGGCGGCGTCATCGCCTGCTGCGTGGGCCTCTTCCCGGCGTACGCCCTGGCGATGATGCTGCAGCTGGGCCTGTACCTCGCCCTGCGAAACGGGTCCGGGTTGCCGCCCATGCGCGGGCAGGTCTGAGCGTCGGCAAGCAGCGCATCCGGATGGACGGCGCAGCGGCTGGGGTCCACGGGGGCCTAAGGCCTCCCCGCCACCGAGAGCAGGAAGCCGCCGAGCGCCAAACACCCGAGGTAGCCCGCGAGGATGGGCCCCTTGCGCGGGTGTTCGAACTGGCTGAACGCGTAATAGACGTTGTAGCAGGGCACGCAGAGCACCATCACCCCGGTGCCGAGGCTGCGGCGGAACGCGTGCACCAGCACCAGCAGCGAGCACGCGAACCCAACCACGGTGAGGAGCGCGCCCGCGGCGTAGACGATCATGGAAAGGTCTCCCCGTTGAGCAGGAACCAGGTCAGGCGCAGCCCGCCGAAGCCGAGGAACGCCGCCACCCCCACCCGGTAGGCGGACGCGAACGCGCGCTCTTTGCGACCCACCCAACCGAGCACCCGGCGATGCATTCCCTCTGGCGCCAACGCCAGAGCTGCCAGCAGAACGAACAGCGGGAAGAGCACCAGCGTGAACGGATTGGCACCCAGCGCCGGCCCCACGTCTCCCTGCGCGAGCAGGACGAACCCCCGGGTCAGGCCGCACCCCGGGCAGGGCAGGCCGGTGAAGCGGTGCAGCGCGCACACGTCCACACCAAAGCCCTCGGCGGGCAGCGCAAAAGCAGCGCCCACCGCAAACAGCGCGAGCCACCTGGTCCCTGGAGTGAACATCGGAGCGAACCTCAAGCCCCGCGTCTAAAGCACAGCGCGCCGCTCGATGCGACCGGGTTGCGACAGGACCGGCAACAGCTCCTCGAGCGTCCAGGGCTTCTGCAGGCGGGGCAGCCGGTCAATCTCGTCCACCGCCGCTTCGACCTCGCGGGTGAGGTGGGCGGAGATGACCACGACCGGGATGTCACGCGTCTCAGGACTCTGACGCAGACACTGCAGAACCTTGAGGCTGGGCCCGTCTTCGAGCGCCAGGTCCATGACGATCAGCTCCGGCCGCTTCTGCAGGGTCATCCGCAAGACGTCGGTGGTGCGCGAGGCGGTGGAGAGCGAAATCCCGTAGTGCTTCGCCAGCTTCTGCCACGCGCGCAATTGGGCCGGGTCGTCTTCGACCACCAGCAACTCGCGCGGCAACCTGCCCTCCAACGTGCCCATGTGACCGGGACGTTGCACGTCTCAGGCCACGGTCAGCGCCTCCTCCAGATCGGCGATCAGATCGGCGGGGTCTTCCAGACCCACCGACAACCGGACCCCGCCCGGGTGCAGGCCGCCGCGGTTCTTCTCGTCCTCCGGCAGCGCGGAGTGGGTCATCGAAAAGGGGTGCTCGATGAGCGACTTCACCTGGCCCAGGGAGACCGCGAGCGTGATGGCGTAGGCGTTCTCGCCGACGAAATCCATCATCCGGGCGCCGCGCTCGCCGTCGTGCGCCGGGTCGTCGATCTCGAAGTAGATCATCAGGCCGGGCGCGAAGTTGCCGTGAGGGTCGGTCATCTGCCTGCGGGCCAGCTCCCCCTTGGGGAAGGAGGGCAGGCCCGGGTAGACCACGCGGGTGACCTTGGGGTGCGCCTCCAGCCACTCGGCCACCACCTGGGCGCTGCGCTGGGCGGCCTCCATCCGCGTCGCCAGCGTCGGCAACCCGTGCACGAGGAAGCTCCACGCCGCCCTGGGGCTGAGCGCGCCGCCGAAATCCTTGCGGTACATCAAGAGCAGGTTGCGCAGGTGGTCACTGCAGAGGACCGCCCCGCCCATGTCGGTGCCAAACCCGCCGATGCCCTTGGTGAGCGAGTGCACCACCACGTCCGCGCCCAAAGAGAGCGGCCTTTGTCCCCACGGCGTGGCGAAGGTGTTGTCCACCACGATGGCGGGCCTGTCTTCGGCGTCGCCCTCCTCCAGCACCTTGCGCAGGGCCGCGAGGTCCACCAACTCCAGATGCGGGTTCACCGGGGTCTCGGTGTAGACGACGCGGGTCTTCGGGGTGAGCGCCCGGCGCACGGCCTCCGGGTCATTCAGATCCACGAAGGTCGTCTTGACCCCGAGCCGCGGCAGCCAGTTGACCATCAGCGAGTAGGTGCAGCCGTAGACCACGCGGTGGGCGATGATCTCGTCGCCCTGCATGCAGAGCACGCCCAGCGCCGCGCTGATGGCGGCCATCCCGGTGGAGAAGCAGACCCCGGCGTCCGCGCCTTCGGCCATGGCGAGGTTCTCCTCCAACATCCCGCGCGTCGGCTCGTCGAGCCGGTCGTAGATGT
>CAZQVZ010000072.1:0-18086 GCA_964596895.1 uncultured Myxococcaceae bacterium
GCACCGACGGCGTCTTCGACGAGCGCACCCGCGGCGCGCTGATGGCCTTCCAGCGGCAGGCCGGCCTCCCCGCCACCGGCCGCGTCACCCCGCACACCTGGAAGCAGCTGTCGGCGACGTTCATCTACGCGAAGAATGGCTTCAGCCCTGCCCAGCGCCTCAACGAGAAGTCTGCTGCGGTCGCGCGCTCCGAGAAGCTCCTGCGCAAGCTCGGCTACAAGAGCGTCAAGGCGGACGGGCTGTACACCGCTGCCACGCGCAACGCCGTCCGCCGCTTCGAGCAGAAGCATGACCTCAAGGTGGACGGGGTCATCACCCGCCGCGACTACGACAAGATGAAGAAGGTGCTGGCCTCCCGCGCGACGAAGGTGCGCTGGGGCGGCGGCTGGGGCGGCTCCGAGAAGATGGCGGACGTGGCGAAGAAGCTCGCCCGGCAGATGGGCATCCCGGTCACCTCCACCAAGCGCTCCGCCGCGGGCAGCATCGGCTCCACCACCGGCAGCGACCACCACGTCTCGCAGGGCAACGCGTACGCGGTGGACTTCGGCGTCTACGGCTCTCGGGGAACGCAGCTCGCGAAGAAGCTGGCCAGGGCCTACGGCCTCAAGGCGCCGTACATCGGCACCTACAAGAACCACTACCTGCGCGTGAACGGGCGGACCTACCGCGTGCAGCTGCTGTGGCAGGTGTCCGGCCACTACGACCACGTGCACATGGGCTTCCGCCGGGTGGCGTGAGTCCTTCGCCGGACGGGCGCGCGGGCGGGGTAGGGTCTCTGGTCCATGAACGCGGCGCTCCGGGTTGCAGCCCCCTCTGACGCCGAGGCGCTCGCCGCGCTCGGCACCAAGACCTTCGAGGACACCTTCGGCCACCTGTACCCCGCCGAGGATCTCGCCGCCTTCCTCGACGAGGCCCATTCGCCGAAGGCCTGGTCCCAACTGCTGTCACAGCCCTCCTGCCGCACCTGGGTCGCGCAGATGGGAGCCCAGGCGGTGGGGTACGCCGTGGCAGGTCCCTGCAAGCTCCCGCACCCGGAGGTGACGGGGGGCGCCGGCGAGCTTCAGCGGCTCTACGTGCTCCAGGCGCACCAGGGCGCCGGGCTCGGCACGAGGCTCTTCGAGGAGGCGATGGCGTGGCTCGCGTCCGAAGGCCGACGTCCGGTCTGGCTCGGCGTCTACTCGGAGAACCCCAGGGCGCAGGCGCTGTACACCGCGCGCGGCTTCGAGGTGGTGGGTGAGTACGCCTTCGCGGTGGGCAGGAGCCGGGACCGGGAGCTCATCATGCGAAGGGCCTGAGGCGCGGGCCGCGCCGGGGCTCAGGCGTCGGTGGCGGGCGGCGCAGGCGGCAGACCCACCCGCGGCTCGATGCGCACGCGGACGACTCGGGGCCCGTCCATCTCGGTCACCATCACGTCGAATTCGCCCACGATGACCTTGTCTCCCTTCTGGGGGACGCGGTTGAGCTTCATCATCAGGTAGCCGGCGATGGTGGTGACGTCATTGTCCTCCACGTCCTCCAGCTCCGTCAGGTCCACGCCCAGGCGCTCATCCAGATCGTCGAGCTGGGTGCTCCCCGGCAGCTCCAGCTTGCCGCCCGGCAGCGTCTTCACCTCCTCCACCCTGCGGCCCAACTCGGCGATGTCCCCCACCACCTCCGCCACCACGTCCGCGATGGTGACGATGCCGCTGGTGCCGCCGTGTTCATCCACGACGATGGCCATCTGCCGCTTGCGGCGCCGGAACTCGGAGAGCAGCTGCTCCAGGGTGGCGTTCTCCGGGACGAACAACACCGGCCGTTGCACCTGCGCGAGGCTGTTCAGCTGCCCGCGCGAGAGCAGGAAGAAGAGGTCCTTGGCGTTCACCACGCCTTCGATTTCGTCCAGGTTCCCGCGGCACACCGGCAGCCAGGTGTGGCCCGCGGCGCGTGCCTCCCCCACGTTCTTCTCGAGCGGCTCCTCCAGATCCAGAAAGCGCACCTGGTTCCGGGGTACGAGGATCTGCCGGACGGTCTTCTCCAGCATCTCCATGGCCCGGCCCAGAAGCTCCGCCCGCGACGCGGCGATGGCGCCGGCCTGCGCGCTGGAGGCGACGATCATCCGCAGCTCGTCTTCGTTGTGCGCCTCGTGGAACTCGCTCACCGACGAGAGCCCGAAAGCCTGCAGGAGCTTTCGGGCCATCCCGTTGAGCAGCCAGATGCCCGGGTAGAACACGAAGTAGAAGGCGCGCATGGGCAGCGCCACCGCCAGGCTCGTGGCCTCCGCCTTCTGGATGGCGAGGCTCTTCGGCGCCAGCTCCCCGACGACGATGTGCAGGAAGGTGATGATGCCGAAGGAGACGGCGCCAGACGCCGTCTGCACGAGCGTGGGGCTGGGATCCCCGGGGTGAAACCGGTCGATCAGGGGGCCGATGAGCTGCGCGAACGCCGGCTTGCCCAACCAGCCCAGACCCAAAGATGCCAGCGTGATGCCGAACTGGCAGGCGGACAGGTAGCCGTCCAGCCGTTCGGTCATTGCGAGGACGGACTGGGCGCCCGGCCGCCCCTCCTCCACCATGGCCAATAGCCGGCTCTGCCGGATCTTGACGATGGCGAACTCGGTGGCGACGAAGAACCCGTTGGCGAAGACGAGGACGAAGGCCAGCGCGAGGTAGACGTAGTCCACGTCCGGCTACACCAGCCGTTCGAAGTCCGCGTCGCCCTTGAGCGAGTCGAACATGGGGTCCGTGGCGAGCCAGCCCACCACCTTCGCCCGGTCCAGCGCGACGGCCTTCTTGAGGAACTCCACCGCGTCCTTGCTGCGCCCCCACAGGGCGTACAGCGCGGCGAGGTTGTAGTTGAGCAGCAGGTCCTCCGCGTTGAGCGTCCGCGCCTTTTCGTACGCGCGTTCGGCCTCCGCGTAGAACCCCTTCTGCGCGTAGCAGATGCCCAGATCCAGGTGCGCCTCGAAGTTCTCCCCCTCCAGCTTCACCACCTCCTTGAGCTGGGTGATGGCGGAGCGGTAGTCCCCCTCATCCATATGGAGGGCGGCCAGCTCGTGGCGCGGGAAGGCGTCCTGCGGGTCGAGCTCGATGGCCACCTGCAGTTCCTTCATCGCCTCCTCCACCCGGCCGTGATCCGCGTAGGTCAGGCCCAGGTTCAGGTGCGCGTCCGGATACTCGGGGTCGAGCTCGATGGCCTCCTGGTACTCCGACACCGCCATCTCGCTGGCGTGGGTGGAGAGGAAGCAGGCGAGGTTGTAGTGGGCGGTGGCGCTGTCCGGCTCCAGCCGGATGGCCGTCAGGTATTCGGTCAGCGCTTCGCGGAAGAGCTTCTTCTCCGCATAGACGGTTGCCAGGTTGTCGTGCGCGTGAGCCGAGTTGGGGTCCAGATCAATTGCCTTCTGGAACTCCTTGATCGCCTCGTCGAGCCAGCCGCGGTCCGCGAGCTCGATGCCTCGCGAGTTGTGCTCGTCCGAGAGGGCGATGTTGTCCTTCTCGCGCGACGACATCCCTGGCCTTCCTGCCTACTTGCCCTTCGCGATGCGAGCGCGAACGCGACGGCGCTTGAGTGCCTGCTTCTTCGGCTTCGCGCGGGTGGAGGTCTTCTTCTTAGAGCGGTTTCCCTTGATGGCCATGGCCCCTCCCTTATGGGTTCGCGCGGGCTTCTACCACGAAATATTTGGGCACGGGGCGGCGCTTGCCATCCCATGACCGAGCGGGCAAAAGGCGGCGCAGTCAGATGAACGACAAGCTGGAACAGGTGGAGCGCCGCTTCGAGCGGTTGACCGCGGACCTCGCCAACCCGGACGTCATCGGTGATTCGGCGAAGCTGCAGAAGGTCATGAAGGAGCGGTCCTCCATCGAGAAGTTGGTGGAGACCTTCCGCGAGTACAAGACCGTGCAGGCCGACCTGAAGGAGCGCGAAGAGCTGCTCGAAGGGCCGGACCCGGAGATGCGCGAGCTCGCGCAGGATGGGCTCTCGGAGGTCAAGGCGCGCAAGGAGGCGCTGCAGAGCGCGCTGCACATCCTGCTGCTCCCCAGGGATCCCAACGACGACAAGGACGTCATCGTGGAGATCCGCGCCGGCGCCGGCGGAGACGAGGCCGCCCTCTTCGCCGAAGAGGTGATGCAGATGTACCTGCGCTTCGCAGACGCGAAGGGCTGGAAGTCGGAGATCCTCGACCTGTCGGCCGGCAACCAGGGGGGCGTGAAGGACGTGAGCTTCACCCTCTCCGGAGACGGCGTGTACTCGTGGATGAAGTACGAATCCGGCGTCCACCGGGTGCAGCGCGTGCCGGCCACCGAGACGCAAGGGCGCATCCACACCTCCACCATCACCGTGGCGGTGATGCCGGAGGCCGAAGAGGTGGACGTGCAGGTCAACCCGGCGGACATCGAGATGCAGGTGATGCGGTCCACCGGCTCGGGCGGCCAGAGCGTCAACACCACCGACTCCGCGGTGCGCCTCATCCACAAGCCGTCCGGCATCGTGGTGAAGTGCCAGCAGGAGAAGAGCCAGCTCAAGAACCGGACCATGGCCATGAAGATGCTCCGGGCCAAGCTCTACGAGATTGAGCAGGAGCGCATCCGCACTGAGCGCGACTCCCTGCGCAAGGGCCAGGTGGGCTCCGGGGACCGGTCGGAGAAGATCCGCACCTACAACTTCCCGCAGGACCGGCTGACGGATCACCGCATCGGCCTCACCCGGCACAACCTTCCCAGCGCGATGGGCGGCAACATCGAGGACGTGATCACCGCCCTGCGCACCCACTACCAGGCCGAGGCGCTCCGCAATCAGACCGACCGCTGAGCTCCCCTCCCCCCTCTCCCTCTGGGAGAGGGCCGCTGTGAGGGCCTGGGCCTCGTGAACATGGACTGGACCATCCGCAGCGTGATCGGCTGGACGACCGGGCACTTCGAGAAGAAGGGCGTGGACGCTCCCCGGCTCACCAGCGAGGTGCTGCTCTCGCACGTGCTCGGGTGTGACCGGGTGCGGCTGTACGTGGACCTCGACCGGCCCCTGTCGAAGGACGAACTCACGAAGTACCGGGCGCTGATTGAGCGGCGCCTGTCCGGCGAGCCCACGCAGTACCTCACCGGCCGCCGCGAGTTCTACGGCCGGACCTTCGCGGTGGATCCGCGGGTGCTCATCCCCCGCCCGGAGACGGAGCTCCTCGTCGAGGCCATCCTGCGCGAGGTCCCGAAGGACGCGCCCTCCCGCCTGCTCGATCTGTGCACCGGCTCCGGCTGCGTCGCCCTCTCGCTGGCGGCTGAGCGGCCGCAGGCCTCCGTGTGGGCCACGGACCTCTCGCCAGAGGCCTGCTCCCTCGCGCGGCAGAACGCAGAGGCGCTGGGCGTGGGCGCGCGGGTGACCCTCCGAGAGGGGGATCTCTTCGCGCCGGTGCCGCCGGACGCGAAGTTCGACGCCATCGCCTCCAACCCGCCGTACATCCCCACCGAGCAGATCGCCGGGCTGTCGGAGGAGGTCCGCAAGGAGCCGCGCCTGGCGCTGGACGGCGGCGCAGACGGCCTGGACCTGATCCGGCGGATCGCGGCGGCCGCGCCCGGCTTCCTGAAGCCCGGCGGGCAGCTTGCATTGGAGATCGCCGAAGACCAGGGAGTGCGGGTGGCGGACCTATTAAAGGATGCGGGCTTCTGTGACGTGCGGGTGGAGAGAGACCTCGCGCGGCTGGATCGCCTCGTCCTCGGACGGGCGCCCGCGGCCCACTGACCCCGGCGACACGCCGGACGAGACGACGAAGACATGGACAAGATCATCGTGAAGGGCGGCAAGCGGCTGACCGGTGAGGTGGCGGCCTCGGGCGCGAAGAACGCGGCGTTGCCCATCCTTGCCTCGGCGCTGCTGGCAGACGGAGACCACACCTTCCGCAACGTGCCGGATCTGGTGGACGTGGGCACCATGCTCAAGGTCTTGCGGACCATGGGCTGCGAGGCCGAACGGCTGACCGGCCGCAACAAGCACACCTGCACCCTCTCGGTGGGGGGGAGGCCCATCCACCCGGAGGCGCCGTACGACCTCGTGAAGACGATGCGGGCGTCGGTGCTGGTCCTGGGGCCCCTGGTGGCCCGCTTCGGCCGCGCGCGGGTGTCCATGCCCGGCGGCTGCGCCATTGGCGCCCGGCCCATCGAACAGCACTTGAAGGCGCTCAAGGCGATGGGCGCGGAGATCACCCTCACCGAAGGCTACGTGGAGGCCACGGCGAAGAAGGGCCTTCGGGGCGGGAGCTACTCCTTCGACATGATCACCGTCACCGGCACCGAGAACGCGCTGATGGCGGCGGTCCTGGCGAAGGGCCGCACGGTGCTGGAGAACTGCGCGCGCGAGCCGGAGATTGAAGAGCTGGGGCGGCTGCTCAACAAGATGGGCGCGCAGGTGCAGGGCGCGGGCACGGACGTCATCACCATTGATGGCGTGGAGAGCCTCCGGCCCGCGGACCACGCGATCATCGCGGACCGCATCGAGGCGGGGACGCTGCTGGCGGCGGCGGCGGTCACCGGCGGAGACGTGCTGGTGAAGCACGCGGTGCCCGAACACCTGGAGGCGGTGATCCAGAAGCTGCGCGAGGCCGGCTGCGAGGTGACGGTGAAGGACGGCGGCATCCGCTGCAAGGCGCCCAGGAAGCTGACGAGCGTGGACATCGTCACCCGGGAGCACCCGGGCTTCCCCACCGACATGCAGGCCCAGTTGATGGTGATGATGACGGTGGCGGAGGGGACCTCGGTCATCTCGGAGAACATCTTCGAGAACCGCTTCATGCACGTGGCGGAGTTGCACCGGATGGGGGCGGACATCACCGTCCAGGGGTCCACCGCGGTGGTGAAGGGCGTGGAGGGGCTGAGCGGCGCCCCGGTGATGGCCACCGACCTGCGGGCGTCCGCGTCCCTCATCCTGGCGGGCTTGCGGGCGGACGGGCGAACCGAGGTGAGCCGGGTGTACCACCTGGATCGTGGTTATGAACGTTTGGAGCGGAAGCTCCGCGCGCTCGGCGCCGACATCCGTCGCGTCAAGGCGTGACCTGACACAAAGGGAGGGGTGTGGGTTGCGGCCGGAAAATCGGCCCGCCTATCATCCTGCCCAGCCACTCACCGGGCGAGCCGCCCCACTACCAGGAGCCAGAGTTTCAAAATGGATTGCCCGAGCTGCAACGTCGAGATGTCCGAACTGGAGGGCGACGACACAACGCTGAGGAAGTGCGGCGAGTGCGGTGGCCTCTGGCTGGACGTTGCGGACCTCAACCGGGTGCTGCTCCACCATGGGCTGCCCGGGCTCGAGAGCCTCGGCGGGAGGGTGAACCAGGAGGCCTTGACCGGCCAGTGCCCGGACTGCCAGGTGGATCTGGTCACCATCGAAGGCGGTGAGCGCAGCCGCCCCATGAACTACGACACCTGCGAATCCTGCGGCGGCATCTTCCTGGAGTCGGAGTTCAAGGACATCACCGACGCCAGGGCGGCGTTCGGGGAGATCGTCTCCTTCTTCAAGAAGTTCAGCGAGAAGCGGAAGAGCGCAGCGGGCTAGCCCCCGCTTCGTCGCCCTTCGGGGTTGCCTGAGGGGACCCAGTCACATCCGGTCGCGGAAGGGCTGCTTCATCTCGGCGGGCACCTCGCCCTCCAGCTCCAGGGTGCGGCCAGCGGCCGCCTCCTTCCCGTCTGCGCGGCGCAGCTTCAGCGCCGTCTTGCCCTTCGCCTGCTCCACGGTGAGCCTTGCGCCGCCGGCGTCGTATTCACCGCCGTGTTCGGCGCCGGTCTGCATCGGGTCGAACGGTTCGTAGACGAAGCGCCAGGTCCCGTCGAAGTAGAAGGACAGGTAGCGGTCCGGCGCGCCTTCGCTCCCGGCGAACCAGGTGCCCAGAAGCGGCGCCTGGGCGCGGTCGTACTTGAGGTGGCGGGTGAGCCAGGGACCGTTGAGCGCCTTGCCGCCGCTGTAGAAGACGATGTCGGTGAGGCATACCGGCGCCTCCAGATCTTCGGCGCCGTACTGGTCGAGCACCTCGATGGTGAACTGCTGGCCGGAGAGCGGCGGGTTGAGCGCCACCGCCTGCTGCCCGCGCTGATCCGCGAGCGTCAGGGTCTGCGCGCCGGTGGGCCCCTTGATGACGAGCTTCTTGGCGCGGGAGAACTCGGTGAAGCTGTTTTCGTCGAAGCCGTTGCCCGTGTAGATGCGCACCTCGTCGATGGTGGCCGGCCCCTTGAACCCGAAGGTGAGCTGTTCATCCAGCGGGTCCGCGGTGGGCGTGCACCAGGCGGTGGCCTCGCGCCCGTCCAGCAGGTGCAGGGGCTGGTAGAGCGTGGGGCGGGTGTCCTTCTTGAAGTAGCCGGTGGCCTGCGCGTAGCCGATCTGCGCCTGCGCGCTGGCGGCGGCCGGAACGAACAGGGCGAACGCGGTGGTGAAGAGCAGCTGTCGCATGCGCCCGAGTCTGCCCCCATCGGGGCCAGGGATGAAAGGCGATGCGCCGTGGTTGACACCTGGTGGGCGCTCGGGTGATGCGAGGTCCTCCACGAGAGGGGTTCTGGATGAAGCGGATTGTCTTCGCCGTGGCATGCGCGGCGCTGGCCGGCTGCCCGGACAAGAAGGTCACCAGCGAAGAACCTGCCGACGCAGCGGTGGGGCCCCTGGAGTTGGCCGAAACCGAGCCCAACGACAAGGCGGATCAGGCGCTGACGCTCTCGCGCTCGAGCCGGGTGGTGGCGGCGCTCTCCGCCCCCGCGGAGGCGAAGCGGCCGGATGAGGACTGGTACCTGCTCGCGCCCGAGCGCCCCGGGCAGGTGGACCTCGAGGTCTCCGGGGTGCCCGGCGCGGATCTGGTGGTCTCGCTGTTCGACCAGGACCAGAACCCCCTGCTCACGCTCAACAGCGGCGGCGAAGGCGAAGGCGAACGCTTCCCCAACCTCGGCGTCTTGAACCCTTTGCTGGTGAAGGTGTCCGCCGCGAAGAAGGGCGGGAGCGGGGCGTACACCCTGACCGCCACCTTCACCGACCGCGAAGCCGGCTTCGAAGCCGAGCCCAACGACCGCGCGGTGGACGCCACGGCGCTCTCGTTCGAGGTGCCGGTGCAGGGCTTTCTGGCGCACGGCGCAGACGTGGACTGGTACCGGCTGGAGATGCCCGCGCCGCCTGAACCGGAAGAAGCGCCCGAACCGCCCTCTTCTCCAGAGCAGACGCCCGTCCCGGAGGCCGCAGCCCCGCCTGTGCCTGCCCCGCCCCCCGCCGAGGACGAAGGTGAAGGCGAGAGCGAAGGCGAGGCCGAGTCCGAGACCTTCGGCGAGGCGCAGCCCGCCGCGCCCGCCGAACCCGAGCAGCCCGCGCCGCCCGCCGCGCCTGACCCCGCGCCCATGGGCGGCGCGTTGCGCGTGGAGGTGACGCCGGTCCCCGGCGCCCGCGTGGAGGTGGCGCTGCTGACCGAGGCGGAGGCGCCGCTGTTCGAGGTGAAGGGCGTGGAGGGCGAGGCCCTGACGTTGCGGAACATCGGCTTCCGGCAGTCGGACCGGGTGCTGTACGTGGTGGTGAAGAGCGCGTGGAGCGGGACCGGCAAGGCAGCGAAGCGTGGCTTCAACGCCGAGGCCCCGTACACCCTGTCCGTCTCGCTCGAGGCCGCCGGCGCCAAGGCCGAATACGAGCCGAACGACGAGGTGGCCCACGCCACGCCCCTTGCGCCCAACGGCTTCCGGGAGGGCTTCCTCTCCCCGAAGACGGACCGGGACTTCTACGTCCTGCGCACCGACGGGCCGGCCCTGGCGACGCTGCAGCTCTCCGGCACCGAGCGGCTGGATCTGGCTTTGGAGGTGGTGCGGCCGAAGCCGGATGGCTCGGGCACCGAGACCCTCCTGCGGGCCAACGACGGGGAGGTGAAGGAGCCCGAGCAGCTCAACAACGTGGCCTGCCCGGGCGAGTGCTACGTCGTCGTGGAGGGCGCCTCGCGGAAGGTGGACGGCAAGTGGGTGCGGGACTTCGAGAACGCCGAAGTGCCCTACCGGCTGAGCGTGACCACCACCCCGGACACCGGCGCCGAGGAGCGGGAGCCGAACAACACGGCCGACACCGCGACGGCGGTGGGGTTGGGGCAGCCCATCCGCGGGACCATCCAGCCGCGCAAGGACGTGGATCTCTACCGGCTGGACCTCTCCGGGCGGATGGTGCGGACGCCCCTGCGCGCCACGCTCATCGGCATCCTCAAGGTGGACCTGGGGCTGTACCTGCACCGGCTGGAGGCGGACGGGACGTTGAGCCTGGTCCAGACCGCGGACCGCGCGAAGGGCGAGCAGCCGGAGACCATCCGCTACAGCGCCGAGCCCGGCGTCTACGTCTTCGAGGTCAAGGACAGCACCCGGAGGAACGACGCCAACTTCCAGGACCGCTATCAGCTGACGGTCATGGAGGAGCATTGACAAGGTAGGGGACGCCTCCTAGTTTGTGCGCGCCGTTGCGGTGGTAGCTCAGCTGGTAGAGCACGAGCTTCCCAAGCTCGGGGTCGCCGGTTCGAACCCGGTCCGCCGCTCAGAGGGAGAAGCCCCGGTTTCGTCGCAGGACGGGCCGGGGCTTCTGCTTTTCTCCTCTCCAGAAAGTCCAGCGCGGCCGCGAGGCACGGCCGCTCCCCGGCCTGACGCACGTGGGCCGCCCCCCGCATGTGTCGAATCATGTAACGGTCGTTGACGCGACTGCGGCACTGATCTGCGCATGCGTGCAGTGACCCCCACCCTCAATAGAAGCCCTGTGATCGCCACCTCGCTGGTGGCCCTCCTCTCCTCCGCCGTCGCCTTCGGGCAGGTCTCGGTGGGCGTGGTGGAGTCCACGCTCAAGGTGCGCCCCACCCAGGCGCCCGGGGCGATGACCTCGTCAGCGAACCTCGTGGCCGCGGCCAACGAGTTCGAGCCCTTCCAGATCGTCGTCCAGGGCGGGGCGGCCGGGGCCAACGCGGTGATGGCCACCGCCAGCGCGCTCACCGGTCCCTCGGGCACCCTCCCCGCCTCGCAGGTGCGGCTGTACCGGATGGGCTACGTGAACGTGACCACCCGCTCCAACGTGGAGGGGGATACCGGGCTGTGGCCGGACCCGCTCGTCCCGGACGTGGACCACCTCTATGGCGAACAGCGGAACGCCTTCCCCTTCAACGTCCCCGCCGGGCAGAACCGGGTCATCTTCGTGGACGTGTTCGTCCCCAGGGGGACCCCCGCGGGCGCCTATTCGGGCACGGTGACGGTGACCGCCAGCGGAACCGGCCACGTGGTCCCGGTGCAGCTCACGGTGCTCCCGTTCGAATTGCCCTCGACGAGCTCGTTGCCGTCCACCTTCGGCATCGGCTGGAACGCGGCGTGCGTCGCGCACCACGGCTCGTACAACGGCTGCGGTCAGGACGCGGGCATCCGCGCCATGAACGGGCTGTACACGCGCTTCATGCTCGACCACCGCATCACCGCCGAGTTCGTCTACACCGGCCCTTCGGCGAGCGGCGCCGGGTTCAACTGGGCGAACACCTTCGACAACCACTACAGCCCGCTCATCGAAGGCACGGAGCAGGGCCTGCTGCTCGACGGCGCGAAGGCCACCTCCGTCCGCTACCGCTGGACCGAGACCCAGGCGCGGTTCGACGCGTGGGCCCAGCACTTCCGCCAGAAGGGCTGGTTGGACCGGACCTACCACTACACCTGCGACGAGCCCCCGGCGACGTGCGCCTGGAGCGACATTGCCCCGCTGGCTGCGCAGGTGCACGCAGCGGATCCCCAGATGCGGACGCTGGTCACCACCAACATCCACGAGGTCACCACCCGTGGGCTCGTCGGCGCCATCGACATCCTCGTGCCGGTGGTGAACCACATGCACGACCGCGGCGGCAGCCACGGCGGGAACCAGCGGCAGAAGTACGACGCGTTCCTGGCGGCGGGGCCCACCAAGGAGCTGTGGTGGTACCAGAGCTGTATGAGCCACGGCTGCGGCTCCATGGGGGGCAACAACACCGTGGGCTGGCCGAGCTACATGATCGACGTCTCGGGCACCCAGAACCGCGCCATGGAGTGGCTCACCTTCAAGTACGACATCCAGGGGGAGCTGTACTGGGACACCACGTTCATGCTCAACGACGCGTGGAATTCGCAGTTCGCGTTCGGCGGAAACGGCGACGGCACCCTGCTCTACCCGGGCCGGCCTTCGCAGATTGGCGGCACCACGCACATCCCCGTCGCCAGCTACCGGCTGAAGATGATCCGCGAAGGCATGGAGGACTACGAATACCTCCGCAAGCTGCACCAGTTGGGAGACGGCGCCTTCGCCCGCTCCATCGTAGATGGGCTCTTCCCCACCGCGTACGCCGCCAACCAGCCCGCCGGGAGGTTGCACGAGGCCCGCGGCCTTCTGGCCAGCCGGCTCGCCGCCCTGCTCGCGCCGGAGCCGACGGACCCGGAGCCGACGGACCCGGAGCCGACGGACCCGGAGCCGACGGATCCCGAGCCGACGGATCCCGAGCCGACCGACCCCGAGCCGACCGATCCCGAGCCGACGGATCCCGAGCCGACCGACCCCGGCCGCTGGGAGGTGAGCCCGCTGCCGGACGGCCGCGCGCCGCCGCTCGACGTCCACGATGCGCCCGGTCAGTCCCTGCCGCGCGCCTCCATCCAGGGCCGCTCCTTCGGCTGTTCCGCCGCGGCCGGTGCCGGGAGCGCCGCTGCGCCCGCGCTGGTGGGCCTCGTGGGCCTGGCCTTCGCCCTGCGCCGCAAGCGGTAGGAGCGAGCGCCGGCTACTTTTCGCCCAGCACCGCGTCGAGCTGCCTCTGGCGGAGGGCGACGAAGTCGTCCTTGTACCGGTCGATGACCGCCAGGGTCTGCTCGCCGTGGCGCTCGGCGAACTGGGCGCGCAGCGCCTCCTGCTCTGCGAGCTGCCGCTGGTAGGCCTCGACCATGAAGTCGGTGAGCGGCTGCGCCTCCAGGTGCTGCTGCAAGAACGCGCTGCGCTCCGGCTCCGGGAACTTCGAGGCCTCGGCCTCCAGCGCCTTCCAGCGCTCCACCTTCGCAGGGTTCGCGGCCAGCTCCCTTCGCGCGTGGGCGACGGCCACCTCGCCGGCGAAGAGCTCGGCGGTGAGGGTGGTGAAGTTCGTCACGTCGGACTGGGTCACCCCCCCCTTCTCCAGCGCCTCGCGGGTCACCCGGGACAGCTCGCTCCGGCGCGCCTCACGGTCCAAAGCCCCGCCGTCAGCGCCCCTCCCCGCGAGCACCGGCGCGTGCTGCAGCATCTGCTGCTCGTAGGTGAGCACCCCCTTCACCTTCTCGTCGGTGAGGGTCTTCGCGAAGCCGGCCGCCGCCGCCTCCATCTGCCCGAGCGCCTCGGTGACGCCCCGCCGCTCCACCGCCTCCGGCGCAGGCGGGCTCTCCTTCTTGCAGCCACCAACGAACAGGACGCAGGGGACGAGAACCCAGCACGCGCGACGAAGATTCATGCGCGGGAGTGTGCACCGCGCCCGGGGGGATGCAAACGCCGTCGTTGGCGACGTGACCTACTCCCGGTGCGCGCGGTGCCCGCCGCCGATGCCGCCACGCTGCAGGGGCAGGGCGGTCTTCACCGGCAGGCAGTAGTCGGTGACCACCAGGTGGAACCGCTCTTCGAGCAGGCGCCCCACGGCGGACTCGGCGGACTCCACCGCGGTGACCTCGTAGCCCTCCCCCTCCAGGATCGCCCCCAGGGCCTCGCGGATGTCCGTGTGGTCCTCGACGATCAACACCCTGAGCCCGAATCCGGGATCCACGTCTGCTCCGCCGGTCAAAAAGGCGGCCGCAAGATGGCCCTCCCCAGAACCTGCCCAGCGCAACCGTCCTCCCGGAGCCTGCCTGCGTCCGCCTCCGAACCGAGCTTGACTGAACGCGGGTTCAGGCCGCATCTTGATCCCGGTGAAGACCCGCCCGGTGTCCAACCCGCCCAACCCCTGGGCCAGCACGGCGCTCGAATACCTGGAAGAGATTCCCCGGGCGCAGTTGCAGGTCTACGAAGACCAGTCCCGGTCCATCCTCGCGCACAACGACAGTCCGGACGTGGGCTTCGACTGGAGCGTGAACCCCTACCGCGGCTGCGTGCACGCCTGCGCCTACTGCTACGCGCGGCCGGGCCACCAGTACCTGGACTTCGGCGCGGGCACGGACTTCGAGACCCGCATCGTGGTGAAGCCGAGGGCGCCGGAGCTTCTGCGTGAGGCCTTCAGCAAGCCGTCGTGGAAGGGAGACCTGGTGGTCTTCAGCGGCGTCACCGACTGCTACCAACCCCTGGAGGCCTCTTTGGAGCTCACGCGCCGCTGCCTGGAGGTCTGCGCGGAGTTCCGGAACCCGGTGGCCCTCATCACCAAGGGCCCGCTCATCGAACGGGACCTGGACGTGCTGCAGCAGCTGCACCGGGACGCGCAGGTGAGGGTCCGCGTCAGCGTCCCCTTCTTCCACGCGGACGTGGCCCGCGCCATCGAGCCGTATGTGGCCACGCCCGCGCGCAGGCTCCAGACCATCCGCCGGCTGGCGGAGGCGGGCATCCCGGTGGGCGTGAACGTGGCGCCGCTCATCCCCGGCCTGTCGGACGAAGAGATGCCGAAGGTGCTGCAGGCGGCGAAGGACGCAGGCGCACAGTCCGCGGCGTACGTGATGCTGCGGCTGCCCGGTGAGGTCCGCGCCGTCTTCGAAGAGCGCATCCGGGAGAAGCTGCCGCTCAAGGCGGAGCGCATCCTCCACCGCGTGCGCGAGACCCGCGGCGGCCAGCTCTACGACAGTCGCTTCGGCGTGCGCGGGCGCGGCACCGGCGTCTATGCGGACGCCATCTCCACGCTGTTCGAGACCTGCGCGCGCAAGCTCGGCCTTCTGGACGTCTGCTTCCCCGAAGCCTCGCCCCGGACCTTCCGCAGGCCGCTGAAGCCGTCGCCCCAGCTCGCGCTGTTCGGCGAATGAGCGCGCGCCAGGGCGCCTGTCCTACTCCCGCCCGCCGAGCTCCCAGAGGATCCCCACCGAAGCGGTGAAGGCACCTTCGCTCACGTAGCCCAGCGGGGCGAGGTACTCGAGCCCGAAGGCGAAGCGCACCGGGCCTTCCGTGCGCGTCACCACCCCGCCCTGCAGCCCGACCAGCCCATACGCCAGGACCTCCCGGCGCCCGTCTCGGTCGAGGTCGTGCAGGGACACGCGCTCCACGAAGCGCGGGCTGACCACCCACTCCGCGCTTGCGGTCTGGTAGCCGTAGTACAGGGGCGCCACCACCTCCACGTTGGACTGATCCCCGCCCTCCACCTCGCCGAAGAGCCCCCGGGCGCGGTGCGTGTAGCCCAAAGACGGGCCCACCGAGAACAGGTGCACCGCGCCGTCTTCACCCGGCAGCCGCAGCACCACCGCCTTGGCCTCCGCCGCCATCCCCACCTGCGCGCCGGACGGCACCACCACGGTGGAGTGCAGGCCCAGCCCCACGTCCCAGGACGGGCTCACCCCGTAGCGGGCCTGCAGCCGGAGCTCCGGCAGGGGCACCCCGCTGGGGATGCTCGCGCAGGACTGGGGACCGGGCGGGAAGTCCAGGCCGCACCACCCGGTGGCGGAGGCCTGGGCGGACAGGCGGTAGGCGCCCGGGCGCACCGTGGACGCGGTCTGCAGCGGGGTCACGGTGGTGCAGCCACTCAGAAAGCCGAGGGCCAGGACCACCGGTGCCGCGGAAAACCAGCGGGGCTGCGCGTTCGAAGGGGCCACGGCCTGCGTCATAGCGAACCGTGTGCCACTCCGCGCGCGTCAGCCGTGCTTCTTCGCGAAGGCCTCCATGAAGGAGACCAGCGTCTGCACGTCTTCAGGCGAGACCGCGTTGTAGGTGGAGGCGCGGATGCCGCCCACGGTGCGGTACCCCTTGAGGCCAACCATCTTCTCCGCCTTTGCCTCCTTCACGAA
This sequence comes from uncultured Myxococcaceae bacterium, assembly GCA_964596895.1. Taxonomy (GTDB): domain Bacteria; phylum Myxococcota; class Myxococcia; order Myxococcales; family Myxococcaceae; genus JAFAFL01. The sequence goes on from CAZQVZ010000072.1 coordinate 15,873, forward strand.
CTGCTCCTCCAGCGCTTCGGTGGGCAGCCGGAAGACCACGTTCATCACCGACCGGCTCTCGCGCTCCACCGGGCAGCGGTAGAAGTCCTCCAGCTTGTCGATGGCGCCGTACAGCGACTCCGCCTTGGTGCGGTTGCGCTTCTCCATGCCGGGCAGCCCGCCCTGCGCCTTCACCCACTGCAGCACGTTGCGCACCAGGTAGATCGCGAAGGTGGGCGGCGTGTTGTAGAGCGAGTTCGCTTCTGCGTGGGTCTGGTAGCGGAGGATCTTCGGGATGTCGCGCCGCGCGTCCGCCATCAACCCCTTGTCGGCGATGGCCACCACCACCCCCGACGGCCCCAGGTTCTTCTGTGCGCCGGCGTAGACCATCCCGAACTTCGAGACGTCGAACGGACGCCAGAGGAAGTCCGAGCTCATGTCGGCGATGAGCTTCTTTCCGCCCACGTCCGGGAACTCCATGAACTGGGTCCCGAAGATGGTGTTGTTGGAGGTGAGGTGGACGTACCGCGCCTCCGGGTCCAGGTTCAGCTCGGACGCCTTCGGGACGCGGGTGAACTGCTTGTCGTCGTTCTTCGTGGTGCAGGCCACCTTCGCCCGTCCCACCCGGCCCGCCTCTTCGTACGCCTTCTCCGACCAGACGCCGGTGATGACGTAGTCCGCAGAGGACCCCGGGAGGAGGAAGTTCATGGGCACCATGGCGAACTGCAAGGAGGCGCCGCCCTGGAGGAAGAGCACCTGGTGCGTGTCCGGGATCCCCAGCAGCTCCTGGAGCAGCGACACCGCCTCCTGGTGGACCGCGTCGTACTCCTTGCCGCGGTGGGACAGCTCCATCACCGAGGCGCCCGCGCCCTTGAAGTCGAGGAGCTCTTCCTTTGCCTGCTCGAGAGCGGGGAGCGGGAGACCAGCGGGGCCAGCAGAGAAGTTGATCACGCGCATGGCGCAGCAGATTGCACGACCGCGCGCGCGGCGCCAGCCCCTTCAAACCGCGGGCGTCGTCTGCTACGCGCCGCACCATGTCATCCCTCCTGCTCGCGCTGCTCCTGCAGGCCGCGCCCGGTCCTGGGGCCTCCCTGGACCGCTCCGCGCACCGGCTCACGCTGGGCGTGACGTCGGTGGACTACGACGCGGTGTTTCGCGCCACCGCCGACCCGCTCGTCGCCGAGCTTTCGTACGGCTACGTCCCTTCCGGAAGGTGGGCGCCCCTGGAGCTGGGCGGTGGTCTGCGCCTCACCCGCGCGCGGCCGGGGGTTCGCGTCCCCGGGGAGGTCTTCGTGCGCGCGCGCCTGGAGGCGCGGTTCGGGACCTTCGCGTGGCGTCCGGCGGCAGGGCCGGAGGTGGGCCTGAGCGGGCTGCTGGTGCCAGGCCCGAGGACCGACGCCTTCCCGGAGGACCTGGACCAGGTGGAGGCGCGGCGGCTGTCGCCTCTGTATCTCTCCGTGGATCTGGCGCCGCTGCGGTTCTTCTTCCGGGGCTTCACCCTGTCGGCCATGGAGCTGTCCCTGGGCGCGCCCTTGTTCCCCTCCGGCACCGCCCTGCGCACCGAGCTGGGCCTCGTCAGCCTGGGGTACCAGCCATGAGGAGACTGCGAAGGCGCGGGCTATTGGCAGCGGCAGCAGTCGTCGGGTCCTGCGCGTGCACCGAGCCCGTGCTCGATGAGGCGCGGCTGGCCGAGGTGGCGCCGTTGGTGGACGAGGTCTCCGAGGGCCGCCTGATGGACGACGTGCGCGCCGTCGTCGCGCTGCACCAGGCGGAGACGCCTCTGGATTGCGAGGCGCACCTGGAGGTGGACCACATCGATCAAGCGCGCAGGCCCGCATGTCACCTCACCCGCCACGGCGCCCGCGCGTACATGGTGGACCGCTTCCGCGCGCTGGGCCTGGAGGTGCAGGAAGACCTGGTGGAGGACGGGCCCTTCTCCACCACCAACGTCATCGCCGAGCTGCGGGGCACCCGCGCGCCCCACGAGGTGGTGCTGGTGGCCGCCCACTTCGACGCGTTCTACGCCGGCGCGGACGACAACAGCTCGGGCGTGGCGGCGGTGCTGGAGCTGGCGCGGATCCTGTCGGCGCGCTCGCACGGGCGCACGGTGCGCTTCGTGGGCTTCGACCTCGAGGAGTTCGGGCTCGTCGGCTCCACCCGCTTCGTGGCGCGCGGCTTCGAGGGCGAAGAGCTGGTGATGGCGCTGGTGTTCGCCTGCATCGGCTACGCGGATGG
>CAZQVZ010000073.1:0-18005 GCA_964596895.1 uncultured Myxococcaceae bacterium
CCTACGACCACCGCCTCATCGACGGGCGGGAGGCGGTGCAGTTCCTCGTCCGGGTGAAGGAGTGCATCGAAGACCCGGAGCGGCTCCTGCTCGAGGTGTAGGCAGGCGGCGAACCGAAGCCGCCCGGAAGATGTGAATCGACCCGGGGGTTCTTGCCAGCGTCTACCCGGTACGACTAGAAGGCCCGGCAGTTCGCCGGCGCCGACAAAGGACGGGGGACCAGGCACCGGCGTTTCGGTTCCTGATTACGAAGAAAGAGAAGAAAGAAGCATGGCAACTGGTACGGTCAAGTGGTTCAACGATGCGAAGGGTTTTGGGTTCATCACGCAGGACGGCGGTGGCGAAGACGTGTTCTGCCACTTCAGCGCCATCCAGTCGGATGGGTTCAAGAGCCTTCCTGAGGGCGCGAAGGTGGAGTTCGAGGTGACCCGTGGGCCGAAGGGCCTGCAGGCGCAGAACGTCCGCACCATCGGCTAAATCGACGCGCGACCCGCGTTGAAACGCTGGAGCCCGGTACCTCCCAAAGGTGCCGGGCTTCTGCTTTTGCGGGTGCGCGTTTTTCGGGTTCAGCCTTCGAGCGCAGCGGCCGGCTGGGCGGCCCCTCCCTCCTCCGGCACAGGCGCGGGCTCCAGCCGCGCAGGCAGGCGCCAGAGCACCGCGAGCCCCGGGAGCGCCAGGGCGATGGTGACGGCGAAGAACCCCGGCCAGCCGGACCAGGCGGCCAGAACGCCGCTGCCCGCGGCGAGCAGGCGCCCGCCGAGCGCGGACAGGCTGGAGAGCAGCGCGTATTGGGTGGCGCTGAAGCGCCGGTCACACAGGCTCATCAGGAAGGCCACGAAGGCTGCCGCCGCCATCCCGCCGGTGAGGTTGTCCACGCCAATGGCCAGCCACAGCAGCGTGAGGTTCTTCCCCGCCAACGCGAGCAGCAGGTACGCCGCGTTGGTCGCCGCCTGCAGGACGCCGAAGAGCACCAGGGCTCGCCGCACCCCCAGCTTCGCCACCACGCCGCCGGCGAAGAGCACGCCGATGATGGTGGCGCCCATCCCGAAGCCCTGGTTGATGGCGCCGATCTCGAGGTTGGAGAACCCCGTCTCGACGAGGAAGGGGGTGATCATCGCCCGCGCCACCTCGTCCCCGACCTTGTAGAGCAGGACGAAGGCGAGGATGGCCCAGGGCGCGGGCCGGCTGAAGTAGTGGCGCAAGGGCTCCACCACCGCGGCGGTCAGGGACGACGGCGCGGGCGCCTCCTCCGGCGTGGGCGCGACCAGGGTGGCGAGGAGCCCCACCCCCATCAGCGCGGCCAAGAGCCAGTACACGGTCCGCCACCCGAGCGGATCCGCGAGCATCAGCGCGCCCGCGCCCGCGGCGATGAGCGCGACCCGGTAGCCGGTGACGAAGGTGGCGGTGCCGGCCGCGCGCTGCGCCTCTCCGAGCAGGTCCGTGCGGTACGCGTCCGCGGAGATGTCCTGGGTGGCGGAGCACAAGGCGACCAGCAGCGCCACCGCCGCCACCGCCAGCGGCGCCTCTCCCGGCTGCAGGCTGCCCAGGGCCCCCACGGACACCACCAGGAGCACCTGCGTGATGGCGAGCCACCCGCGCCGTCTGCCCATGCGTGAGGGCGCGTAGCGGTCCAGCAGGGGCGCCCAGAGGAACTTCAGCGTGTAGGGCAGCCCCACCAGGGAGAAGAGGCCAATGGTGGCGAGATCCACGCCCTCCCGCGCCATCCACGCGTGCAGGGTGGGGCCGGTCAGATACAGCGGCAGCCCGGAGGAGAACCCGAGCGCCACGAGCAGCCAGACCTTCGGCGCGCCGAAGGCGGCGAGGAAGCTGTGCGCCCATCCGGGCGGTGACGGCGCGTGGGGCAAAGCGCGCGGACTGTACTCGTGGCCCCCCTTCCCCCCAAGCCGGCCGGGGGCCTCCGAGGGGTCTGGGACGCCCATCGTGATTGACCGGTCGCCGGGGGGTCAGCCAGCATCACCGGCATGTCGGCTTCTGCTCGCTCCACAGCCCCGTCGCTGCTGTCTCTTCTGTGTGCGGCGGGCCTTTTCGCCGGCTGCTTCGAAGCGCCCGAGCAGGCCACCGGCACCCGCGAGTGCCGGGACATGGACGGGTATGGCGGCGTGATTTCGTACGAAGGCGCCACGTTGGAATTGCCCACCGGCGCGCTGAACCGGACGACGCGGATCTGCATCGACCTCGAGAGCGCCCAGCCCGCGGGCTACCGGATGGCGACGCCGCACTACCGCTTCGAACCGCTGGGCCTCGAGCTCAACGTGCCGGCGAAGGTGAGCCTGCAATTGCCCGCGGGGACCTCTGGGGGCATCGGGCTGTACGGGTCCCGGACCTCGGCGGGGGGCGGCTTCGACCGGCTGTCCTTCGCCGTGGACGCCACCTTGGTGCAGGCGCCCGTGTCCGTGTTGGGCACCGCGTTCGCCGGCGCGCCGGACGCGGCTTCGGCGTGTGGGCCGGAGACCTGCGCTGGCTGCTGTGATGCCCAGGGCTCGTGCCAGACCGGCGGGGGCAACGACGCCTGCGGCTCGGACGGCGCCTCCTGCCGCGGGTGCCCCCAGGGCTCGGTCTGCTCGGGCGGCAGGTGCCTGTCCACCCACCCGTCCTGCAGCCCCCAGAGCTGTGCTGGCTGCTGCGTCCTCTCGGGCGGCCTTGCCACCTGCCACCCGGGCACCGAACGGAACGCCTGCGGCGAAGGCGCCGAGGTCTGCGAGAGCTGCAGTGGCGCCGAGTCCTGCCGCCGTCGCGGCCCGGGCAGCCAGGGCGGCACCTGCGCCGCCGAGGTAGACGCCGGCACGGGGAAGTGCGGACCGCAGAGCTGCGCTGGGTGCTGCATGCAGACGGACTTCGGGCCTTTGTGCCTGCCCGGCATCAGCCACTCCAACTGCGGGAGCAACGGCGGCCGCTGCCAGGCCTGCGCGCTGCCTACGGTGTGCGGCCCGGCGAGCACGGGGACGGGCGGCGCCTGCATCACCCTCCCGGACGCAGGCACCCCCTGCACCGCGCTCAACTGCAAGGGGTGCTGCACCGTTTCACCCAATGGCGCGCACGTGTGTGTGCCGGGCACCAGCCCCAACGCCTGCGGCACCGGCGGCGCCTTGTGCGAAAGCTGCAGCGGCCAGGAGATCTGCGCGCAGGCGCCGGGGATGCCTGGCGGCCAGTGCTTCTCCGGCTCCTGCGGGCCGCACAACTGCAACGGCTGCTGCGCCACCACCGGAACCGGCGTCCTCTGCCTCCAGGGCACGTCCAGCACCCAATGCGGCGCCGGCGGCAGCCTCTGTCGGTCCTGCCCCGGCGGCACCCTCTGCCAGATGGGCGCCTGCCTCTGACCATGAGCGACGACACCCCCAGGGCCTCCTCCGGCGCCCCGCGCGGCGTCTGGGGCAAGGTGACGGACGGCACGCGCAAGGTCGATCTTGCGGCGGCGCTGGTGCAGGAGCTGGAGACGGGGCTGAAGCTCCTGGGCTCGCTGCCGCCGGCGGTGACCTTCTTCGGGGGCGCGCGCGTGAAGCGCGAGGACCCCTACTACGAGGCGGCCGCGCACATGGGCGCGCTGTTGGCCGAAGCAGGCACGCCGCCGCGCACCGGCGCAGGCCCCGGCATCATGACCGCGGTGCCGGAGGGCTACCGGCAGAGGCTGGAGGCGCTCGGGAAGGCGGCGCCCGGACTGGCGTCAGCGGCGACAGGCGGCGGCGCCGGAGGAGGCGCGGAAGGAGACGACGCCCCGGCCGGCAAGGGCCAGCTCCTCACCCAGGGCTTCAACATCCGCCTGCCGTTCGAGCAGGTGGTGAACCCTGCCATCGACATTTCGCTGGAGCTCTCCCACTTTCCGACGCGGAAGCTGATGCTCTACGAGAACGCGTTGGGGGTGATCATCTTCCCCGGCGGCTTCGGGACCCTGGACGAGCTCTTCGAGATCTGGCGCCTGAAGATCGCCGGGCGCCTGAAGAACCCCTTCGTGCTCTTCGGGCGCGGGTTCTGGGCGCCCCTGGTGGAGGCCATCCGAAAGGGGCACATGCCGCTGCAGGGTGACTCCCTGCAGATGCTGCAGCTCACCGACGATCCGCAGGAGGCCATCGCCGCCATCACCCAGGGCGGTCCGCACCCGGGCTTCCTGGAGGCGCCTGGGCAGCTTGGCCGGCGGATCGCCGCGGAGCTGGTGGAGGGGCTCACCTATCTGCGGTCCTTGCCGCCGGCGGTGACGGTGCTCGGGGGCTCCCGGCTCGCCCCTGACGATCCGTTCCTGCGCGCCGGCGAGGAGCTGGCCCGCCTGCTCGCCAAGGAGGGCGTGCCCACCCGCGCCGCCGGGCCAGGGCAGCTCTCGGTGTGCCTCGCCAAAGGTGGGCATGACGGGTCCGCGTACCTCGCGCAGCAGGCCTTCGGGATGCGCCGCGAAGATGCCCGGAACCTCTATGGCGCGGACCGGGTCTACGTGGTGAACGACCGGCTGACCCACAAGGTCCTCCTGACCGAAGGCTCCCGGGCGCTGGTGGCGTTGCCCGGCGGGGTCGGCACCCTGGATGAGCTGTTCAGCGTCATCTGCCAGCTGCAGACCCGGAAGATCTCCCACCGCCGGGTGGTGCTGCTCGGCGAGCGCCACTGGCGGCCATTGTTCGACGCCTTGAAGGCCCAGATGCTCGACGGGCCGAGGCAGACCATCTCGCCTGCGGATCTGGACCTGGTGACCCTCACCGATGATCCGGCGGAGGCAGCGAGGCTGTGCCTGTTGCCCCCGCCCGAGCTGGCGCCCAGGACCTCGCGAGGCTGAGCGTCCGGGCGGCCCTACGCCGGCGGTGAGAGCGGGTCGTGCTCGGTGACGAGCCGGTGGAAGCGGGCCTCGTCGATGCGGGCGTGGACGCGCTGGGCCTCGTGGGCGTCCCGCAGGGTCTTGGCGAGGCTCAGTGACGAGCCCACCGAGAAGAGCAGGCCCATCCCCAGGAAGGCCTTGATCCACAGATCGGTGGGCAGAAACCAGATGCCCATCAGGGTGATCCCGGTGGAGACGACGAAGGAGATCCATACCTGGGCGACCCAGGCGGCGCTGTGGGTCTGCGGGACGGCGAGGGTCTGGGTGGTCATGTGCGTTCCTCCGGGTGGTGCCGCCCTCTCGACGGCAGGTGAGGATCTAGCCCGCGCTGTCGATAAGGTGGTGGAACCAGTTGTCACCACATCACTAAGATGCAGTGAATGATTCAGCTCCAGCGGCTCGAAGGGTTCTATTGGGTGGCGCGCACCGAAGGGTACGCCCGCGCCGCCCGCGCGTTCCCCTACCCCATCACCCAGCCCGGTGTGCACCAGCAGGTGCGCAGGCTGGAGGAGGACCTGGGGCTGACCCTGTTCGAGCGGGTGGGCAAGGACCGGGTGCGGCTCACCGCCGCCGGCCGCGCGCTCTACGCCTACGTGGCGCCGTTCCTCGAAGGGTTGCCCGGGCTGGAGCGCGCGTTGAAGGGCGGCACCCACGGTGGGCAGCTGCGCATCCACGCCGCCAGCCTCCACCTTCGGGCGCTGCTGCCGCCGTGGCTGCGGCGGCTGGGGACGAAGCACCCGGAGATCGAGATCCTGCTCACCGAAGCCCGCCAGCCGGACGTCACCGTGCTGCGGCACGGCGAGGCGGACCTTCTGGTGGACCACCTGTTCGCGGTGCCGCCGGACATCGAGGTGGTGGAGCTCGGGCAGATGTTCACCTTCCTGGTGCTGCCGTCGAACCACCGGCTGGCGAAGAAGAAGGCCGTGCCCCTGGAGGCGCTCGGCGAGGAGACCTTCATCGCCTACAACCCGGACCAGGGCGGACGCGCCTTGCAGCTCCGGGCCCTGGAGCTCGGCGGCGCCAGGCCCTCCCGGGTGCACGGGGCGGACTCGGCGGAGACCATCCTCGGGTTCGTGGCGGCCGGGATTGGCTATTCGCTGGTCCCCTCCCTGTCGCCGGGAGGGCCGAAGGTGGCGGGCGTCGTGGCCCACGCGCTCGAGCTGCCCGGCTCCACGTTCCCCGTGCACGCCGCGTGGCGCAAGGGCGGCCCGCCGAACCCGCTCAGGGAGGCAGCGCTCGCGCTCGCGCCGGGGCGTTGACACGGCAGTCGGGTACCCGGGATGGAGAAAGACTTTTCCCACCCCCCGCGCGCCCTTCGGCGGTTGGACGCGGCATGCGCGTTGCTCTGCGGCCCCCCGACCACTTCGTTGGGGGGAACATGGAGAGCTTGAAGCGTTACGGAATCGACGGGACCACGTTCAAGAAGTCCGCCGTGCTCGGCGCCGGTGCCCTGGCGTGGGCGGCGCTGCTCTGGTTCATGGCGAACGGGTAGTCAGCGCAACAGCGCGTCCTTGAGCTGCTGCGCCATCCGCTGCTGCAGCCGCTCGGTGATGAGCGGATCCGCCACCATGTGCGTGAAGTCGCTGAGCGGCAGGAGGTCATGCGGACGTCCGGCGCGGAAGAGCGCGTTGGACAGCTTCAGGGTGTGGAAGAAGTAGACGTTGTCATCCGCGGTGCCGTGGATGAGCAGGAGCGAACCCTGAAGCTTCGGCGCCCAGGTCAGCAGTGACGCCTTGTCCCAGGCGTCCTGCTGCTCCTGGGGCAGGCCCATGTAGCGCTCGGTGTAGTGGGTGTCGTAGTCCCGCCAGTCCACCACCGGCGCGCCGGCCACGCCCACCTTGAAGACCTCCGGGTAGCGCAGAAGCCCCAGCGCCGCCATGTAGCCGCCGTACGACCAGCCCTGGATGCCCACGCGGGTCATGTCCAGTTCGGGCAGCTCCTTCGCCAGCGCGCGGAGCACCTTCACCTGGTCATCCATGGGGACACCGGCGAGGTCGTGCTTGATGACCCGCTCCCACGCGCGCCCGCGGCGGTTGGTGGAGCCGCGGTTGTCGCTCTTCACGACCACGAAGCCCTGATCCGCGAGCCACTGCAAGAGGAGCTCTTCGCGCAGCGAGTGCCGGACCACGGTGTGGTGAGGGCCGCCGTAGACGTAGAGGACCACCGGGTACTTCTTCCCTTTCTGGAAGTCCTTCGGCCGGATGATGGCGGCGTCGAAGCCGTCGCCCACCTTCACGCGCCGCAGCTCGATGTGGAGCTTCAACGAGGGCTCTTCGGCCACCTCCGGCAAATCTCCAATCTTCGTCCCGTCGGTGCGCCAGACCGAGGAGCGCGGCAGGTAGTCCAGCGTGGTGGTGTGGACGATGAAGCTCTTGCCGTCCTTCGAGAGGAACGCGGACTGGGTGGCGGGGCCGTCCTCGTCGGTCTTCACGCGCTCCGGCTTGCCGCCCGCCTTCACCCGGTGCAGCACCACCTGGGTCACGTCCTTCGAGCCGGTGAAGTAGAGCCACCCTTCGTCCTCGTCGTAGCCGACGAAGGAGTCGTAGCCCGCGTCCGGCGGCACCAGGGTGGCCTGCTTCTCGCCGCTCTTCGCGCGCAGCTCCACCTCCGGGCCGCCGTTGCGCTCGGTGAACCAGAGGAAGTCGCCGCCCGGGGTGAAGCGGGGGAAGGACTGGTCGAGGTTCAGCCAGGCGTCGTCCTCCTCCTCGAGCAGCGTCTTCGTGGCGCCGGTGGTGGGCACGACGGTGAGCAGCTTCTGCTTCGTCTGGTGGCGGTTCTGCACCAGCACCACCAGAGGCCCCGTCTTCTGCCAGCGCACGGTGGCCACGTACGGGAACGCCTTCTGGTCCCACTTGAGCCAGGTGGTCTTGCCGCCGCCCACGCCGATGACGCCGAGCGTGACCTCCGCGTTGGCCATGCCGGGCCGCGGGTAGGGGAAGACGTGCGCGCCCGCCTCCGGGTGGGTCGGGTCGACGATGGCGAACTTCTCCACCTTCGAGGTGTCGGTGCGCTGGTAGACGAGCCGCTTCGAATCCGGAGACCACCAGAAGCCCTGGTAGCGGCGCATCTCCTCCTGGGCCACGAACTCCGGCAGGCCATGGGTGATGTCGCCCCCGCCGCCGCGGGTGAGCCGGCGCTCCCGGTTCTGCGCGAGGTTCAGCACGTATAAATCCCCCTCGCGCACGTAGGCGATCTGCCGGCCGTCGGGCGAAAAGCGCGGGTCCAGGGGCGCGCCGGGGCCGGTCTTGAGCTCCCGCACCTTGCCGCTCTTCCGCTCCACCACGTAGAGCCGGCCGGAGATGGAGGTGGCGATGAGCGCCCCGTCGTCGGAGAGCGTGTAGCCAATGATGCCGCGTGCAGACGAGCGCATCCGCTCCAGCCGCGCCTTCTCCTCCGCGCTGAGCGCCTGGGAGGCGCCCTTGAGCACCCGCTCCGCGGTGAGCACCTCCTCCACCTTCCCGGTGGCCATGTCGAACGCGAAGAGCGACTGCACCGGCGAGCGGGCCTGGCCGCGCAGGAAGAGGACGGTCTTGCCGTCCGGAGTGATGCGCGCGCCGACGGGACGTCCGCCGAGGAAGCGGCGGGTCTCGGCGTACTGGCGGAGGAAGGCGTCTTCGGTGGAGGAGGCGGGGGGCGGGGTCTTGTTCTGGGCAGAGGTCATCAGCGGAAGCAGGCAGAGCGCGAGGAGTGAGTGGCGCATGGAGGGGGTGTCTATCATCCGGGCGACCAGGACTGTGGCAAGCTCGCCGGATGCGCCACGCCCCGCGGATTGCCGCTGTGTCCCTCTGTGCCGCTGCCCTCCTTGCCTGCGGCGGGAGCTCGCCCCAGACGCCCTCGGTGGATGCCGGGCTGCCTCCGGGTGGCGGAGGGGACGCCGGCCACCACGGCGCTGCGCCCACCTGGCACAAGGACGTGCTCCCCATCGTCCAGGACAGCTGCCTGGGCTGCCACGCGGAGGGCGGCATCGGCCCCTTCGCGCTCGCAACGTACGACCAGGCAAAGGCGATGCACCTGGGGATGGCGGACGCGGTGGTGCAGAAGCGGATGCCGCCGTGGATGGCGGACCCTTCCTGCCGTGAGTACGAACATGAGCGCCGGCTGACCGACGCGCAGATCGCGACCATCACCGCGTGGAGCGAGGCCGGCGCCCCCGAGGGTGACCCGAAGGACGCGCCTGCCGAACCGCCACCGCCGCAGGCGCTGCCCTGGGTGAGCGCCACCCTGGACCCGGGCGTGGACTACACGCCGTCCACCGCGGCTGGCACCGACGACTACCACTGCTTCATCCTCGACCCGGCGCTGACGCAGGCGGCGCACGTCATTGGCTTCGACATCGTCCCCGGCGAACGGAAGATGGTGCACCACGTGCTCCTGTACGCGGTGCCCCGGACGGCCGCGCAGAGCAAGGACGCGCAGACGCCAGATGTGCCCGGGTGGACCTGCTTCGGCGCCACCGGCACCGGCAGCGACAACGTCGTGGGCGGCTGGGTGCCGGGGACGCCGGTCACGCGGTACCCGGAGGGCACCGGCGTCCGCGTGGCTGCCACCGACGTGCTGGTGATGCAGATCCACTACAACACGCTCGGCGGCGCGGTGCCGGACCGCACCCGGGTCCGGCTGCAGTACGCGCAGGGCGCGGTGCAGCAGGCCCTCATCCTCCCGCAGGCGCACGCAGCCTTCGCCATCCCGCCGCAGTCCGAGGGCTACCAGGTCACCACCACCGACCCCGGCAGCCGGGTCGCCGCCACCGTCTACGGGGTGCTGCCGCACATGCACCAGTTGGGGCGCAACATCCGGGTGGAGGTGGCGCAGACCGGCGAATGCCTCGTGGACATCCCGAAGTGGGACTTCCACTGGCAGCAGTTCTACATGCTCAAGGAGCCGGTGAAGGTGCTGCCGGGGCAATCCCGCAAGATGACCTGCGGCTGGGACAACCCGACACCGCAGACCGTCACCTGGGGCGAAGGCACCGCCGAGGAGATGTGCCTGAACTACGTGTACGTCACCCTGCCGTGACCGCTCCGGAGGGGCCACGCCCGCTCGCGCGCGTCTGTGGGTACCTCGCCACGCGTCACCGGGTGCTGACGGATCTGGCGGACGAAGTGCTGGCGCTGCTCGACGAAGGTGAGGCCCAACGCGCGTCCGACCGGATGTGGCTGTGGACCCTGGGCGCCTACGAAGTGGCGCGCACCCTGAGCCAGGCGCACGAGGCGCTCTCCCCCTCCTTCCACCGGGCGGTGACGCTCTTGAAGGTGGAGTTGGAGCAGGTGCGCGTGCCCGCCACCAAGCTCGAGCGCGTGCAGTACGACCGGCGCACGGCCGCCCAGAAGGTCACGCCGCTGGGCCCGCCGGAGGACTGGGACGCGCAGACGCGAGACCTGAGGGTCGGAGAGCCAGGGCGGCCTGACTCTGCGCGCCGGCTGCTCACGCGCTACCGGGAGGTGATGGTGGCCCTCACCCACGCCCACCTGCGAGCGCCACCTTGCTGAGCGCCGGCGCGGCCGTCCGGGTTGAGCGAGGGCTCAGGCTGAGAAGCTGCTGGCGGAGGTTCGCCAGGGGACGGGCACGACTGTCTCCGGCGCCCTCGAGCGGGGGCTGCAGGTGGCGGCCCGCGAGCTTCGGGGCCAGAAGCCAAAGGAGGCCTTCGACGTGTACCGAAACCTCGACCGACACAATTTCAGCACGTACCGGGCACGCACCGGGCGCTCGCACCGAACGTTCAGGGCCGTCTGACGCCCCTCGTCAGAATGAGTGCACGAACCGGAGCGCGCCGTCCGTAAGCGACAGCGAGAACGCGAAGTCCTTCGCGGCGCCGCCCGCCACCAGGGCCACCGCGTCCGCGCCTTCGTCCTTGGTGGCCCCCAGAAGGATGCGCTGCCGCTCCAGCGCCGTCCGCCACTTCTCCGTGCCATCCGCAGAGACCCGCGCCACCCACAGCGCCTCGCCCTGCCCTTGCACCGGCGGCTGGTGGGTGACCCGGATGACGTCGCCGTCCGCCCTCACCAGTTCCCCCGTGCGCTGGTCCACCGCGAAGCCGTCCCCCGCCTTCGCCTGCAGCGTCAGGCCCTCCACCGTCACCTCCGTCCGTAGCGGCGGGTGGCGGAGCGGCTGTTCCGCCGGCGCAGGCCCGGCGTTCTCCACCTGGGACAGGTCACTGGCCGAACGCGCGTGGGCGCCCTCCCCCGACGACAGCGCCCGGAACCACCAGGCCCCGTCCGCCACCGCGAAGAGCTCCTGCTGCACCTCCACCGGCTCCCGCGCGAGGCGCTCGCCCGTCCGCAGGTCCACCAGCACCAGCCGCCAGCGCATCTTGTCGTTGCGCGCGCCTTCGGTGCGGTTGGGCAGCTTGGTGCGCACGCCGACGTTGATGCCGTCGAGCGCGAGCGCCACCGGCTGGCCCTGCGCGCCGGTGAGGAGCCACAGCTCGGAGACCGTGCCGGAGCGCGTGTAGGCGCTCACCGCCTGCAGGATGAGGAAGGCGGTCACCGGCACCGCGAGGATGCCGAAGATGATGAGCCGGTGGGCGAGGCGGGAGCGCGGCATGCCGCCCTCCCTACACCCAACGAGGGCCCGCGACTACGCCTTGAGCTGCGGCAGGGGACCTGTGCCGTCGTCTCCGAAGGCGGGCACGTTCACCCCCACCGACGCCAGCATGGAGATGAACAGGTTCGCCACCGGCGGGTTGCCCGAGTACTTCACGTGCCGCCCCGGGGTCACCGCGCCGCCGCCACCACCGCCGAGGATGATGGGCATGTTGGTGTGGCGGTGGGCGTTGCCGTCTTCAATCTCGCTCGAGAAGAAGACCAGCGAATTGTCCAGCACGGTCCCGTCCGCCTCCTGGATGGCGTCCAGCTTGCCGAACAGGTACGCGAGCTGCTGCACCTCCCACAGGTCGATCCGCGCCAGCGCGTCGTAGTTCTCCTGGAGGCTCTGGTGGTGCGAGTACGTGTGGTGGCCGCTGGTGTTGCCGAGGAAGCTGAACACCCGGTTCGAGCCCGCGTTCCCGAGCATGAAGGAGCTGACCCGGGTCACGTCGCACTGAAACGCCAGCGCCATCAGGTCCAGCATGGCGCGGGTCTTGTCCCGGATGTCCCCGGGGTTGCCGGGGGAGTCACCGGGATCGCAGGTCACCGTCTCCTCGATGGCCTGGACCCGCAACTCCAGCTCGCGCACCGAGGTGAGGTACTCGTCCATCTTCTGCTTGTCGGTCTTGCCGAGCTGGACCTCCAGCGCCCGGGCGTCCGTCCGCACGAAGTCGATGACGCTCTGCTTGTAGGCCTTGCGCTTCTGGATCTGCGCCAGCGTCTCCTCCGCGTCGATGCCGCCGAAGAGCCGGTTGAAGACCAGCGAGGGGTTGGTCTCCTTGGGCACCGGCGTCTGCGGGCCGGACCAGGAGATGTTCCGCGCGTAGGCGCAGCTGTACCCGGAGTCGCAGTTGCCGGTGGCGCCGCCGCCGTCCGTCCCCAGCTCCAGGGAGGGGAACCGGGTGAACTGCTTGAGGTGGCCCGCCGCCACCTGGTCCATGGAGATGCCGTTCTTGATGTCCGTGCCTTCGGTCTTGTACGGGTGCGCGGCGGTGATGAAGGCGCCGGTGCCGGACGCGTGGTCCCCCGGCCCGTCCGGCCGCGCCGGGTAGTTGGCGATGCCCGAGAGCACCAGCATCTTGCTCTTGAAGTTCGCCAAGGGCTGCAGCGTGGGGGTCAGCCCGTAGTTGGACCCGGTCTCAGAAGGCGTCCACTTCTGCATGTGGATGCCGCAGGGCACGTAGAAGGCCACCAGCCGGCGCGGCGGCGGCGCGCCTGCGGCCTGGGCCCGCGCCACGCCCGGCATCATCTGTTCCAGCAGCGGCAGCGCCATCAGCGTGCCCGCACCGCGCAAGAGCGTGCGCCTCGAAAGCTCCCACTTCTTCATGGCTGCACCTCCTCCGGCTCCCCGCGTCGCATGGTGAAGACCTCGCTCTGGGCGACGACGTGCACCAGATCACTCAGGCGGCCGCCGCGCGCGTCGAACTGCTCGGCCATCTTCTGGATGGCGCACAAATCGCTCTCGGAGTGCCCGCGCCCGAGCGCGAACACCATCATGTTCCGCGCGAAGCACGACGACAGCCGCGGGTCCGACTTGATGATCTGCGCCAGCTCCGCGGCGCCGTTGAACGTCAGCCCGCCGGGCAACTCACCCGTCGCGTCGATGTCGTAGCCTTCGTCCTGCGTGCGGTACCGGCCCACCGCGTCGTAGTTCTCCAGCCCGAAGCCGATGGGGTCCATCACCGCGTGGCAGCCCGCGCAGGTGGGGTTGGCGCGGTGCTCCTCCATCCGCTCCCGCAGCGTCTTCCCGACGATGGGCCCATCTCCGAGGTTCTCCACCCCCGGCGGCGGCGGCGGCGGCGCCTTGCACAGAAGGTGCGCCAGCACCCACTGCCCGCGCTTCACCGGCGAGGTCCGGTCCGCGTGCGAGGTCAGGGTCAGGAAGGAGCCCTGGGTGAGCACGCCGCCGCGCGGCGCGTCCCCGGGGAGGCTCACCCGGACCAGCTCGTCCGAGCCCGGCCGCGGCAGCCCGTAGTGATCCGCCAGCCGGTCGTTCAGGAAGGTGAAGTCCGCGTCCAGCATGTCCCGCATGGGCCGGTCCTCTTCGAGGAAGGCCCGGAAGAAGCGCTGGGTCTCCTCCTGGAGGTCCTGCCTCAAGGCCTCGGGGAACGGGCCGTAGCTGGGATCCGGCTGGACCTCCGCCAGGGCGCGCGTCTCCAGCCACTGCCCGGCGAAGTTCTCCACCAGGGACTGCGCCCGGCCGTCCTTCATCATCCGCTCCACCTGCTGCGCGACGACGGCCGGGTTCTGCAGCGCCCCCGACTCGGCGAGGTCCAGAAGCTCCTCGTCCGGGGTGCTGCTCCACAGGAAGTAGGAGAGCCGGGTGGCCAGCTCCCAGTCGGTGAGCTTGCGCGCCTGGGGCGAGACGGGGTTGGGATCCACCTCCACCCGGAACACGAAGTGCGGCGACACCAGCACCGCCTGCAGGGCCAGCTTCATCCCCACGTCGAACCCGTCGCCGTTGGCCTTCGCGAGGGGCAAAAAGCCCATCAGCCGGTCCAGCTCCGAAGGGGCGGCCGGCCTGCGCCACGCCTTGCGGGTGAAGGTCTCGAGGATCTGCCGGAAGCACTCGGGTTCGCCGGTCACCGCCGGATCGCACACCCGCAGCTTCGCCTCCGCACCCGCCCAGTGGCCGGGCATGGTCGCCTCGAACCAGTCGATGTAGAGGTTCCGGTCCCGGTTGTTCGGGTCCGGGTTCTCGGGGTCGTAGAAGTCGTTGGTGAAGTGCACCGCGAAGGTGCGCGTGCCGGCGGAGACCTGGACCTCGGCCGAGTACACCTGCGGCGAGCCCGACAGGGCCTCCACGTCGAAGGACGCCACCGTCTGGCCGTCCAGCCGGAACTCCATCTTCGGCAGGTCGGTGCCGGCCCGCTGTCCCCACACGCGCGCGGACAGGGAGTGGCTGCCGCTCTGGTCGAAGGTCACCGCGCGGCTCACCGAGCCATTGGACGACAGGGTCCAGCCGAGGCTGTTCGAGGCGCCGCCGCTCCGGGTGACGCTCGCATCCTCCGCCTCGATGCGCACCGACAGGCCCGGCGTGAAGTCGTTCGCCCAGGCCGTCTCCACCAGCTTCTCCGCCGCGGCCTCGTACTTCTCCATCAGCAGCGGCGCGAGGCTGAGCACGTCCGCGTTGTTGTCGTAGCCGTAGCCGTGGTCATCCGCCGGGAAGTCCTGGGCGGGGCGGGTGGTGTCCCCGAGCAGGTCGCGCACGGTGTTGTCGTACTCGGCGCGGTTGAGCCGGTGCAGCGTCACCCGCCCGGGATCGATGGCGCCGTCCACGCAGACGTCCGTGTCCGGAAGCTCCGGGTGCCCGGGGCCCTCCTTCACCCCGCCGCCGCCGGTCTGCGCCGTCTGGGTGAGGTCGGAGGCGCCGAAGCAGCCGGCGAACGCGAGCGTCAATGCGCTGAGCAGGGCCGTCCGGAAATAGAGGTGGGGTCGCATGGGCTTGATGCAGAGCAAGTCTCTCACCACCCGAAAGCAGATCAAAAACCCTCTCATTTCAGTGACTTGGGGCGCAGCTCCCGCCCCGCCCCCGGTCGATGGAACACAACCTGTAGGCGCAACCCCACACCACCCGGGGGCCCTTGGCCAACGCCTACTGGCCGGGGTTCTTCATTCCGAAGGTGTGGGGGGTGCTGATGGACCAGTCCTCCCGGGTGTTGGTGTCGATGTTGCTGTTCCGGGCGATGCTGCTGGTGACGCCGCTGCGGCTGGTCCGCGCCTGGGTCCAGTCAGCGGAGACGTCCAGGGCGGACGGCGACGAGTGGTAGCTGCACTGGATGCCGTTGCAGGTGGTGGGCGCCCAGTGGGTCCCGTCCACGTCGTTCTCGAGCTGCAGCGCGCGCAGCCACTGCGGATAACCCGCCGGCCGCTGGTTGTTCATCAGCCCGGTGTTCACCAGCGCCACGCCGTCCTGGGTGACGTCGTCCGGGGTGAGGATGCGGACGACCACGTTGCTGCGGGCGCAGGTGAACTTGTCGAACACGAAGTCCCACGCGTCGTCGTAGTTGTTGGCGTAGTCCGCCTTCGGAAACTGATTCTTGGACTCGGTCTCGCTGTAGACGTGGTTCCCGGTGGTGTACCGGTGGACCATGATCCGGTCGCCCTTCGCGACCTCCGCGTCCGGGAACACGCCCGTCTCGCTGGGTGTGCTGCCTTCGTAGGTGAGCTTCATCCCCATGGTGGACCCCGCAGACAGCGCCACCAGCTCGATGAGCGCCCGGCCGGACCCGCAGAACAGCTCGTTGAGCATGAGCTTCGCGCGCGGGAAGTAGCCCTGGAAGTCGCCCTTCCCGGAGGGGACCGAGAGGTTTCCGCCGAGGATGTCCTTCGCGGTGTCGGCGATGGTCACGGTGTGCGCCTGCCGGGCCACCTGCACCGCCGTGGTCACCATCACGTGGGTGCCGTTGGGCTGCACCGCGGCGTGAAGGCCCCAAAGCCCCCCTCCGAAGTCGAACTGCGAGCCGTCGGCGAGGATGCTGGCGGGGTCCACCGCGCGCTCGAACCGAAGCCGCACGTGCGTGGGCGAGGTGGCGAGCACGTCCTGCAGCCGCGTGGGCGGGCAGGCGCGCGAGGAGAAGTCTTCGGTGCGGAAGGCGAAGACCTGGGTCTGCGTGCCGGTCCGGCGCAGCGGGGCCCGTGGCAGGGTGACGTTGCAGTTGGTGCCGAGGCCCATGGGCGCGCTCACCGCGGGGTTCACGCGCAGGACGAGGTTCGGGTCACCGAAGCCTGAGGGCAGCTCCAACTCGCTGCGCCAGTGGCCGGTGTCACCGATGGCCAGCCAGTCGTGCCGGAGCCTGCCGCCGATGCTCACCAACTCGCCGTCGTAGTCCGCGGCGTTGGAGACGAGGTCCGCGCGCGTGTTCACGTCCTGCACCAGGTAGGCGAGGTCATTCCCGGTGGAGAGCTGCTTCCAGTCCTCCACCGCGCGCGCCTCGGTGGTGTTGTTGGACTTGTGCATCTGGGTGATGCGGAAGGACACCTTGTCGCCGGGCAGCGGCATCGGGTTCAGCGAGGCCGGGTCTACCGCCACGAAGAGCGCCGGGCCCTCCTTGCGCCACTGCACGAAGAAGCCGTTGGCGCCGCTGGCGGAAGGCTCTCCGGTGGCCGCCCAGGTGACCAGCGCGCCGTCCACGGCGATGTCCGCTGCGCCTGCGCCCGCCGCGCGCGCATTGACGATGCCCATCTGGGGCCGGAAGTCGTCGTTCGGCTCGCAGGCGCCCGTCTCCGGGTTGCAGACGTGCGTCGAAGGGTCACACGCCGGCTCGCAGGTGAGGGTCCCGCCGCCGCCATCCGGGTTGTCCACCGGCGGCGGCTCCGGCTCTCCGGAGCAGGCGCTGACGGTGAGGAGGAGGGTGGCGGAAAGACCGAGAAGGGGGTGCGCGTGGCGACGTTTCACGTGGGGTTTGCTCCGTGGTCGGCGAACGCTAGCACCGTTCGGCGCGCGCGCGTGTCCCCCGCGCCCGAAGGGCGGCTCCCACGCGCAGGAGCATCAGCGCCGCGAACACGGAGGCGTACACGGCGGGCTCGGTCACATCCACCTTCACCCGCCACCCGTAGTGCAGGCAGCCGAGCGCAGCCGCGGGGTAGGCCAGCCGGTGCAGCGCCTGCCACCGCCTGTGCCCGAGCCTTTGCACCATCCGGTTCGTGGACGTCGCCGCCAGGGGCACCAGCAGCGAGAAGGCCAGCGCCCCGGCGATGATGAAGGGCCGCTCGGAGAGGTCTTCGAAGACGGCGCGCACATCGAAGAGCCGGTCCAGCGCCAGCCAGACCCCGACGTGCAGGAGCGCGTAGGCGAAGGCGAACAGCCCCAGCATCCGCCGCACCCGCGCAGGCCACGTCCAGCCGGAGAGTGTACGCAGGGGCGTGCAGGCCAACGACGCGAGGAGGAAGGTCAGGGCCAGAAGGCCTGTGCGGTTGAGCGCCTCGGCGATGGGATCTGCCGCGAGCGTCCCGGTGACCGCGCGCAAGCAGATGACGACGCCCGGGAAGCTCCCTCCCAGAAGCAGCGCCGGCCGAAGCCAGGGAGCGGGCGCGGCCATCAGAAGTTCCGGCGGAGGTCCATGCCCCGGTACAGGTGCGCGACCTCCTCGCCGTAGCCGTTGAAGGGCAGGGTCTTGCGGCGGGTGAACTCGCCGATGCGCCGCTCGGTGGCCTGGCTCCAGCGCGGGTGGTCCACCTCGGGGTTCACGTTGGCGAAGAAGCCATACTCCGACGGCGCGGCGAGCCGCCAGGTGGTTTCGGGCATCTTCCCGGTCAGCCGGATGCGGACGATGCTCTTGATGCCCTTGAAGCCGTACTTCCACGGGACCACCAGCCGCAGCGGCGCGCCGTTCTGGTTGGGCAGGACCCGCCCGTACAGGCCCACCGCGAGCAACGTGAGCGGGTGCTGCGCTTCGTCCAGCCGCAGCGCTTCGGTGTACGGCCAGTCGAGCACCGCGCGCCGCTGGCCGGGCATCTGCGCGGGGTCCAGCAGCGTCTCGAAGGCCACGTACTTCGCGCGCCCGGTGGGCTGGTGCCGCTCCAGGAGCTTGCCCAGGGGGAACCCCAGCCAGGGGATGACCATCGACCAGGCCTCCACGCAGCGCAGCCGGTAGATGCGCTCC
>CAZQVZ010000074.1:0-17983 GCA_964596895.1 uncultured Myxococcaceae bacterium
GCATCCTCGAACCTGCGCGCTGCCTCCTCTACCCGTCCTAGTGCGAGGGTCAACTCGCCGCGGCGATAGGCGCGCTACCCGCGATCCTTCACCTGCGAGATGAGGGCCTCGGCCTCCTTGATTCGCGCGTCCTGCTCGGCAGGCGCTGCGTCTGCGGCGGCGGAGATGGCGCGGTCAATCCGGTCCGGCCACACCGCCCACAGGAACACCGCCACCAGCACCGGCACCCCGAGCGCGACCTTCAAGGGCGGCCGCTTCGTCCAGGGGACCTTCTTGAGCTCGTGCGCCAGCGCCTGCGCCGCGGGCAGGGTCGCATCCCGGAACCCGGTGGCCAGGCCCTCCACCGCCGCGCGCAGCTCCGCTGGCTGCGAAAGCCGCGCGCCCAGGTGTTCGGGCATCCGGGCCAGCCCCATGTTCCCGAACGGAGGCAGCGCCTGCGGCTGCGCGTCCTGCACGCCCGCCGACGACGACGGAGCGGCCCCTTCGCCTGCTGCTGCCGTGGCCGGCTCCACGCGGTAGGGCGCGTGCGGCACCTTGAAGACGCGGATCTTCCCGGGGATGCCCTTGAGCTCGAAGTGGCCCACCTCTTCGGCCGGGACCTCGGCCTTGTTCATCGACAGGTAGACGGACTCGGTGAAGAAGACCTCGCCCGCCAGGGTGATGCCCTCCACCCGCGCGGCGATGTTCACCGGCTCGCCGAACACGTCGCGGTTCTCGACGCGGACCTCGCCCACGTTGACCGCCACGCGGACGTTGATCCGGTCGGCCTCGGGCGTCTCGCGGTTGTGCATCCACAGCCGGTCCTGGATGGCGACGCCCGCGAGCACCGCCTGCGTGGGGGACTCGAAGGTGACGAGGAACGCATCACCGATGCTCTTGACGATCTTCCCGCCGAACGCGCTGAAGATGGGGCGCAGAAGCCCGTCATGGGTCGCGAGGAGGCGCTCGTTCTCCTCGAGCGTCTGCCGGCTGGTGCGCTCGGTGAAGCCCTTGATGTCGGTGAAGACGATGGCGAGGTTGGCGGTCTTCAAGGCGGCGCCACCTTAACGCAGCGGAGAACTCACCGGCGGGAAGGCTTGAGCGGCCGCATCTGCTTTGCCGGCGGCTCCTCGAGCGCTCGCCGCAGCTTCTTCGCCTTCTCCGCCTGCCCGGTCGCTTCATACAGGGACAGGAGCCTCCGGCCCGCGGCCACGGAGCGTGGGCTCCCCTCCCAGAGCTGCACGAGCACCGCTGCTGCTTCCTCCGGCCGGCCCTGCCGCTCCAGGGTGGCCGCGAGCTGAAGGCGAGGCAGGTGCTCGTCCGGCTGCCTGCGCACCAGCTCCCGGTAGTGCGCTTCGGCCTGCGCCCACTGTGCGCGCGCGAAGTGCAGGCTCGCCAGCCGCAAGCGGGCCTCGTCGTATCCTTCGCGGTACACCAGCGCGAGCCGGTACGCGTTCACCGCCGCGTCGTCCCGCCCCTGGGCCTCCATCAGCTGCCCATGGAGGTAGTGCGCGCGCGGCAGCTCCGGTGACAAGGACAGCGCCACCATCAGATCCAGCTCTGCCCGGTCCAGCGCTTCGCCCTGCAAGAGCCGCAGCCGCCCTGCCTCCAGCCGCGCCAGCGCAGACGTGGGCGCTTCCTGGACCAGGAGGTCCGCGAGCCGCAGCGCCGCGGCCTGCTGCCCCGATGCCTCGAGCTCCCGGATGGTCTGGGGGCTCGGGCGCTCCGCCGACAGGCTCACGAAGAGCACCAGCCACCACGACGCCATGCGCCGCTGATAACAGAGCGCGCGCGCACCGCTCAACCTGCTTGACCTCGGTGGCCCATCGCAGTTGAACCGCGAGCTGCTTGCACGCCTCCGACAAGACCCTCCGGGACCTGGGCTTCGCCTCCATCCACGCCGCGCTCGGCGCGCGCTGCCGGACGGAGGTGGGCCGCGCCCGCGCGCTCTCCCGTCCCTTCCTCGGATCCGCCGCGGAGGTGGAGGCCGCGCTGTCGCTGGTGGCCGAAGCGCGCACCCTCTCCGAACAGCAGCTCTCCTTGCCGCTGTCCAACGTGGTGGACGTGCGCGACGCGTGCGACCGGGCGACCAAGGGCGGGATGCTCGAGCCGCGCGAATTGCTCGCCGTCTCGCAGGTCCTCTTCGCCTCCGAGCGCATCCGCGAGGCGCTGGAAGAGCGCGAACACCAGGCGCCGGGGCTGGCCGTCATCGCCCGGAGGCTGCCCCTGCTGGTGCCTTTGGCCACGCGCATCGAATCCTCCTTCGAGCCGTCCGGCGAACTGGCGGACCGCGCCAGCCCCGCCCTGCGAGAGGCGCGGGACCGGGTGCGCGGGCTGCACGGGACCATCAAGACGAGGCTGGACCGGCTGCTCCACGACGAGAAGTTCGTGGTCAACCTGCGCGAGAGCTACTTCTCCATCCGCAATGACCGCTACGTGGTCCCGGTGAACGCGCAGCACCGCGGGGAGGTGCCCGGCATCGTCCACAACGCGAGCCAGACCGGGCAGACCCTGTTCGTGGAGCCGGAGGCGCTGATCGGCCTCGGCAATGATCTCGCCATCGCCCAGTCGCTGGTGGTGGAGGAGGAGCGGCGGATCCTGCTCGAGCTCTCCGACAAGGTGGGCCGAGAAGCCGCGCGCATCGTCGAAGGTGTGGCCGCCGCCGCGGAGCTGGATGAGGCCGAAGCCTGCGCGGTCTTCTCCAATGAGCTGCGCTGCGAGCCCCCCGCGCTCGAGCCTGCAGACGGCGCGCTGGAACTGCGGAGCGTGCGCCATCCCCTGTTGGCGCTCGGCGGCGGCGAGGTGGTGCCAAACGACGTGCGCCTGTCCGGGGACCTGCGGGCGCTGGTGGTCTCCGGCCCCAACGCCGGCGGCAAGACCGTCACCCTCACCACCGTGGGGCTGTGCGCGCTGATGCTCCGCGCCGGGCTCCCCATCCCCGCCGCGCCCGGCTCGAAGCTGCCTTTGTACCTCGCCATCCACTCCGCCATCGGCGACGCGCAGGACCTCCAGGCGGGGCTCTCCACCTTCAGCGCGCACGTGGTGCAGCTGCGCGACATCCAGACGCAGGTGGGCCGCGGGGCGCTGGTGCTGATCGACGAGATCGCCGCCGACACCGATCCCCGAGAGGGCGCGGCCATCGCCATCGCGGTGCTCGAAGATCTCATCACCCGCGGCGCCACCGTGCTGGTGACCACGCACCTCGAGGAAGTGAAGGCGCTCGCGCACATGGACCCGCGGTTCCAGAACGCGCGCGTCGGGTTCGACACCGGGCGGATGGCGCCCACCTACCGGCTGCAGCTGGGTGAATCCGGCGCGTCCTCGGCCATCGACATCGCCCGGCGGATGGGACTGCCCGAGTCCATCTGCGAACGGGCGCGAGAGCTGGCGGTGAGCGCCGGCGGGCCGCTGAGCAAGGCGCTGGCGGCGGCGGAAGAGGACCGGCGCAGGCTGGCAGAAGAGCTGGAGCGCGCCAGGCTCGCCGCGCAGGCGGCCGAACGGGAGCGGGAGGCAGCGGAGCGGGCGCGGCGCGAAGCCGAGCAGCGGCGGCTCGAAGACGAGCAGCGCCACCACGAGGCCCTGCGCAAGGCCTACGACGAATCCCTGCGCGAAGCCCGGGCGGTGGTGGAGGAGTTGCGCAAGGCGGAGAAGGCGCAGGACGCGGCGAAGCGCGAAAAGGAACTTCAAGAGAAGGCGCAGGAGGCCACGAAGCGGGCCGCCGAGGCGAAGGCTCGGCTGACCCCCGAAGCCGCCCCGGAGAAGGCCGGAGACCTGCGCGTAGGCGGCACCGCGCGCCACGTGGGGCTGAACCAGAGGGTGGAGATCCTCTCGCTGCAGGACGGCGAGGCGCTGGTGCAGGCCGGCCTGATGAAGATGCGCGCGCGGGTGGAGGACCTGGTGCCCGTGGCGGGCGGACCGTCGAAGTCGAAGTTCCCCGGCGAATCCTCGAAGGACAAGGCGATGGCGCGGGCGTCGAAGGCCGCGGCCGCACCCCTGTCGGTGGGCGGCGGACGGCTGGACGTGCGCGGGATGCGCGCGGACGACGCCATCGGCAGCGTGGAGCAGCACCTGGACCGGGCGCTCGGGAACGGCGAGGAGACCGTGTCGATTCTGCACGGCTACGGCACCGGCGCCCTCAAGCAGGCCGTGCGCGAGTACCTGGACCGGTCTGCCTACGTGCGCATGTACCGCCCCGGGTCCGACGAGGAGGGCGGGGACGGCGTGACGGTGGTGTCGCTGAAGGGGTAACGAGCACAGGCCCACCCGCCATCCACTCGAGGTGGACGGGTCCGTCGCAGGCGCACGGATGGGGCAGATTGGGTCAGGCTCCGGACAGCGGCATTGGACTTCCGCTCGATTGGGCGTTCTGGCGGTTCGTGGGACTTTCCGCGCTCGCCGAGGAGGGCGTCATGCACAGGCTTTCCACGCTGCAGGTCGCAGTTTTCGGTGTGCTTCTTGCTGGGGGGGTGACGCGGTTGCCCAGACCTCGCACCTTTGGCGGGTGACGCCGCAGTTCTGCCAGCAGACCCCATCCGCGTGCTCTTGCGCTGCGCGACGGCTGCCGTCACTTCAACAGGCTTTCGCGTGCCACAGCCAGGGAACGGCGATCGGAGATGGCGACCGTATCCGGTACGAGTGCGCTTCCGCACCGTGCGTGGAACCCGGCATCCTCGAAACCCCTGCGGCCACGAACAACGTCGAAGTGATCGCCCAGCCGACGCGCAGCGTCGTGATTCGGGCTCAACCTGGACAGGGGTCGTTGTTCGTCCACCCCTCCTCACACGGGTGGACGTTTGACGGCTTCGTGTTCGACGGGGACATGACCTCCAACACCTGGGTCGTGAAGGTCGAGGGCTTTCGCACCACCATCCGCCGGTCAATCATCGAAAATGGCAGCGGGAACTACTGCCTGGGCATCACCGGCCCTCGCGCGAACAATCGCTTCATGAAGGTCGACCTCTTCACGCTCGAGCAGTCTGAGGTTCGAAACTGCGTCGACCCCAACAACCGCAACAAGGACATCCACTGCGTTCACTCGTACAGCGGTGAGCGCGTGCTGATTCGCGACAACCACATCTGGAACTGCCAGGGCGACGGCGTACAACTCGAGAACGACTACGACTCTCTGCAGTGCTACACGACCTCTCCGAACCAGACCTGCCAGGCCGGAGTCTGGAGAGAGGTCGACATCGTCAGCAACGTCATCGAGTCGAAACCCGATGACGCCCTCGCTCAGGCCTGGGGCCAGGCCGCCGGAGTCGGCATCCGCCCTGGAGAGAACGCCATCGACATCAAGGCGGGTAAGGGGGGAGTCCGCATCGTCGGCAACGTGATCAAGGGATACCGGAGCTACAACTCCGCCACCGGCGTGGGACTTGGCAGCGGCCACCCCGACAATCAGGGGTCGGCGATCACCCTCTCCGGCCCCTTCGTCGACTGCCCTCCGAACCGGCCGTGCGTGCTGATCGAAGGCAACGACATCTCGAACTCAACCACCGGCATCGCGTTGGCGCAGGCCCCCGCCTTCGATCACATCAGTGCAGGAAGCACCGACGACATCATCATCAGGCGGAACGTGATCCACAGCCTGTCGGCTCGGTTCGACCATGCGACGGACGCCTCTCAGCGAGGGGCTGGGCTGCGAGTCGGCAGAAAGGTCAGCAACCTCTCCTTCCGGCACAACACCATCGCGAACACGCCTGGCGCGGGCCTGTACGCGGACTCCGGGATCTTTTGCGCCAACTGCGAGATCTCCGACAACGCCCTCTCCTTCGCCGGCTTCTTCGGCTCCGCCAACAACTGCAACAGCGGCGTCTGGGATCCGGCCAGCGGCCTCGCGCTCGACCGGAACCTCTGCGCGCCGGCCAACGATCCGCGCCGGGAGTGCACCATCAACGGCAACGGTTCCACCGCGAGCATCCGGTTTCGCGGTCCCAACGAGGGGGTGACGAATCCACTGGCGGTGCCGACTGCCTGCGGCACGGACGCGCCGGCGCTGCCCGGCATGTATGACTTTTCGCTGGCGTCTTCGAGCCTGGCCAAGGGGCGGGCTGGGACGAACGGCTCGCCCGGCTCGGCCCAGTGCAACGACGTGGGCGCTCCAGACAGCAGCGCGACCTGGGATACCGGCGCGAAGGAGTTCTGCTCCGCCCACACCATCTACATGAATTTCGACCCGACCAGCGAGGCGAAGGTCTGGGTCGAGACGACCGACTGGTATCGCGCGTTCGCGGAGTTCGTGTACTCCAAGGGGAACTACGCCAACGCCCTCTCCTTCGACGAGCTCCCGAACAGCTTCTGCCAGGATCCCGCGGGCCAGCTCCAGTGCCTCCTCTACACCCGTCGCTGCGCGGACATCTGCGGCACCCATCCGAACGGAGAGATTGACTGCAGCTGCATGCCGAACATCGAGAAGGCGTTCGGGTTGCGGCCGCCTGCACAGGACCGGTGGTACGTCGACTCCAACCTGCGCATCGACTGGAACAGCGACGGCCAGTACGACGAGACAAGGTGGCCGTGGAGCAGCGACCCGCAAGGCAATCCCTACCGCGCTGTCGGGTCCTCGAGAATTTCCGACCTCGAACACACGCAGGAGTGGGAGGACCTCGACACGAGCCCGACCGACGGTGACCGCAACGACTACATCGCGTCCGTCCGCGCCGTGGCCTGCAGCCAGGAAGGGGTCGAGCAAGCCGCGAGTGTGCGAGCGGAAGCCGGGTGCTTCGCCTCCGAGATCTCCTGCCAGGAGTGCGGCCGGTTCTCGCCGGATGAGGTGGCGGTCTCGGCCTCCCTCTCCGCGGACCTCGAGGGCACATCAGAACGAGAGGGGCGTTCGCTGTTCGTGCACGTCACCGCGTGGCGCAGCACGGAGAACCCGGCGGCGTCCCCTTCGGAGCCACGCATCGCCGTCTGCCCTGTCCTGGTCCTGAAGAACGAAGGCGAGGTCCGCTTCGTCAACTACCACGGCGGCAGCACCCATCCGTGCGGCAGCCCAGCGACGGCGGAGGGTGTGCCTGCCTGCGCACGAACGGAACGCAACAACGCCCGCATCTCATTCGGAAAGCTCGATACACAGCGACAGGGTCCTGACGACGTCTGCAAATCCCTGCCGAAGACCAACGAAGACCTCGCGCTGGATGACTCCTTCGTCCTCGAGCACGCGAAGAGCTGCGGGCCGCAGACCCTGCCGGCGATGAAGTCACTTCTGTTCGAGGTCAAGTGGGACGACCTCGCGCAGGCGTCGAATGGCGCCATCGACACCGGCTTGCCTCTCAATGATGTGCGAAGCCACGTCGACCGCCTGGACGTCTACGTCTTCAGCGACATCACCACGCCAAGATTCATGTGTCCCGACGGCGTCAACATCGGACTGGACGAACTGAACGCCATCTCCACTCACGTGGGCCGGGTCAACAAGTACTCGGTCTCAGCGCCGGACATCGGAGAGCGGAAGTAGGCATGCGCGGCGCACTTGTGGCGACGGGGCTGGCAGTGGCGCTGGCTGTCGTTGCTTGCCCCGGCGGTCACTCCGGCTCGAAGGTCGAATTCCCCAGACCCGCCGAGCCCTTTGAACCGCCCTCGACGCTGGTGCTGTCCAGTGACTGGCAGCGACTGCATCGAATCGAGCATGATTTCGGAGAAGGTGGTTCGTTCTGGGCGTCAGCTCCGGACAGCTTCTCGCTCCTGGTCACCGACAGCGTCAGCACCTGGCAGGAGGCGGCCATCCTCGAGCTGCGTGCGAACGCGGGCCACGTCACCTTCGGCGAGGTCTTCCGCTACGAATCGAACTACGCACCCAGCCCGCGGCATCTCCCCGATGGCACCGCCTTCGTGGATGGGTTCTCGAACATCGGCGGTGACTGGAACAGGACCTTCTGGCTGGACCTTGATCGCTCATCACACTTCGTCATCAACTGCATCCAGGGATACTGGACCGGCCACTCGCTCGCCCTTCCTGACGACCGGCTGCGCAGCATCTTCACCCTCTATCCCTGTTCCGCCAGGACGACGGCGGATGGCACCCACTGCAAGCGCAGTATCGCGATCACAACCCGGCCCGGCCATAAACCCGAGTACCAATGTCTCCATGACAACGCCATCACCGTCCACCCCAATCATTGGCATCAGTCTGAGGATGGCCGGGTCGCCATTGGGATTGGGCACTATGGCGGCAACTTTGCTGAGGTCCACTTCGCTGAGGACGGTGGCTACGAGTCCGGGCGGTATCTCAAGTTGAAGGTGCCTCCGTTCAGCAACTTCGTTCCGTGGGTCCCCATCGAGCGAACGGACGGCGGAACTGCATTCCTCTCGACGGTCAAATGGCACGACGAAAACAACTACGCGCAACGGGATGTTCGGCTGGTCTACGAGGATCCGGGACACCCAGACGCGAACGACGCTGGCGTCGTCGCAGAGCTGATTCCACATCTGCCTGTTGAATCAGCACCGATTCGGTCCTACTTCCACCGCCCTGCCCTCCCACATCGTGGCGCGTGGGTATGGATCACCTCCGACAACAAGCTGCACCTTCTCCATCCGCAGACCCTGGAACTGAGGGTCTCGGAGCCGCTCCTCGCGCCCACTGAGGCCTCTCCCAGGGCGAGCCGCTACAACCAGCTTCACTCGGACGGCACGAGCCTCTATTTGATGCAGCGCGTCCGAGAACACCCTGACGAAGCGGCCTTCAACGAGTGGTGGGTCCGCGTCATCGACGATTGGGATGCCTTCTTCGAGACGACCGAAAGCACCGGGGTACCGCCGTAGGCGAGTCGCCATCAGCGAAGGTCCAAGGCTCGGAGGCGTTGGTTCGGGCCCTAGCGCTGCTTGCCGCGACCCTTCTTCGGGCCAGAGCGGCCACCGGGCCCACCCTTCTTCGCGCCGCCGCGACCGCCGCCACCTGACGGTTTGCGCGGGTTGCCGAACTTGTCGCGCAGGACCTCGGGCTCGCCGGCGGACCGGGAGCTGCGCCCTCCGGCACGCGAGTCGCCGTACTTGCCGCCGCCGCGCACGCTACCGCCTCCGCCACTCTTCTTCGCGGCCAGCGCCCGCAGCCGATCAAACCCCGGATGCGGAGACTCCGAACGCGGAGGCTCCTGCTCGTGCTCGAAGTCCTCGCGCGGGGTGCGGGGCGCTGGCGCACGCGAAGGCGAAGGCGAAGGCGGCTCCGGACGCGTGCTGCGCGCCCCACCGCGGGCAGGACCGCGCTCGTCGTCCCGCTGCCCGGTCTTCCGGCCAACGCCGCGAAAGGGCCCGCGCTCCGTCTCCGCCTGCGAGCTCTTGCCGCCGCCCGTGCGAGAAGGCCCGCGCTTCTCGTTCACCACCACCACGTCAGCCCGGCGCCTGCGCCCGCCGAACGCTGGCGCCTCTTCCTCGCCGACGACCGGCACCGGTGCAGAGGCCCCGTCTTCGTCCCGCCGCCGCACCACGCCCCGCCGCGTCGCCGTCTCCTCTGGCTCGAGGTCGATCTGCCTTCGCTCCACGCTCACCGAAGCCAGGCGCACGCGCAGGGAATCCCCCACGCGCACCCGCCGGCCGTCCGGGAACACCAGCGCGTGCAGCGTCTGGTCGAACTTGCCGCCGAACCCGAAGAGCTCCGCCTTCACCAGCCCTTCGACGAAGACGCCGCCCAACTCCACGAACACGCCGAACTCGGCGACGGAGGAGACGGTGCCGTCGAAGACCTCGCCCACCCGGTCCTTCACCAGCAGGGCGCTGTAGTAGCTGATGACCTCGCGTTCGACGTTGACCGCCGCGCGCTCGCGCTCCGAGGACTGCGTGGCCAACGCCTCCAGCCGCGCCTCCTCCGACTCCCGCTGCGCCTTGGACGGCACCTTCCCGCCCCGCGCCCAGTGCGCCTTCAACAGCCGGTGCACCAGGAGGTCCGGGTACCGCCGGATGGGCGAGGTGAAGTGCAGGTAGTGCTCGGCGCCCAGGCCGTAGTGGCCCACGTTCTCTGCCGAGTAGACGGCCTGCATCATCGACCGGAGCAGCAGCTGGTTGAGCACCCGCGCCTCGGGGTGGCCCTCCAGCTTCTGCAGAAAGTGCATCAGGTCATGCGGGGAGATCTCCTTGCGCCCGCCCAACTCGAACCCGTGCGCGCGGGCCAAAGACGCGAAGACCTCCAGCTTCTCCTCGTCCGGATCCCCGTGGTACCGGTAGACCGAAGGCAGCTCGAGGTCGCGGAAGAAGCGCGCCACCGCCTCGTTGGCGGCGAGCATGCACTCTTCGATCAGCCGGTGGCTGTCCTTGCGCTCGCGCTTGTCGAGCCGCAGCGGCATCCCGTCCTCGCCCAGCATCACCTTGTATTCGGGCAGGTCGAAGTCCAGCGCCCCGCGCGCCCGCCGCATGGCATTGAGCGCCCGGGAGACGCCCAGAAGGCTCTCGAACAGGGGGCGGAAGGCGTTGCGGTGCGGCACGTCTTCACCGTCCAGCACCGCCTGCACCTCTTCGTAGGTGCACCGCGCGGCGCTGCGCATCACCGCCGGGTACAGCTCCGACGAGACCAGCTTCGCGCCCCCGTCCAGCCGCATGTCCGCGACCATGCACAGCCGGTCTTCGTCCGGCCGCAACGAGCAGATCCCGTTGGACAGGCGCTCCGGCAGCATCGGCAGCACCCGGTCCGGCAGGTAGACGCTGGTCCCGCGCCTTTGCGCCTCCGCGTCCAGCGCGTTGCCTTCGCGCACGTAGTGCGACACATCCGCGATGGCGACCACCAACCGCCAGCCGTCGCCTGCGCGCTCCACGTACACCGCGTCGTCGAAGTCCCGCGCGTCCGCCCCGTCGATGGTGACCAGCGGCAGCTCGCGCAGATCCCTGCGGCCCTCGGCGCGCGCGTCGCTCTCGGGCACCGTGGGCGCGACCCGGTCTGCCTCCGCCATCACCTCGTCTGGGAACTCGTCGGAGAAGCCCTGCGCGTACGCAACCGAGAGCACCTCGCCCGAAGGTTCGCCCGGCCGGCCGATGGCCCCCAGCACCTCGCCGTGCAGCCCCTCCCCGCGCTCCAGGACCGCGCTGCCGATGCCGAGCAGCACCTTCACCAAATCTCCGGGCCGCGCCAGCTGCGTGGGCGGGACGAGGATGTTCTCTCGCAGCCCCTTGTCGGAAGGCTCCACCCAGGCGCGCCGGCCCTCTACCCGGTAGGTGCCCACCGCGCGCTCGCGGATCCGCGCGGTCACGTCCAGAAGCCGCCCCTGGGTCTTGCCGCCGCGGCCCTCCACCACCTCCACCCGGACCCGGTCCCCGTCCAGGGCCCGGTCCACCTGATCCGGCGGCAGGAAGATGTTCTCGCCGTCACCCACCAGGGGGTGCACGAACCCGAAGCCGTTGGGGTGCGTGTGGAGGATGCCCTCCACCACTTCGCCACTGGGCGCGGAGTCGTCGCGCGCGGTCCTTCCGCGTCCGGAGCCGGAGCCTGCTCGCGCGGGGGCGCCGCCGCTGCGCGAGGGCCCATCGTCCCGCCGTCCGGGCCGGGCCGCGTCCTTCGCCCCGCGCCCGCGGGCCCCCCGCTCACCCCGCCCAGCGGCGCCGGCTGCGGCAGGCGCCCGCCGGGCCGAAGGCGTGGTGTAGCGCTTGCCGTCCTTTTCGAGCTTCCCGTCCCGGACGAGCTCGCGCAGCACGCGCTTGAGGTCTGTCTGCTCTCCGGGGTTGAGCCCGGCCTGCTTGAGCAACTCGCGCACGCCCAGCGGGTGGTCTGCCTGCTGGACCAACCGCACCAACTCCCCCGGCTTGATGCTCAAATGGCGCGCCTAGAAGTAGAAGTTCGCCGCCACGCCCGGCTGGAACGTGACGATGTTGATCTGGTCCAGATCGCTCAGGTTCGGCAGCGGCACCGACAGCGCCGCCCGCCCCGAGAGCGAGAAGTGGTCGCTGAACCAGTACTCGGCGCCAAACCCCACGTCGATCCCCAGGCCGATGACGTCGAACCCTTCGGCCATGGGCGCGTTCAAGGAGAGCCCGCCGCCCACGAACGGCCGCAAGGGCTTGTCCGGGCTGCCCAGGTACGCGTCCAGCCCGAACCCGAGCCCGAAGCCGAAGAGGGTGTCGTTGCCGAACCCCACGCCGAGCCCCACGTCGAAGTTCAGCGCCGTGCTATCGGACGCGAGGTAGCGCATCCCGATGGTGGGCGTAGACGCCGCGCCCCCCAGGGGGGCCATGCCGCCCTGGAAGCTGGCGCGCAGACCGAAGGTGCCGGCGGACGGCCCGGGCACCTTTTGCGGCTCCGCGGGCGCCGCCGGCGCGGCCTGCGCCACCGGGCGGGACGGCACCGGGTCATAGCTCGGCGGCGGCGGCGGCGGCTCCGGCGGAAGCTCGGTGCCAATCTCCTGGGCATACGCGCCCAGGCTCCACAACGCGCCCACAAGAACGATGATGCGCTTCACGGACCCCTCCAGAGTGTGTCTTGCCGCCTGACGGCCCGGCCGGCTCAGGCTTGGCTCTTGACGTTGACGGTCAGCTTGCAGCTCTTCGCAACCTGCGCCGGATTGAATGCCTTGGCGAGGAAGAACTCCACTTCGAACGTGCCCGGGTTGCGCGGCGTGAAGAAGAACTCCCGCGTGGCAGGCCCGCTGGACGAAGGCTCGAAGTTGGCCTCCCGGAGGCTCAGCCGCTTCGCCGTCGTGGGCTCCACCGCCCAGGTGTACCCGGCGCGCTCCGTCAGCCGCACGGTGAGGCCGCCGTTGAGGACGGCGTCCACGACCTTGCCGTCGCCGGAGAGCCCCTCCACGTGGGTGACGGGCATGCTTTGACGCTGCACCCCGCGGGCCTCGCTCGCGCGCGGCTCCCAGTTTTCGAGCTGCACGGTGCCGCCCCACCCGGACGACTTCTCCACCACGCCCAGGACCTGGATGGTGTGGCCCACGTGCTTGCGCAGGCCCTTGGTGGCCTTGCCCTGCAGCACGAAGGACACCTGCTGCCGCGTCCCGGCGCCGGAGACCACGAGGAAGAAGTCCTCGCCCGTCAGCTCCAGGTTGCCGCGGAACTTCGCGAAGCCGGTCAGCCCCGCGCCCATTCCGCCGGTGCACACCATCTCCACCTCACCGGGGGAGAGGAAGCGCAGCTTCTGATCCGGCTCTTCGGCGGGCGCCTGGTCCGTCTCAGGCTTCTTGGCGCTCCACTTCCGCACGTCCACGGTGCCCGAATAGTTGTTGGTCTTCTTGATGAGGCCCGAGACCGACACCTTGTGATCCGCGTACGCGGGCAGGACCTCCTGGTCCGGCCCCTGGAGCAGGAACACCAGCTCCCGCTTGTCCCGGCCGATGACGTGCAGATACGGGAACCCGTCCTTCACCACCAGGCGGCCCTTGAGGCTGCCTTCGCCGGTCACCCCGCGGCCCTGGCCGGCGGTGAGCAGCTGCTCCATCTCCCGCTTGTTGAGCGGGTTGCCCGGGGGCGGCAACTTCGACGCCCGGGGACGGGAGGCCGGCGGCGGCGCCACCGTCTGCTGCGCGGCCGAGACATCCGGCTCCACGCTCTTGAACTTGGGGGCCCTGCCCGCCTTGGCCGGGGCCTTCGCGGCGGCCTTCGCCGGAGCCTTCGCGGCGGCCTTCGCCGGGGCCCTGGCCGAGACCTTCTCCGCGACCTTCTCCACGACCTTTGCGGCCTTCGCCGCCACCGCCTTCGTCGCAGGCTTCGCAGTCTTCGGCGCGGCCTTCGCGGCCGGCTTCGCGGCGGGCTTCGCCGGGGCCTTCACCTTCGCCTTCACCTTCTCCGCGGCCTTCGCCACGGCGGCCTTCGCCGGGGGCTTCGCCTTGGCGGTGGACTTCGACGACTTGGCGGTGGCCTTGGCCCCCGCAGGCGCGATCCGGCTCCGAACGATCCGCGCTGCGGCCTTCGCCACCTTGCGCGCGCTGTTCAGCAATCCCGGCTTCCCGGCCTTTCCAGAACCCTTCTTGGGGCTCGGCATCAGGCTATCTCCTTGAATTCGCAGGGCATTTCTGACCCGTGCGCCCACCCTCTGAGACCTCGCCTTGTAATGGTCTTGCTTCGCGCTGTCAAACCGAGACTTGACATCTCCGCAGAATTGCCCAAGGCCACGTGCGACATGTCGCCCCCCTCCCTGACCCCGCCGGACCAGGCCCTGGCGCAGATCCTCGCCGCCACTTCCCCGCTTTCCCCGGAGCGGGTGGAGGTGGCCGAAGCGGTGGGGCGCGCGCTCGTCGGGGACGTGAGGGCGCATCGCACCCTGCCCCCCTGGGACAACTCGGCGATGGACGGGTACGCGGTGCGCAGCGCGGACGTACAGACCGCGCCCGTGACGCTGCGGGTCACCCAGACGGTCACCGCCGGGAGCCGGGCGAAGGCGCCCGTGGGCCCCGGGGAGGCGGCGCGGATCATGACCGGCGCGCCCCTGCCCGAAGGCGCGGACGCGGTGGTGATGCAGGAGCGCTGCCGCAGGGACGGCGAAGCGGTCACCGTGCTCGAGCCCGCTGTGCGCGGCGGGTTCGTGCGCGCGGCCGGCGAGGACGCGCGCGCAGGGGACCTCCTCCTGCCGGCTGGCACCCCGCTGGGCATCCCGGAGGCGTCTTTGCTCTGGGCGCAGGGGCTGCTCGAGGTGGAGGTCCCCCGCCGCCCGAAGGTGGCCATCCTCTCCTCGGGCGACGAGTTGTGCCGGCCCGAGGAGGCGGGCGGCGAGCTGATCGTGGACACCAACTCGCCGCAATTGGCGCTGTGCGTGGGCCGCGCCGGCGGGCGGCCGAAGGTCCTCGGCATCGCCCCGGATGACAAGGACGCGGTGACCGCGCTCATCGCCCGGGGGCTGTCGTCCGCGGACGTGGTGCTCACCAGCGCCGGGGTGTCGGTGGGCGAGCGGGACTTCGTGCAGGACGCCCTGCGCACGCTCGGAGTGGACATCCACTTCTGGCGGGTGGGGATCAAACCGGGCAAGCCGCTGCTGTTCGGGACGCGGGGGAAGACGCTCGTGTTCGGCCTGCCGGGAAACCCGGCCTCCTCGCTGGTCACCTATGAGCTGTTCGTGCGCCCGGCGCTGCAGCGGCTCCTGGGGCACCCCCAGCCCGGCTGGCGCTTCGTGTCCGGCCGCGCCGAGGTCCCCTTGAAGAAGCCTTCGGGGCTCGTCCACTACCTGCGCGCCGGGGCCACGTTCCGGGCTGGGGACCTCTGGGCCTCGCCGCTCTCCACCCAGACCTCGGGGGCGCTGCGGAGCCTCACGCACGCCAGCCACCTCATCGTCCTGCCTGCCGACACCGAGCGGGTCGAAGCGGGCGAGCGAATCAGCCTTCTGCCCGTTACCTGGGGGGCCTAGGGCGCATCGAAGAAGCGAGCGGGTGAAGGTGTTGGTATAGGTTCGCTCGGAACGGGAGAGAGAATGTCGGCTGAAGGTCCTGGCAACGTGTTGCGGAAGAAGAGCGCGCTGTTGGAGTTGTACTCGGAGGCGACCCTCCCCACCTCGCGCGGTGAGGTGCGGACGGTGGTGTTCCGCGAAAAGCGGACCGGGCTCGAACACGTGGCCGCCGTCACCGGCGAGGTCGAAGGCCAGGACGGCATCTGCGTCCGGGTCCACTCCGAATGCCTCACCTCGGAGATCCTCGGCAGCCTCAAGTGCGACTGCCGCGCGCAGTTGGACGCGGCGTTGGACCTCATCTCCGAAAAGGGCCAGGGCGTGGTGCTCTACCTGCGCCAGGAGGGCCGGGGCATTGGGCTCGGGAACAAGATCCGCGCCTACGCGCTGCAGGCCCAGGGGCGGGACACGTACGAAGCGAACCTGGAGCTGGGCTTCCCGGACGACCTGCGCCGGTACGACGTGGCGGCGGAGATGCTGCGCCTGCTCGGCGTCCGCTCGGTCGACCTGATTACGAACAACCCCTTGAAAATCGCAGGCCTGGTCGACGAAGGTATGCCGGTGCGGAGGCGAATTCCTTCGCGGACGGCGCACAATCCGCATAACGTGGACTACCTGCGCACCAAGCGGGAACGTTCGGGACACCTGATTGAGCTCTTCTCCCAGGACGACACGGAAGCAAAAGTCGGCTGAGGCCGGCTCCGCCTCCCCGAAGCGCCGCGCCCCGGGCGTGGGCGCGCGGACGGCTGCGCCCCGTCGCCGTCAGAACCGCGTGCGCGCGGACGCGGACGGCCTGCGCGTCACCTTCTGGGGCGTGCGCGGCTCCATCCCCTCCCCCGGGGCCACCACCCGGCGCTACGGCGGCAACACCCCATGCGTGGAGATCCGCTACGGGGACGAGCTGCTGATCTTCGACCTGGGCTCCGGCGCCCGCGCCCTGGGTGACAGCCTGGACAAGAAGGGCGTTTGCGCCTCCATCTTCATCAGCCACTACCACTACGACCACCTCCAGGGGTTGCCGTTCTTCACCCCCATGTTCAACCCGGCCCACCGGTTCACGCTCTACGGCGCGTCGCGGAACGGGCTGTCGGTGCGGGAGATCCTCGCCGGGCAGATGGTGCAGCCGTACTTCCCGGTCACCGCGGAGATGGTGTTCCGCGCCAGCGTGGACTACCGCGAACTGCAGCCCGGACAGGACGTGCACCTCGGCGGCGGCGTGGTGCGGTCCCTGGAGTTGAACCACCCGGGCGGCAACGTGGGCTACCGCGTGGACTACGGGGGCAAGTCCATCGTCTACGCGACGGACATCGAGCACGGCTCGGCGAAGGACGACGCGCGGTTCATCGAGTTTGCCCGCGACGCGGACCTGCTCATCTACGACGCGATGTACACCGACGACGAGTACCACGGCCGCGCCGGCCCCCCGAAGACCGGCTGGGGCCACTCCACGTGGCAGGCAGCGGTCGCCGCGGCGGACCAGGCGGGCGCGAAGAAGCTCGTCCTCTTCCACCATGACCCGACGCGGGATGACGCCGGCATGGAGAAGCTTCTGCGCGCGGTCCGGCGGCACCGGCCGGAAGCCATCGCCGCGCGCGAATCCCAGACCCTGCGCGCGTAGGCAACCCTCAGGGCTGCGGCGTTCCCAGCGCGCGCTCCACCGCCACCTTCAATCCCTTGAACGGGAGTTGGCAGAGCGCCTCGTCCTTCGTCAGGAAGGCATGCGCGTCGTGCTCGCCCGGGTCCAGGCGAACCACCACACCAGGCGGCGCCCGCGCCACGAAGGCGTGCTCTTCGACCACCTCCGGCGGCAGCGCGTCTCCCAACGCGAAGCTGTGGACGTAGTCCAGGGAGGAAGGCGCCAGCTGTAGCCCCGTCTCCTCCCGAAGCTCGCGCGAGGCCGCCTGCAGGGGCGTCTCGCCCGGCTCGATGCGCCCTGTCACCGGCTGCCAGAACCCGCCGCGCGCGGGCGTCCGCCGCAGCAGGAGCACCTTCGCCTCGGGTCCTTCACCGGAGGTCACCACCACGCTCACCGTGCGCAGGGAGGGCCGCGAGAGGGTCACCTCATGGCCGAAGAGCGCCGCGAAGTGCCGCCCGAGGTGCCCCTCCACCTCATCCGTGGAGACGGCGCGGCCCAACTCCCGCTGCAGGGAGGTGACGCCCTTCTCCCGGATGCCGCAGGGGATGATGAACCCGAAGTGCCCGAGGTTCGTGTTCACGTTGAAGGCGAAGCCGTGGCTCGTCTGCCACCTGGCGATGTGCACGCCGATCGCCGCGATCTTCCGCGCGTCCGGATCCTGCTCGTCGCCCAACCACACGCCCGCCCACTTCGCGATCCTTCCGGCGGTGAGCCCGTAGTCGGCGGCGGTGCGGATCATCGCCTCCTCCACGTCGCGCACGTAGCGGCGCACGTCCTGCCGTCCGGGGAGGAGCTTGAAGATCGGGTAGCCGACCACCTGCCCAGGCCCGTGGTAGGTCACGTCGCCGCCGCGGTTGGTCTCGAAGACCTCCACGCCCTGCCGCGCCAGCGCCTCGTCGGTCTGCAGGATGTTCTCCCGCTTCGCCCCGCGCCCGAGCGTCAGCACCGGCGGGTGCTCGAGCAGCAGCAGCGTGTCGCCCACCAGGTCCTCGCGGCGCGCCTTGCCGAAGACCTCCTGCAGCTTCAGGCCGTCCTCGTATTCGACGCGCCCCAGCCGCAGGATCGTCATCTCGTGG
>CAZQVZ010000075.1:0-5048 GCA_964596895.1 uncultured Myxococcaceae bacterium
GGTCGTGGGCGATGCCGCCGGCCAGCGTGCCAATGCTCTCCATGCGCTGCGCGCGCAGCAGGTGGCCCTCCAGCCGCTTTCTTTCGGTCAGATCGGTCACCCAGCCAATCACCCGCTCGGGGAGCCCCTGCGCGTCGCGCAGGACGTGAAGCCGGTTGAGCACGTGCCGCTCGCTCCCGTCCGCTCGCTGCAGCCGGCACTCGCCCGTCCAGCGGTCCCCATTGCCTCGCAGCAGCCGCTCCACCGCGGGCAGGACGCGGGGAAGGTCTTCGGGGTGCAGGTAGGCGCTCCAGGTGGAGAGCCCGGTTCTGCCCGCGACAAGGCCGCTGACCTCCCATTCGCTCGAGGGACCGAAGAGCGTGGTGCGGTGCTCATTCCACCAGACGGAGTCCGCCTTCACGTCCCATTCGAAGATGGCGTCGTCCGCCGCGGCGCAGAGCATCCGGAACCGCGCCTCGCTTTCGCGCAGCGTCCTCGCGACCTCCATTTGAGCGGTGATGTCCTGGATGGTGCCGTGGACGAACCGGATGACGCCGGCGTCGTCCCGGACCGCCTCTCCAATGGCGCACGTCCAGCGCAAGGCGCCCTTGCCGGTGTGGATGCGGGCGACTTGTTCGTACGGCTCACCCAGTTGGGCGCACCGGGCGAGGAGCGCCGCCAATTCGGGCCCGTCCTCCTCGTGGAAGTGCGCCATCACCTCGTCGAGCGGCGGTGTCGCATCCACTTCAAACAGCGCGCGCACCTGCTCTGACCAGACGAGCGTGTCGTCCGCGACCGTCAGGCGCCAGGCGCCCACCCCCGCCAGACGCGAGGCCATGCGAAGCAGGGACCCCTGCTCCTCCAGCGCCGCTCTCGCGGCCCGCTCGCGCTCCAGGCCGCGCTCCACCGCGGCGAGCACGGTCCCCACGGCGAAGACGATGGCGAGATTGACGAAGAGGATGTTCGAGCAGAGGACCGCCCAGGTGGTCGCATCCGCGATCTGCGCGTGCGGCACGACCTCCGGCACGACGCGGGCTGCGACCCCGAGCCCCACCAGGGCCAGGGCGTTCAGCGCGAGCGACCACAGGCCACCCCGAAGGCCCAGCAGCACGGTGGTCAGCGCCGAGAACCCGAGCAGGTAGGCGAGCCCGGCGGGCCCCACCAAGGCCATCAGGACAATCCCCACGACGTACATCGCCGCTCCGAGTCCCATGGACCGGACGCGGTGGCCGAGCCCGCGCGCTCGCGTGAGCACCACCAGCAGGCCTATCGCCGCGGCGTCCACCGCGACGATGACGTAGAGCCCCTGGTGCAGGGAGAGGATGACGCTCGGAATACAGACGAGCGTCCCGAACACGAGCGCGGCCATGAGGACCCGCTTGAGCAGGTCCTCGCGCCACTGTTGCGGTCGCAGGTCCAGCAGCCGGGTCAGCCACGTGCGCTCTGCACCTGCCACGGCTGTGAGTGGTTCCATCGTCCCGACGTCCTCTTGCGCGCCGCGAACAAGCAGGCGCCGGTCGGGTAGATGCACGGCCTGTACCGCGCCGGCCCACACGCGACGTGTGGGGCGCGAGCACCTGTTGGCGCAGACTTGGCGGTGCAGGCGGCATGCGGTGAGACCTCCCGGGTCCGGGTGCCGGGGAACCCCTCGTGTCCGCCATGACCCACCCACTCACCGTCAGCCGCCGTGCGTGGAGCCTGCGCGCACGCCCATCAACGGGGCGTCGGGCGCTTGCCCGGGACCTTCCCCGCCAGGCCTCGCTGTCAGGTGCGTGAGTCAGCTCAGACCAGCCGCGCGTTCCCCAGAGCTTCGATGTCTTTGAACACCAGCGGGAAGCGGGGCGCTCCCTCCGTTATCCACGCCGGTACGCGGCCACTCACCACTGCTGCGAGCAGCGAGGTGAGGTCCTGCTCCCAGGAGAACCACTGGTCGCAGCCGTAGTCTCCCACCACGCACGTCCACGCATCCGCCGGCCCATGGGTCTGCCAGTACAGACCGTGCTGGGTGGTGGTGCCTCCGACGTACAGCAGCCCACCAGGCTCTGGCCAGACCGGGAAGGGGACCTGCTTCGGCCACCGGCCCCGGATGTCTGCCAAAGGCTTCGTCAGCTCGGTCATGAGCGGCACCGCGTTGAGTTCGTGCGGGTCCGGTGGGTGGGCGGGGGAGAGCACGAAGAGGAGATCGAAGAAGGCGCCGGTGTTGTCGTACGCACCGAAGACGCCGCTTCCGTAGCGCGCCACCAGCATCCGGTAGTCCGCCGGAAGCGGGCCGCCCACCTGGGCCTCCAGCGTCGCCCAGTGCTGCGGTTGCGGCGGGTGCGTCGGGGATTCGGGAGGGGGACAGACGGAGAGGAGCGCATCAATTGGCATGGTGTTCCCCGTGCGGAGGGTTCAGGGCCCAGTCAGGTTGGAGAAACGGTGGACCTCGTGCCGCCCGTCCTGCCAGCGTACCGAGACGAGCAGTGATTCGGGATCCACGCGTCCGGCGACATACCGGGGGGTCACGGTGATCGTCGCCTCGCCACCCTCACGGATGGCGTTGCGAATGGCAATCTCCACCATGCGCATGTCCCGCTGGTTCACTCTCCGGAGCAGGGGCGCCAGGTTGTGTGGGATGTCCGGTCCGCCCAGGATCCGCGCCAAGAGGTGTCCGCGGTCCTGCGCAGCCACGCGGCCGGGAACTTCCCCCGATGCAGACGCTCCGGTGGCGCGACTCACCATGTCCGCGTCGAGCCGTGCCACCACCCCGCGCGCGCGCCGGGATTCGTCGAGCGGGAGGAACTGGATGTACGTCCCGTTGGGGCCGGGGATGCGGACGCCGCCAGTGTAGCCGGGAGGAAGCGAGCTTCGGGTAACCGCGCCCCCTGCGGCGGTGCGGTCGATGACGAGCTCCCGGCGGGTCATCTCCCGCATGACGTCGTCCGCGGTTCCGCTGCCGCGCCGAGCCCAGTGCTGGAGGAAGGTTTCGATCTCGTCCGCGGACAGCCCCACGGAGCGGCCGTGTTGGGCCAGGCGCTGCGCTTCGGCCGCCGCCGTTTGGTAGACCGCGGTGAGACGTTGGACCTGCTGCGGGCTCAGGGCGTTGATGTCACCGATGAGCGACACCGCCTCACGGGTGAGGACCCATCGGTTGAAGCTGGTGATGCCCAACCGGATGCCCAGGTACACCGCGTACGACACCCGGGCCAGCGCCTCCGCTGCGAGATCCGCGCCGAAGATGCTCGCCCGCATTCCGCTCTGCGGGAAGACGCTCTCGATGGCCTCCCACCCGCGCCGAGCCTGGGCCTCCTGCCTCGCCGCAGCGAGGATGTTCTGGCGAATGCGCGCTTCGACGCCGGCGAGGCGCGTCTCCAACTCCACGAGGTCGCCGGTCCGCTGGAAGGCCTGAACCGCGGGGCGGACCGTTCGCAGAACCTGCCCAACTGCAGCGACGTCAGCGACCGCGCCCACGACGGCGAGCACCACCCAGGTCAGCGAGGGCTCCTCGGTGAGCAGTTGTGCGGCGTAGGCGTCCGAGCGGAACGCGTAGTCCCGGTACTCCTGCAGCGCCAGGTAGGACGACGCGCCGACCGCCACCCCCGCGGCCAAGAGGCTGCCGCCGCTGAGCAGGCCTGCGGCCAGCGCCAGCACGCCGAGCATCGTGTCGAGCGCCACCTGATCGACGGTGGGCGCGGTGTGATCCTCGATGATCCGATCCCAGATGGACCCGGGGAGGATCCCCTGCCGGGCGCGCGTCCGGGTCACCAGCACGTCGAGCCGGAAGATGATCTCGTGGTCCGTGTCCAGTCGCCGCCGCGTGTCCTGCACGCGTCCCAGGCGACTGGAGATGTACTGGCGAATCACCCCACCCGCGGCCGCAGCGCTCGTGGCCCGCCCGAGATCTTCCGTGGGGAAGTCGGGGTTCGCCAGCAGTGGCTGCGTCGCGGCGAGCGCGGCGACCTGCTGTTTCCCTCGCGTCCGGAGCCCCTGATTCTCGCGCCCAGCCGCGTGGTAGGCCATCACGTCGCCGGGGTCCCAGCTCCCGTGGAGGGAACGCGCCGCCGCGGCCTGCTCGTCGGCCTCGCGGAACGTCTCGCGGGCGGGTGCGAGGCTGCCGAAGAGCGCCGAGCTCGCTGTGGCGTCCTGGTACCGGGCCTGCTCCTCGACGAGCAGGTGCTCGAACCGGTCGAGCATCTCCAGACCGCCGTAGTAGGCGCTCTCGCGGAAGGCCACGAGGAACCGCTGGATGGCGGCTTCGAACGCGGCGAGGTTCTGGTAGCCATGTGGCTCCAATGCGCGGCGCATGCGCAGATAGAGCTGGTTGAGGCTCCCGTCGGCGCCGGCGGGCAGTGCGCTCACCGGCTGCCCCTCCCACGTCGCGATCCAGGAAGGTGGAGCTCCCATCACCAGCCCCGTCTTCCAGCTCCGGTACATCTCGTACACAGCGTCCAGACCGAAGAGCGCCTGGGTCGCTGTGTCCCGCTCCGTCTCCGCGGCCTGCCGCGCGCGGAGCTGCGCGAGCCACCGCCGGAAGCTCTCGTCGAAGTCCCGGGCGTTGGTGGTGCCACGGGTGGTGCGGGCACGGTATTCGGCCAGCTCGTCGTCAGAGAGGGAGGAGATGAGTTCCGCCATTCGGAGGAAGATCGGAAGATCCTCTGGCCCGGCGGGGCCTCCCCGGTCTCCAAAGAGGAAGTCACGCG
The DNA here is from genome assembly GCA_964596895.1 of uncultured Myxococcaceae bacterium. Lineage (GTDB taxonomy): Bacteria > Myxococcota > Myxococcia > Myxococcales > Myxococcaceae > JAFAFL01. The sequence continues at coordinate 4,659 of CAZQVZ010000075.1, forward strand.
TGCGCTGGGGAAGGGCCGCCACCCGCTCCGCGTCGGAGCTCGGGGCCGGCGCCACTCCGTCGTGCAGGACATACAGTGGTATCGACCCCGAGCTGCGCGAGAGCGACCGGATCAAGGCGGCGTTCTGCTCCGACCAGGGGATATCGAAGCGGTGGGCGGAAGGGACGACCTCTCCGGTCAGGCTGGAGATGAGTACGCCGGTCCCCTGGTAGCGCATCCGGTACTCGCCCGCCGGGAGGAGGGTGAGCGTCCCGCTGGCATGCACGCTGCCCCCGCCTTCCAGAAGGGCGGTGAAGGACACCCGGCCACCCGTACCGCTGATGGTGAGGGACGCCGCGGGTTGGCTGCTCAGGCGCAGCGCCGGCCGCAGCCGGCCTGCGCGATACGCCG
>CAZQVZ010000075.1:5148-17931 GCA_964596895.1 uncultured Myxococcaceae bacterium
CAGCCGCGCTGAGGCAAGTACTAAAAGCTGTATCCCAGGGACAGCAGCGGCACCGTGGGCACGGCGGCGACGTAGTAGTAGAGGACGCTGCCGCGCGGCTCATCGAGGCTGCCTGCGTAGCCGACGAGCGGCAGCTCGAGCCCGAGCGTCAGCCCGCTGGCGAAGACCCAGCGAAGCCCCGCCGCGAGTCCGCCGGCCATGAGGTTCACCGGATGGGACCGGAGCAGCGTGAGGTGGGGCCCTACGTCCAGGTGCAGCCTGCTGCTCTGCCGCTGCATCAAGGGGAGGGTGACCCCGCCCATCAGGAACGCGGAGAGCACGAGCCCCTGTCTCGGCGCGACGATGTTGCCCAGGCCGGTGAGCTGCGTCGCGAACTGGCCATAGAAGCGCTCGCCCACTTCGGCGTCGAACGCGGCGGTGGCGTTGAGCCCGAGGTGCACGCCCATGCGGCGGTCCACCGCGGCCGACGCTGAAGGCGCTGACGCCTCTCCCACGGGAGCAGGAGCGGACTGCAGGACCAGGAGCACGAGGAGCGTGGACATGCCTCGCTTCTTAGCGTGCTCTCCGCCCGGGCGCGTAGGAAGCTTGGGCTCCCATGCTCCGGACCCTGCCTCTGCTCTGTGCGCTGCTCCTGCTGTCCTCCTGCGGCAAGACGACCTGGGAGCTCGGCGCGGTCCCCGAGGACGAGGTGCCGCTGCGCGAGGAGGCGGGGCTGTTCGGTCATTACCTCGGCACGCTGGAGGGCGCAGGAGACCTCCGGGTCCGAGACCTGTTCGAGCGCGCGCTGACCTTCACCGGGACCCCCACCCCCGAAGCGCTCCTCACCGAGCAGTACACCTCCGAGCCGCCGCTTCATCCGGACGCTACGACGCTGCGGCTGCTCACCTTCAACGTCGGCCTCCTCGACGCGAAGCTTTTCGGGCTCGTGCCCTACACCGCCACGCCCCACCTGGATGCGCGCGCGCCCCTCCTCTTCGAGCGTGTGCTCGCCGAGGGCTACGACATCATCGTGTTGCAGGAGGTCTGGCGGCACGAGGACGTGGAGCGCCTGGAGGCGGCCGCGGAGGACAGTGAATACTGGGTGTCGACGACGGACCGGCGCGGGTCCACGAACGGCCTGGCCATCGCCGTGAAGAAGTCCCTGACCGCCGCGGCGCCGGAGGTGGGCGGCGAAAGCTACGACGTCCCGTCCTCGGGCCTCGAGTACTTCCCCGCGCCGGGCCTCAACCGCGCCTTCATGTGGGTGCGCTTCGAGGTCGAAGGGCTGGGGCCCGTGGTCGTCTACAACACGCACGCCTCGGCGTTCCCCGAGTCCTACCCGGACCGGATGAGCAACGTGCGGCAGCTGGGGCTGCACATCCGCAATCACACCTCGGACGACGAAGTGGTCTTCCTCGGCGGCGACATGAACGCGGGCTCCTACTACCGGAGCAACGACTGGACGCTGCCGGATGGCACGGTGCAGAGCGTGTGGTTCGCGAACACGCTGTCCTACCCGCTGACGCTCCACTACGGCGGGCTCGTGGACCTGGCCCTGCGCGGCAGCCCTTCTCTGGAAGAAGCGACCAACGACCTCCGCTACGGAGATTCGGTGCCGGACGTCATGGACGACGCGTGGTGCGAAGCGACGCCGGACGTCTTCACCGCCACCGACTGCAACGCGCTCTACCGCCAGCAGTACGAAGGGACGGAGTTCCCCGCGCGCATGGACCTCCTCTTCGCCAAAGATCCGAAGGGCCGCGTCCACGTCACCGAAGCGCCCTTCGCCTTCGTGGAGCCGCTCGAGTACGCAGGGCAGGTGGGCCCCCTGAGCGACCACTACGGCCAGGCGGCCACCGTGCACGTCGCCCCTTGAGCGCCTCCGGCGCATCCGCCCCGAGGCGCGGCCGAAGCTCGCGCGGTGGAAGGCGGCGGCGCTGGGAATGCAGAAGCAAGCGGTTCATCTCGGTGAGTGGGCCCACCGCGGCGGCCGGGCTGCGTGGGTAGGCGCCCTAACGCCCCCTCAATGAGAGGTGATCCCGCAGGCGCTGCTCGCAGGCCCGCGCGGCGCTTCGGTACCAGCCCTTGTCCGAGCCCTGGAGCGCCCGGTCGTAGGAGACGAGCGCCTCGGCGTAGGCCATGGAGGCGTCGAGCATCACGGCGAGGTTGTAGTGGGCGGACGCATTCTGCGGCTCGTTGGCGAGCAGATGCTCCAGCTCCGCGGTGGCGCCCTGGAGGTCTCCGCGCAGGGCGCGATCAAGGATGGGCTGTTGCCGCGTGTCCTCGTCGTCCAGCCGCACCCAGGACGACGTCCAGCGCGGCGTGATGTCCCCGAGCAGCGAGGCCACCGCCTGGTGAAGCGCCGCGGCGATGGCGTCGTCGTCGTGCGCGTCGTAGGGGAGTTCGCTGTGACCCGTGAAGGGCGCCGCGAAGAGGAGGATCTCGTCGTGCGGACCGACGGCGCTCACGTCCAGCCGCACCTCGCCGCAGAGCAGGCGCTCCCGCACCGTCTGGGACTCTCCCGTCTCCTCGTCGTACGCCTCCCGCTCGGCGCCCTCGCAGGTGTAGGCGTCCATCGTCTCCACGTCGATGCGGAGCCAGGCTTCGTCCCACCGCTGCGCAAACGCCCGCGTCACCGAGAGCCGGTTGGGCCCCGCCCAGCGGATGCGGCTGCCCCTCCCTTGCGCGTCCGCGAGCTGGAAGTAGCCCGCATGACGCACCTGCGCAGCGAGCTCGGCAACCATCTCGCGGCGGTCGAAACTGAAGCCCCCCTCGCTCTGCACCAGGACGAGCTTCGTCGCCGGTCCGAGGTTCACCTGGCCCGGGGTGAGCGCCTTCACCTCCAGCGTGGGGTTGCAGCCCAGCACGAGTGCGTGGGCCGCGATCAGGAGCAGGATGGGGAACTTGCGCCGCGTCATGACACCCTCCTGGTCGCAGGACGGACGGCCGAGCCGCCGATTCACTGCGAACACCCAGCCTTGCTTGGGGGATCAGGGCGACCGAGGGACCTGGGAGGTGCCGCGGCAGCGTGGGCGCGCCAGCTTCTCCCCATGACTCCAGCGCACGCAGCCCGCTCCGCCCTCACGCTGTCCAGCTTTGCGGCAGGCCCTCTCTTCGCGTCCGCCGTCGGTGTTCCCGCGGTTCAGCGCGCGCAGCGGCGCTGGTACCAAAGAGAGAAGAAGCCGTCGTTCCAGCCGCCGTCCTGGGTCTTCGGTCCGGCGTGGACCGCGCTCTATTCGCTGATGACCCTCTCGGCGCACCGGGTCCTCCGCACGCCGAGCTCCAACGCGCGGACCCGCAGCCTGCGATGGTGGTGGGCGCAGATGGCCCTGAACGCGGCCTGGACGCCGCTCTTCTTCGGCAAGAGCAGGAGCGGCCGCGTCGTCGCGCTCGCGGACGTGGCGCTGCTCGTCGGTTCGATCGGCGCCTACATCCGCTCCGCGCGGAGGGTCGATTCGAAGGCGGCGTGGATGATGGCGCCCTACCTCGGCTGGACGGTGTTCGCGACGCTCCTGAACGCCGAGAACCTCCGGCTCAATCCCCCGGGCTCGCGGCGCTTCCTGCCGCGGCCGCGGTGACCGCTGTGTGACCGCTGTCTGGCGGCCGCGTCGACGTGGCCTCCGCCGGCCAGCAGGAGGCCCGGGCGGCCCGGATCTACGAGTCCGCCCGGGGCTTCCGCAGAGTCATCCCGGAAGGTCTACAGACAGACGCCAGTGGTCATGCCGCAGGCCTGGCAGATGGGGCCGCCAGAGCCGTCTGGCACGCAGGGGTTGATGCTCCGCTGCTGGCAGGTCGTGCCGTTGGGGCAGTCGTAGTCCACGCTGCACGGCACGTAACAGCCGGGCGCTGGAACCGGGTTCTGGCCACAGCCGGGCTCGAACTTCTCGCATGGCGCCGTGGGGCGGGTGCAGATCTTCACGCGCATGTCGCAGGCGCGGCAGGTGACCACCCCGTTGGCGTCCGGCGGGCAGGGGTGGGCGCTCCGATCCTCGCAGATCTCGCCGCGCTGGCAGTCGAAGCGGGTCTCGCACAGCGAGTAGCACGCGGCGGCGGGGAGCGGGTCCGGACCGCAGCCGGGGAAGAGGTCCGTGCAGCCGGGATGGGTGGTGGGAAGACAGACCGTCACGTCCATGCCGCACGCGGTGCAGACAGCGCCGCCGTTCGGGTCTGCCGGACACGGGTTGATGTTCCGCTTCTCGCACCTGCCGTTGCCGCAATCTGCGTCCGACGTGCACTCGACGTAACAGCCGGCGGCCGGGATGGGATCACTTCCACATCCAGGCTCGAAGTTCGTACAAGCCTGCGCGCCGGGCTGCGACCCGAGGGTGAGGTCGCTGCCGGTTTCGGCGACGGCCGCTTCATCCGTGAGGCTTCCGGAGCAGGCGGCGAGGACACAGGCCAATGCAGCGGCGAAGAGAGGGACTCTGAGGGTCGTTTGCATGGGCAGCAGGCATGCAAGCGACCCGCCACATCTGCAAAGCCCGTAAGGCTGGATGATTGTTGAGCCGGCCCGTTTCCTCCCGCGCAGTGCCTCAGAATTTCGAGGGACAGACTCGTGCATTATCGATGAGGGCGTCCCGTGGCCCTGCACTTCTCAGGTCATGTTGCAATCGACCGCTCGCTTGCTTGCCCTGTCCGGCGCATACGCCCGACTGCGAATTTTCGCGGGGCGCTGAACTCAGCGCGTGGAGGACGGGGAATGAGGAAGATCGGCTACGTGGTCGCAGGTGTGTTGTTCCTGGCCTGCGAGGGCACCGAGGGCCCTGCAGGGTCAGCCGGTCCGGTGGGGCCGCAGGGTCCGCAGGGCGAACAAAGCATCCATGGGGTGCCGGGAGCCACCGGTGAGAATGGCAGGGACGGGCTCCCCGGGCCGACGGGCGAACCGGGGGCAACCGGCGCGCAGGGCACCCCGGGCGAACCGGGCGCCCCCGGCTCCAATGGACCCATGGGCCCAGCGGGCGTGGCGGGTGAAAGCGTCGTCGCGGATGCCCTTCCCGTGGGTGATGCGGACTGCCCCATGGGCGGGACGCGCTTCACCGTGAGCGGCACCACCACCGTTGCCTGCAACGGGGCGGACGGCCGCCACGGGCGCACAGGGGCCACAGGGGTTGCCGGGCCAGGCCGGGGCGGACGGCGCCACGGGCGCCCAGGGGCCACAGGGGCCCGAAGGACTTCAGGGGCCCACCGGCCAGCAGGGTGCAGCGGGCGCAGCCGGTGCGCAGGGACCGGCGGGGCCGCAGGGCATCATCGACTGGAAGTTCAACTCCGGTTACGGAGGCTCGCCCCAGGTCCTACAGGTATTTCTCTCCCCCACTGTGCAGGTGACCGTCCCCACCGGCGCCAAGGTGCTCGTGAACGCGACCAGGGCCTTCGGTTCTCAAGGTCATCCGACGGGTGCCAACGCCCTGGACATCCGGGTCTGCTCGCGCTCCACCGCCGCCGGGAGCACCCTGCAGCCGCTCGGCGCCGGCATCCTGGGGCTGCGAGTTGCGGCCAACAGCCGTCACACCTTCGGCATCAACGCGGTCATCTCGAACCTGCCGGCGGGGACCTACGACGTGGGCATGTGCGGCCAGACCGACTCGCCGAACGTCGTGCTCTGGAACTCCAACGAATACGGGTACGTGAGCGCGCTCGTCTTCAATTGAGGTTCCGGGGGATCCGCTGCGCTCCGGTCGAGAGATGGCCTGGCTGACCTGCTCAGCTGGCCGTCGCCATCGTCACGCGGGGGGCCAGCCCGAGCACCACGACCTTGCCCGCCCGGCCCTTCAGCGTTTGCTCGCCGAGCGGCACGAAGGGCCACACCGCGGCCTCCGCGCCGAGCGCGTCGTACACCGCGCTGGTGATGAGCAGCGGCGCCCCCAGAGAGCGGGTCAGGCCCTCCACCCTGGCCGCCACGTTCACCGCGTCGCCGATGCAGGTGAACTCCATCCGCAAGGGCGAGCCGATGGTGCCGGCCACCACTTCTCCCGCGTGCAGCCCAATGCCGATGGCGAAGGGTTGGGCCACCTCCTGGTTGAGGGTCTCGACCTCGGCCAGCATCTCCGCTGCCGCGCGCACCGCCTGCGACGCTGCCTGCTCCGGTTGGTCCAGCCCGAAGATGGCCATCAGCCCGTCGCCCATGAACTTGTCCACGATGCCGCCGTGCCGGTGCACCACCTCCACCATGCGGGTGAAGTAGCGGTTGAGGTCTGACACCAGCGCCTCGGGATCCGACGTCTCGGTGCGGCGGGTGAAGTCCCTCACGTCGGAGAACAGGACCACCGCCGGGCGCCGCGCGCCGCCCAGGCGCCCCCCTTCGTCGGCGAGGAGCCTGCGGGCGATGGCAGGGCTGAGGAGCTTGCCGAAGAGGTCCCGCACCTGCTCGCGCTCGCGCAGGGCGGAGATCATCTGGTTGGTGTGCCAGGCGATCTGACCGAACTCGTCCGCGCTGGCCACCGGCACCCGCGCGTCCAGCTTCCCCAGCGCCACCTTCTCCAGGGCCCCTTGCTGGCGCGCGAGGAAGAGCTTCAGGTTGCGGGTGAAGGCGAAGATGAGGTTGACGGTGAGCGGCACGAAGAAGGCCAACGCAATGCCGGCCTCCCGGAAGACCTCCACCCTCAGGGCCAACACCCCCTCGGCCTCCATCCCTGCCATCACCTCCAGGTTGCGCAGGGAGAGGAAGAGCAGGTCCACCACCACCAGCACCACCACGGCTACCGCCACCGCCGTGAACCGTCGCGTCAGGGGCCACACGCGCGCAACCGGCGGCACCGCTGCCTCGTCGGAGTCGATTCGACCGGCGACCTCCCGCTCCTTCGCCAGCGCACTGTCCGCCGCGAAGAACAGTCCCACTGTCGTCGCCCCCAGGGTGGCCTTCAGCCCGCTGATGACAGGGAAGCCGAACACCACCTGGTCGAAGGCGGTCACGCCCATGCCCACGCCCACGAACAGGCCCAGATCGAGCATGAACTGGCGGCGCGCCTGAGAGAGGGGCGGGGCGCGCGCCACCAGCACGCGATGCAGGGGAATCCGCAGGACCCAGGCGGCGAGGAAGAAGGCGGCGAAGAGCACCGACATGGTCGCGCGGCCCAGCGACTCGATGTACGGACAGACCTCGCAGCCGAACAGGGCCAGCATCCCCGTCGCAGCGGCACAGTAGAGGGCGGCGCGGAGCATGGGCTCTCAATCTACCCGAACCGGCTGGCCACTCCCACCCCGGGACATCCCTGCTCCTCCGGAGGGCAGGGCGCCCGTTGAGCGCCAGGCTCACAAGCGTGGCGACGGCGCGTACTCCCAGTCGATACACGGCCCGTCCAACCGCCTCCTGCCCGCCGACGGCGACGACCTGGTTGCCATGTCTGCGAAGAGTTCGCGGGCGAGTCCGGCCACAGACGAGGAACGCGGCGACCACATGAAGAGCCCTGCGCAGCCGCGTGGGCAGACCCGTTCAGCGGATTTCTGCGAGCAGCGAGTTGCCGAACATTTCCAGCTGCGTCTGGCGCTCCGCCGCGCTCCCGGAGTTGGTCCCCACGTTGGCCGCCTCCGCGATCTGGTTGACCAGGTCGCCGCCGTTCGCCGCGTCGAGCGCCTGCACCGCCTCCAACAGCTCGGCCCCGGGCTCCACCCCCACGGCGAGGAGGGCCTCCACCACCACCGGGAAGTGCCGGTCGTTGGCGCGGGAGACGCTGCCCATCAGCTCCACGAACTGCCTGCTGCTCAGCCCGGACTCCTCCAACAGCTCATTCATGTCCGGGGAGCCGAAGGCGATCTGCCGCGCCGCCTCGCGGACGGAGGCGGTGTCACCGAAGGCGTCGGTGAGGATGGGCTCGAGCAGGCGCTGCTGCTCCTCGTTGAACCGGTTGCGGTCCCCGGCCCCGAAGATCGCCTCGCCGATGAGGCCCGCCGCGGTGCCCACCACCGCCAGCACCACCCCCACCGGAGCGGTGGGCGGGAAGAGCGAGAGCGCGCCGCCCACCAGCGTCACCGCGCTGGTCACCGTCCGGAGCGCGTTGCGGTTGCCGCCATCTCGCAGGAAGTCCCCCGCTGCGTCCACGGTGGCGAAGGCGCTCAGCGCCACGCCCAGGCCGGGGAGCACGTTCCTCTGCAAGAAGGCGGCGCCGGTCACCAGGCGCGAGTTGGCCGCCAGCCGGCCGGTGGCCTCCAGTGAGCCGATGGCGCGCACGCTCAGGTCCAGACCCTGCTGGCCGATGCTGCCCACCGACCGGACCAGGTCCGCCCCCTGCTGCCCGGGAAGGTTGGTGACCGCGAACACGAGGGTGGCCGCGGCGATGCTCGAGCTGACCCCGGAGAGCCCCCTCAGGCGGGCGCGGTCGGAGAGGATCCGCTGGAGCTCCTGCGAATTTCCGCCCTGCGCGGCGCGCATCGCGTCCACGTACTCCTGCGCCGACTCCAGGCTGGCAGAGAAGTTGCCCGGCGCGGTGGCGAGCACGCGCGCCTTCTTGAAGTCGTTGAAGAGCGCCTCGAAGCGGTCCAGCGCGGCGCCGCCGTCGCCGTCGGCGTCCGACTGGTACTGGGTGAGGGTGCCGGGCAGCCCGGGCTCCACGATCTTCGTGAGGATGTCTTCGGCCCGGTCCTCGAAGACTGCCGCGGTGGGCGAGCCGTCCTGCGTCACCCGCGCGGCCCACTCGGTCGCAGCGGCGGGCAGGGGCGACTGGGCCAGCTGCTCGAAGGCCTTGAAGACGTCGCCTGCCCGGCCCGGGTCGTCCACCACCATCTGGTCCAGCGCCGCGGCGTTGCGGGTCAGCTCCTCCGAGAGCCGGGCCGCGGCCGCCACTTCAGCCTCGTAGACCTCGGCGTTCTCCGCGCGGAAGTTGGCGATGAACTCGGACTGCTGCTCCGGCGTGAGCAGGTCCTGGACCTCGGACAGCATCTGCAGCATCCGCCCGTCGGCCGCTTCCCGGGCCTCGCGCGCGTCCTCGTAGTTGCCGCGAACGGCGTTGAGCGCGTCCATCGCCTCGCCGCGGATCTCGCTCGCGGTGGTGGTCTTCCCCAACGCGTGCAGCTCGTTGGCCAGCGCGAACCCCAGCCGCAGGCCGTTCCCCTCCCCACCGTCCAGCTCGTTGAAGGCGTCATCGAACTGGTTGAGCCCGCTCTTGTTCGGCAGCGCCGCCGCCAGCGGCCCGGCAATGGCCGCCACCCCGTCATCCGTGGCCAGGTCCGCCACCCGCGCCAGGGCGGCGATGGTGCCCTTGGTCACCGGGCTCTCGTCGCTGTCGTCCGTGCCGGACTCGATGCGGTCCGCGAGCGCGCGGGAGATGTCCTCCAGCACCGGCGCCGACTCCTCGAGGAGCGCGTCCACCTGCTCCGGGGTCCCGAGCCGCTCCGCCTGCGTCTCCAATTCGCGGGCCGCGGCCAACGGACCGCTTTCGTCGTGGGCGGTCTGCACGGCCCGCGCCGCGGCCTGCACCTGCTCGGCCTCGTAGGTTTCGACCTGCTGCTGCTGGCCGCGGTTGATGCCGAGCTCGAAAGACGGGTGATCGCTCGACGCACGCACCGCCTCGACATTGCGCGCCACCGCCGGCGCCGGAGCGCCGGACCGCTGATGCAGGTCAATCTCCTGCGCCGCCGCTTCCCCGGCCTCGCGGTAGAGCCGGTCGACCTCCGCGGTGGCGTCCGCGAGCTCCTCACGCACCCCCTGGTTCGGCCGGGCCTCGATGGCCTCAGCCAACGCGTCGCGAGAAGCCTCCGCTGCCCGCGCCTGCTCGAGCCGCTCTTCGCGCAGCGCGCGGGCCTGCGAGACGGTGGTGGGGGGCGCGGTGGGGGTCGCCGGCGCCGAGGGCGTTGCGCTGGTTGCCGCCGTGGGACGCGCCCTGTCCAGGACCGCGGCGGGGATGCGGTCCGGGTTGAGCTCCACCAGGTTGCGCCGGGCCGGCTCGTAGCTGCTGCGGTTCGCCTGCGCCCGGGCCGCCGCCTGCTGCTGGTTGCGGCGCTGCGCCTCCTCCTGACGTTGTGCCTCCGCCCTGCGCTGCTGCTCGGCCCTGCGCTGCTGCTCGAGCTGGCGCTGGCGGATGATGCGCTGAAGGTTGTCGTTGCCGATCCGGGTCTTCATGAGCGGTGCTCCGGCGGAGGGTTTGGAGTCCCTTACGGAGGGGGCCGCCTTCGGGTTTCACCAGAAAAGGAGAAAAGTTCGCGCGGGCCGGGGGGAACGGTGGGCCCACCTCATCGCGACTGCGAAGCTGGAATGTGATGCCCCCGCTGAAAAAAGCTTCCGGAGGTTGAATGAGGATTGGAGCGCCTTCGAACGGCCGCGCAGGCTGTAGGGTCTGGAGAATGCGAACCCTGCGCCGCTGCCGCCCCCTCCTGCTCCTCGCCTTCCTCGCGTGCGGGTCCGAGCAGAATCTCCCTGGCCCGCTCGCGCCCCTGCCTGCGAGCGCCCGGCAGGCGGCGGCGGGGCTCGCTGCGCCGCTCGAGACCTGGACCTACGTGGACGTCCCCGAGTCGCGCTGCGCCAATGGGACCTCCACGGGCTTCGCGGTCAACGTCTCCCAGCGCTCGAGCCGGGTGCTGCTGTTCCTGGAGGGCGGCGGCGCGTGCTGGGACTACTACACCTGCGCGGTGAAGAAGTCGGCGCGGCACCTCGAGGACACGGTGGGCGCCGCGCAGGTCCTCGCAGACGCGCAGCAGGTGGCCTTCGTCTTCGACCGCCACAATCCAGCCAACCCGTTCGCGGACGCGACCTTCGTCTACGTCCCGTACTGCACCGGGGATGCCCATGCCGGCAACAACCTGGCGCACTACAGCCGCAACGGGGGCATGGCGAGCATCGAACACCGCGGCGCGGCGAACCTGGACGCCTTCCTCTCCCGCGTCGTGCCGGCCTTTCCCAGCCCGCAGCGGGTGTGGCTCATGGGGGTGAGCGCCGGAGGCCATGGGGCAATGCTCAACTGGCAGCGGGTGCAGGACGCGTTCGGGAGCCAGACCCGCGTGGACGTCTTCAGTGACTCGGGCACGCCCATCGACCTCGAGCCCACGCGGTATGCGGCCATGCGGGCCGCCTGGAAGCTCAAGACGCCCATGGGGTGCGTGGGTTGCGAGAAGAACCTGGGCGGGCTCGCCGAGGCCCTGGCGCTCGAGCTCCCTCCGCCGCACCGCCTCGCCTTCGCGACCTTTCGTCACGACGACTTCATCGCCGGGAACGCCCCCCCGCACGGCTTCGGCGGAATGGACTACGCCACCTACGAGGCGCGCATCGACGCGCTGCGCGCCCAGGCGGGGCCTGGACAGCGGACGTATTACGCCGCCGGCGAGGACCACATCCTGATCGGGAAGATCGGCTGGACGGTTGGCCCGAGCTTCCCGGCGTGGCTCAGGTCCTTCGCGACAGATGACCCCCAGTGGGCTCACGTGGACGCGCCCTGAGAGCGCTTCGCGGCGCCATGCCTGACAGCCCCCTCCCGGACCTCGCGGCCGAGCAGCTCGTGCGCGAGCTGGTGGAGGCGCGGGGCCTCGAGGCGCTCGCCGCGCGACTGCCGCCGGACCTCGTGGCGGGCGAGCTGACCGCCGCGTCGCTGGTTGCGTCCCTGCACGGCTCACCCACCGCGCGGGCCCAGTTGGAGGGGCTCTACCTCCTGCAGCGGCGCGAGCAGGCGGGCAGGGCACCCCGGCGTCACGGCGACGACCTGCGCGGCGCCGCGGAGGGACTGGTTCACGCCACGCGGAGCGTCACCCGCGTGGTGGAGGAGATGCACGGGGCCATCTTCGCCTTCCCCGTCATCACCGGCCTCGTCTACGCCGCCGTGGACAAGGCCGCAGCGGTGGTGGGGACGGGCGTGGACGCGGCGCTGGCGGCGCTCTCGCCGCTGCTCGGACAGAGCACGCCTGGGCCCGAACGCGAGGCGCTGGTCGCGGTGCTGAACGGCGTCGTCGGCTCGCACCTCGAGGCCACGCACAACCCGCTGGCCATCCCGATGACGCTGCGCCCGCCTCTGACGAACCTGCACGACGGCGGCACCCTCCTGCTCCTGGTCCACGGCAGCTGCATGAACGATTTGCAGTGGACCCGGGGGGGGCACGACCACGGACGCGTGCTGGGGCAGTCCCTGGGGTTCACGCCCGTCTATGCGCACTACAACTCCGGGCGGCACACGTCCGACAACGGCCGGGACCTGGCCGCGCTGCTCGAGGACGAGAGCGCGCCCTTCCGCGACATCATCGTCCTCGGACACTCCATGGGGGGCCTGGTGGCGCGCAGCGCGGTGAAGGCAGCGGAGGAGGGCGGCCTGGCCTGGCGCCACAAGCTCCGCGCACTCGTGACCCTGGGCACGCCGCACCACGGGGCGCCGCTGGAGCGCGCCGGCAACCTCTTCGAGTCGCTCCTCGGCGTGACGCGCTGGACGGCGCCGTTGGCGACGCTGGGGCGCTTGCGCAGCGACGGCGTGACCGACCTGCGGCACGGCAATGTGGTCCCCGCGGACTGGCAGGGCCAGGACCGCTTCATGATGGGACGGGACGGACGCGTTCCCACCCCGCTCCCCGAGGGCGTGCGCTGCCTCGCCGTCGCCGCCACCAGGAGCCCGGAGGGGACAGCGAAGGCCGCCCGGGCGAGCGACTCGCTGGTGCCGGTGGACAGCGCCCTGGGGGTTCACCCCTCCGCGGCCTTCGACCTCGGGTTTGACGAGGTGCACGTCGTCCATGAAACCCACCACGTGGGCCTGCTGGACAGCCTCGAGGTCTGCGGACACCTGGAGCGCTGGCTCGGCGCAATGGCCCCCAGGTGACGAAGGGCGCCCGCCCGCGCAGGGCCCGGTCCGGCGCCTGAACGGCCGGCTGCCCCCACTGCGGGCTCGCGGGGACTGACCGGGC
>CAZQVZ010000076.1:0-17762 GCA_964596895.1 uncultured Myxococcaceae bacterium
CTGCCGGGGAGCAACGCCAACCCCGTCCTCTACCTGCGCCAGGCGCCGTGCGCGGCGGGCACCCAGCTCGGCTGCGCCACGTCGGCGGGCCTGCCCTCGGGCTCCACGTTCCTTTCGCTGAACGAGGTGCCCGCGGGCGACTACTACCTCTTCGTCGAAGGCGTTCAGCACCAGGTCGGCCCCGCCCAGGTGACGGTGACGCTGGGGCAGCCGGTGACCCTGCCGGCCAACGACACCTGCGCCGGCGCCACCGTGCTCACGTTCGTGAACGGCCAGGCCAGCCTGCAGGGCTCCACCGCCGGCGCCACCAACGGGAACGCCGGCCAGTCGACCCCGTCCTGCGCGCCGAGCGCGTCCGCCTCCGGCCGGGACGTGGTCTACCAGTTCGAGGTGAGCCAGCTGTCCAGCGTGGCGATCGACGTGCGCTCGCTCGACCTCACTGGCCAGTACCGGCCTGCCGTCTACCTGAAGGGGCCCGTGGCCGCCGCCTGCTTTGCGGACTTGCAATACGGGTGCGCGGCGCAGCCGGAGAGCGGGCCGCAGCTGCTGGGCCTTCAGCTCCTGCAGAACCTCGCGCCGGGCACGTACTCCATCTGGGTGGACAGCGTGGCCAACACCAGCGGGCCCTTCGCGCTCGACGTGACCGTCGTCCCGATGGCGACCCATGACTCGTGCGGCTCGCCGTGGATGCTCACCTTCACCAACGGCGTGGCCACCACCACAGGCGACACCCGCTTCGCCGACAATGACAACGTCTTCTCCCTGCCCTCCCCGACCTGCTCGGCCTCCGCGCGCAACACCGGGAGGGACCTCGTCTACATGTACACGGTCCCCGCCACCGGCAACGTGACCATCACCGTTACCCCCGCCGGGCTCTCGCCCATGTTCCAGCCGGTCGTCTACGTCCGTGCGCCGGCCCAGTGCGCCCAGGGCACCGTCACCGCCGAGCTCGGGTGCGCCGCCAGCGTAAACGGCGCTCCGGCGACGCTCTCGCTGCCAAACCAGGCGCCGGGGACCTACTTCCTCTGGGTGGACGGCGCGCAGCAGACGGCGGGGATGTTCCAGCTGGAGGTGACGCTGCAGTAGCCCCAGTTCGACCCAACGCTCCCGTTCCTGCGGCCGCCGGGAGGTGCAGGAGCCAGCCGGCAGGCGCCGCCCCCATCAACCGGAACCGACGTCCACCTCGCGGCGCTGGATATCCAGGGGGACGATGGGCGGGACCAGAAGGTGGCCGACGCGGGTGAGAAAAAAGTCCTTCACCAGCTCCCAGTCCTTTGGCCCCTCGCCGGGCAGCGGCGCCTCGCGCTCTGCGTCATCGAAGTATGTGAGCGAGCGCAGGAGCAGCGGCTCGTTGACCGCCTGGGCGTGGACGGTCCGGATCGCGGCCAGGCACTCCGCGATGCCCAGGCTCTGGGTCTGCAGAACGACATAGAGGTCGAAGAAGTCGCGCCGGGTCCCTCTCGCCAGAATGGCGTGAAGCTTGGTGGCCAGGATCCCGGTGACGGTCAGGTGTCTGTTCTCGGTGTGCGGCGCGAGCATCTGCAGCACGAAGACCGAGACGTTGATTTCATCCCAGCGCAGGTGAACGGTGTCCGCGGAGCGCTCGGTGATCTCCACGGTGCCGCTCGCCGAGAGCTGGGCGAGCAAATCCTCCAGCTCTGAAGGCGCGGCCACACCGAAGTCGACGTCCCGGCTGGGCCGGTAGGGACACAGGCAGCGCACAGCGTGTCCGCCAATCACGAACCAATACGGAAGGGGCGCGACCACCTTCGCCAGTTCCCGGGGAATCACCTGCTCGGGCCTGTGCGCCCAGCCGCCGTTCATATCCCGCGGACCCGCAGGACTGCCTCGAGCAGGCCGCGGCTCTTCGGGCGAAAGCCGCGCAGCCGACCTGCCTGGTAGAGCGCCAGCCAGGGCAGTCCCGAGGCGAAGCTCACGGCCCGGAGGTCCCCATAGTTGAAGCAGTAGAACGCCAACTGGTGGCCGGGTACCGGCGTGTCCGGGCCCAGGTTGTACAGGGCCTGTTGGACTGAAGGGGGCAGGTGGGAGGGGACGTACCTGGCGGTCTCCGCGGTGGCCATGAAGCTGTACACCGTGGCCCGGGCCGGAGTGGGGAAGCCAGAGCGCTCGCAGAATGCTCGAAGCTCCTGGAGCAAGGCACCCATCGGCGGTCGTTGCAGGCCCGAGAGCAACTCCGTCAGCCTGGCGCGGACGGGCGCCCCCAGTCGGGAGCGGCCCCGGTCGGACCTCGGGCGACGAACCCGGACCCGCGGGGATTGCCCCAACCGCTCCGCTCCGGCTTTGAGCGCCTCCTGAAGATCCATGAACGACATCGCCAATAATTCTAGACAACCTCCCCTCTAGATACAATCCGTTGAGTCGTGAGCGCTGAACCCGTGGTCGGACGTCAGCCAGGCAGGCCGCCATGCCGGATGGGCGGGACGCCGAACGCGAAGTTGCAGGGCCGGGTGAGGAGGTGAGGGCCTTGCGGACCTCGCAGCGGATTTCCGGATTCGGCGAACCTTCGCCGGTCAGAACCCGATGCGCCGCATCACGAACCTGGGCAGCGCGCGGATGACCCTCATCACCAGCGCCCAGATGGGCGGCGCGTAGACCACCGGCTTGCCCTCGAGGATGCCGTTCAACACCGTGCGCGCGACGTCGTGCGGTTCGCCGGCGAAGGGCGGTGGTCGCAACCCGGCGGTCATCCCGGTCTTCACGAAGCCGGGCTTCACGCACACTACCTTCAGGCCCTGCGCGCGGTAGCGGTGGTCGAGCCCTTCGAGGTAGCGGGTGAGCCCGGCCTTGCTGGCGCCATAGAGCACGACCGGCTTGCGGCCCCGCTCACCCGCCACCGAGCTGAACGCCACCAGGGTCCCGCCGCCGCGCGCCAATAGCCGCCGGCGCGCGTGTTCGCAGAAGACGACGGTGTTGGCAAAGTTGACGACCAGCACCCGCTCCAACAGCGCGAGGTCCCCTTCGAGCTGCTCCTGCGTGCCGAACAGCCCTGCCGTCACCACCACCGCGTCCAGCCCGCCCAGCGTGGCCTCCGCCTGGTCGAGCGCGGGCGCGAACGTGGCCGGGTCCATCAGATCACAGCGCGCAAAGCCCACGGCCGCGTCAGGACGCGCGCTGCGCACCTCCAGGTCCCGCGCGCTCCGCTCCAGCTCCTCGACGTCGCGCCCCAACAAGAAGAGCGCGTCTGCGCGCTCGGCGAAGAGCCGCGCCAGCGCGCGCCCCATCCCCTTGGTCCCGCCGAGCAGCGCGACCTTCATGGCGCATCTCCCAGCAGCCGCACCGACTGCGCGCTCTTGAAGTGGCCTTCGGGATCGTACCGGCGCCGCACTTCGTTGAAGGCGGCGAGCCTTGGCTCCATCGCCCCGAAGTGCTCGGCGCGGCTGAACATGTCCTTGGTGAGGTAGATGCGACCGCCCACCGACACCACGAACTCGTTGAGCGCGTCGATGAGCGCCTGCGTCCCGTCTCGCACGGCGATGTCCAGCGCCACCGAGATGCCCGGCCGCGGGAACGAGAGCAGCCCGTCCCCCTCCGCGCCGCAGTCCTTGATGACGCACAGGAAAGACGCGCCCCCCCGCTTGCTCAAGACCTCGAGGAACTGCCGCGCCACCCCGCGTCCTGCTTCGTCCGGCAGCACCGCCTGGTACTGCGTCAGCCCGCGCCGGCCGTAGGCGAGGTTCCAGTCGCGGAGCTTGTCGAGCGGGTAGAAGAACGACTCCGGGCTCACCACGCCCACCTTCACCCGGCCGAAGTGCTTCGCGTACATCCCCGCGTTGAAGGCGCGCACGGTGAGCGGCCCCAGGACCCACTCCGGCAACTCGAACGGGACCTTCAGCCGCAGGCCCGGGCGCGGCAGCCTCCGCGGGGCTTCATGCGGCTCCGCCCAGCGGCCCTTGTAGAGGATGCCCCGGCCCATGCCGCGGCCCTGCTTGAGGCAGTCAATCCAGCCCACGGTGAACGGCCAGCGCGAGCCGGCGGCCTTCAGCGCGTCCACGTACTCGTCGATGTCGCGGACCTTCTCGCTCTCCTGCCAGATCCACGGCGAGGGCACCCGCTCCAGCCGCAGCTCCACCTCGAGGATGTGGCCGGTGAGCCCCATCCCGCCCACGGTGGCCCGGAACAGGTCCGGCAGCTCTTCGCGGGAGCACCACAGCTCACGCCCGTCCGCGAGCAGCATCCGCAGCCGGGTCACGTGCGCGCCGATGGTGCCGTGCGCGTGGTGGTTCTTCCCATGAACGTCGGAGGCCACCATCCCGCCCAGCGTCACCATCGCGGTGCCGGGCGTGACCGGCGAGAAGAACCCACGGCGCAGGAAGAGGCGGTTGAGCTCGGTCAGGGTGAGCCCTGCCTCCGCGCGCAAGAGCCCCGTCCCCGGGTCGAACGCGAGGATGCGATCCGCGAGCTTCGAGCCCGCCACCTTCTCCACTCCGGGAGGCGGCAGCGCCGAATCTCCGTAGGAGCGGCCGAGTCCCCGGGTGAGGACGGCTTCGCGGGCGACGGACGAGAGCGACTCGGAGCACACCTCGACGCCGGGGACCGCCTGCCGGCCCCAGCCGCTGAGCGTCGGCCCTGGGGCGACTACCGGGCGAGCCCGCATGCCCGCTTCGTCTCGGCGATGCGCTCCGGCGTGTTCTCCGGCCGCGCCGGGTCGAGCCCCTCGCAGTTGCAGACCTCGAGCCGCGACTCGCAGAACGCCTCGTCTTCGGCCGTGATGTCCACGCTGGACTCGCGCTGGGAGACGCCGCGGATGCAGCTCTCTCGCTCCAGCGTGTTGTCCGTGCACTCACACAGCTGCTCCGCCAGCTTGCGGCACGGGTTCTTGCAGCCCGCGGTGAAGAGCAGGGCGAAGACCACGGCGAACGCCAGCGCGAGACGCGGAAGGGACATGCGGCGAAGGACAATGCCAGATGACCCCGGGGGCGCAAGACCTCTCTCCCTCCCCCATCCTGTCGTCCGGGAGCGCGCCGGCGCGGAGCGGGCGACGCCGCCCGGACGCCCCCCTTGCGACCCGGCATCACCGGCCGGCAGCGCGCGTGGGGGCGTGGCATCCTCCAGCCGCTCATGCCGGGTAGCTCCAGCCGCCGGCGCTTCTCGGCGCCCACCCAGATGGCCCTGGTCGCGCTCGCCGTGACGCTCGCCGCTTCGCTCGTCGCGCTCGGTGGGGCGGCGCGGTGGAGCCTCTACGTCGTCTTGCCGGGCGCGTGCCTCGCCCTGGCGCTGGCCTCCTCCGGCGCGCGCCGCGAGGGCACGGCGCTGCGGCTCACGCCGTTCGGAGGGGTGCTGCTCGCCGCGGCGGTGCTCACTTCCCTCCAACTCATCCCGCTGCCACCGTCGGTGCAAGGTGTCCTCAGCCCCCACGCCGCGTCGTGGAGGGCGGACACGCTGGTGCCGCTCGGGCTCGACCGTTGGCGGCCGCTCACGACGGATGCACCTTCGACGGCGCGCTTCCTCTCCTTGCAGGTGGCGCTGTTCGCCGCGTTCCTGGCGGCGGTCCACGTCGCCCGGGGGCGCGAGGGGCGCAGGCGCCTGCTCACGGTGCTCGGTGGCACAGGAGCGCTGGTGGCGGGCGTGGCCATCTTGCACCTGCTGCTGCGCGCGGAGTCCCTGTTCGGGCTCTACCGCTTCACCGAGGCCGCACCGCCTTTGCCATCCTTCTTCGGCAACCCCAACCACCTGGCGAGCCTCCTGACGCTGACGGCCCTGTGCGCGGCGGGGCTGGCGCTGTCCGCGCGCGAGCGGCCGGTGGCGCTGTTGTGGGGCCTGGGCTTCGTGCTGCAGGGCGCGGCGGTGGCGCTCTCACTGTCCCGCGGCGGCATCGTCTTCTTCGTCGTCGCTTGCGGCCTGTACGCGCTCTGGTCGTGGGGGCTTCCGGCGGCGGGCCGCGTCGGCGGCGGTCGCGCGCGGGCGGCGCAGGTGGCGGCGGGGCTGGTGGCCGTGGCCTCCGTCGGCGCGTACGTGGCGTGGGAGCGGCTGTGGGGAGAGTGGGGCACCGTCGACTCGCTGGAGAAGCTCGGGCAGTCCAAGGCCTCCTTGTGGCCCATGCTGGCGCGCGCCGCCTCCGAACATCCGTGGGCGGGGGTGGGACGCGGCGCCTTCGAGCTCGGCTTCATGCGGCACCAGACCCAATGGCCGGACGTGGTCTTCACCCACGCAGAGAACCTGCCCCTGCACCTGGGCCTCGAGCTGGGGCTCCTGCCGGCCGGGGCGCTCGTCTGCGGCGCGGGCTTCGCGCTGTGGCGGTGTCTGCGGGGACGGGCGTTCGACACGCTGGAGCTCGCGGCGCTGGCGGGCATTGCCGGCCTGGTGCTGCATGACCTCTTCGACTTTGCGCTGGAGCTCGCCGCGCCGGCGTTGGCGGTGACGCTGTCCCTGGCGGTCCTCTCGAGCCGACGGTCGCCCTCGTCGGATTCACGGCGGCCACGCACCAGGCTCGCGCACGGTCTGGCACCGGCGCTGCTCCTCGTGGGGGGGCTTTCGCTCCACGCCGGCCGGCATCACCACCAAGACGCGGAGGCCGGGCTCGCCGCGCGGTTGCAGGCGCAGGTGCCGGCGCCGCAGTTGCTCGAAGCCGCGCGCCCGCTGCTCGACCGGCATCCCCACGACCCCCTGCTCTTCGGGCTCCTCGCGCAGGCCTTCAGCGCGGGGCCCGGGTCGAGCCCCCAGAACGCGCTCGCCTTCGCGAACCGGGCGCTTCGGCTCCGGCCGCTGGACGCGGAGGCGCACCTGGCCGCGGCGCGGGCGCTGGCGAAGCTCGGGCGCAGGTCCCAGGCGATGTTGGAGTACCGGCTGGCGGCGCAGGCGGGCGCCCCCGGTGCGCTGGAGGAGATCGCCGCGCAGGCGCGAGAGGACGAGGAGCTGTGGACGGCAGTGCCGCGGGAACCGGGCCCGGTGGTGGCGCTGGCGCACGGGCTCAACGGCCGCGGGCGTCGAGCACAGGCCCGTGCCCTGCTGGAGCGGGCGCGCGGGGAGCTCGAACCTTCCTCCGCCGCAACGCCCCTCTGGGTCCTGGCGGCGTCCTGGCGACTGGAGGACGCAGATGCGCAAGGGGCCCAGGCGCTGGCCGAGCGCGCGCTGGAGCTGGACCCGGGCAACGCCGCCGCGCACCGCGTCCGCGCCGAGGCCCTGGCGCGCGAAGGCCACCGGGACCGCGCCATCGCCGCGCTTCGGGAGGCCCTGCGCACAGAGGTGGGCAACCTGGAGCTGTCGTTGGCGCTCGTGGGCCACCTGGTGGCGGAGGGTGACCGCCAGGGAGCCCGGGAGGTCCTTCAGCGCGCCTCACCCTTCGTGAGCAGCATCGCTGACCGCGTGCGGCTGTTGCAGGCCGAGGCCCACCTGCACGCGCAACAGGGCCGCCGCGCGAAGGCGCTGGAGGCGCTCAAGACTGCTTCGAGGCTGCAGCCGGAGAACGCGGCGCTGCACTACGAGCGCGCGCGCCTGTACGAAAAGGTGGGCCGGCCGCACCAGGCGCTGGAGGCGGTCCGGGAAGGCGTCCGCGCAGAGGGCACCACCCGCCCGGACATCGAAGCGTGGATGACGGCGCTGCAGACCCGGGCCTCAGGCCTGCTGGAAGTCGTAGACGCTCCCGAGCCCGAGTAGCCCCGTCAGCTCATCGAGCGCGGTCATCCCTTCGCGGGCGAGCTTCGGGTCAGCGAGGTCCGACGCGCTCAGGCGGTCCCGGTAGCGCTTCGACGCCCAGGTGGTCAGGGCGGCGTCCAACGCCGGCGTGAAGAACACGTTCGCCTTCACCGCGGCGCGCTCTTCATCGGAGAGCCGGATGCGCTGGCGCAGACAGGCCGGCCCGCCGCCGTTGTGCATGGACTGCCGCAGGTCGAGGTAGTGCACCTGCGCCACCGGGTTGTCCTCTGCGACCACGCGGTCCAGGAACCTCCGGCAGGCGTCGTCCTCCTGCGCGTCCGTGGGCGCGATGATGACCATCCGCCCGTCCGCCAGCGTCAGCACCTGGGAGTTGAACGGGTAGGCGCGGATGGCGTGGGCCACCGGCAGCTCCCATTCGCTCGCCACCACGGACCGGAAGTTCGGCCCCAGCAGCGTCCCCAGGGTCTTCAGCAGCGCCTCGTGTTCCAGGAACGCGCGCTCGTGGAGCATCAGGAAGCCGTCGTTGCCCACCGCCAGCACGTCGGTGTGGAACGCGCCCGCGTCGATCCCCGCGGGGTCCTGCTGCACGAAGAGCGCCTGCGCGGGGGCGATGCCGTGCAGGCGGGCCAGGGCCTGAGAGGCCTCCAGCGTCTGCCGGGCGGGATACTTCGACGGGCGCGGCCGGCTCGGGTCGAACGCGCTGCGGCCCCACGCGAACAGGTGCACCGCCGGCTGACCGGAGACGGCGAGCCGGGTGTGGTTCGCCGCACCTTCGTCCGCGAAGTGGCCGCCGCCCGGCAGGGGCGCGTGCACCCTGAAGTGCTTCGGGTCCGCGAAGATGGCGCGCAAGACCGCGTGGGTGGTCTCGCCTTCGATGACC
This sequence comes from uncultured Myxococcaceae bacterium, assembly GCA_964596895.1. Taxonomy (GTDB): domain Bacteria; phylum Myxococcota; class Myxococcia; order Myxococcales; family Myxococcaceae; genus JAFAFL01. The sequence continues at coordinate 8,495 of CAZQVZ010000076.1, forward strand.
CGGTGGAACATCTCGGTGAGGTTGGCGACGGTGACGTGCATGCGCCCGTCCTGCGCGTCTTCAGACGGGGCGCAGGTGGCGGCGTTGGCGGTCCACATCGCCGCGGCGGAGGAGCACAGACGGAGCAGGTGTTCGCCTTCACGCGCGGCGCGGGTGACCACCTCTTCGTCCGTCCCTGTGAAGCCGAGCGCCCTCAGCGTCCGCAACGACGGCCGCTGCTGCGGCGGCAGCACCGCCTGCCCCACTCCCAGCGCCGCCACGAAGCGCATCTTGCCAATGCCCTGCAGCGCCGCCTCGCGCGGGTTGGAGACCTGCCCCACCGAGCGCAACGACGCGGTGTTGCCCGGCGAGAGCCCCCCGTAGTTGTGCGTGGGCCCCACGAGCCCATCGAAGTTGTACTCGCGGCTTTGCACCTACGCGTCCACCCAGGTGATGACGATGGAGCAGCCCTGCGCGCCGCGCCCTTCGACGCGCAGGGTGGGGGCGACCCGGGTCCGCTTGAGCGCCGCCTCCAGCGCGCCGGCGACGAGCTCCGGGCGGGTGCCGTCCTCGAGCTTCACCACCCAATGCCGGTCACCCAGCTTCTCCACCGCGCAGCCCACGTCGGCGCCCATCTTGAAGCGCCTGGGCAAGGTCGCGACGACGCGCTCGGCGCCCAGGAGCGGCAGGCCCACCGCCACCACCTTGCCGAGCAGGGTTTCGAACCAGTTCTCCGAGAGCAGTCCGCCCAGCCGCCAGTCCGCCTCCTGGGGGGAGAGCCCCGGGAACGCGTGACGGTGGGCCACGTCCAGCGCCCGTTCGAAGACCACGGTCGGGTACTTCGGCTCCGGTCGCACCGGGTCGTAGCCGATGCGGCGGAGGTCCTCGGCGAACTTCTGGTCCACCTTCAAGGCGCGCTGGAAGAGCGCCTCGAAGATGCTGTTGTCGGTGGTGCTCTGCTCGGGCACGGCGTCTCCGGATGGGGCCGCCATCCTACAGCCCCGCGCGGCGGAGGCTGAAGAAGGCAGCAGCGAGCAGGAGCGCGAAGACCGCCACCGAAGGTCCGCCGGTGTTGCACCCGCAGCCCGGCTTCACCTCCGGGCCCGCTCCGTTGCCGTTCCCATCCCCATTCCCGTCGCCGTTCTCGTTCGGCACCTGGTTCCAGGCGAGGTCACACTCCGCCCACTCCGAGTAGTCGATGCCGTCGAACGCGCGGGCGCGGAAGCGGTAGCGGCCATCCTCCTCGAAGGCGACGCCGGACAGATTGAAGCTCACCGCCAGGGTGCCCGGCTGGTCTTGCTGGGCCTCGTGGAGCGGCGGGGTGGTGTTCGGGTCCCCGTCGAACGGGAGGACGCGAAGCTGCAGCCGCACGCCTTCGTTCTCGGGGTCCGTGGAGGGGCCCACCAGGACGGTGGCCACGCTGCTGGTCACCTCCAGCCCCTGGCAGGTCACGTCGAACGGCGCGCCCAGGGCAGGCACCGAGGGCGGCGCGTTGGGCTTCACCTCGAAGCGGTGGACGTCGCTGTCGTCGCTCTGGCCGCCGCGGTCATCCCGCGCGTACACCCGGGCGAACCACGCCGAGCCCCACGGCAGCTCGCCCGTCACCGTCCACGCGGTGCTGGTGCCCATGTCCGGGACGGGGACCGGCGGGCTCTCGATGAGGCCCTGGGTGAACTGCGCGTCCTCGGCGAGCTGGAAGTGCAGCGTCACCGGGTCGCCTTCCGGGTCCACCGGGTGGGAGCTCGAGAGCGCGGGCAGCTTCGTCATCACCACCTCGGCCTCGTCCGGCTTGAGGAGCACCGGCGCTCCGGGCGCTTCGTTCTGGACGTCCACGAAGAAGGTCCACTCGGTGGTCCACGGGCTGTAGGGGCTGTCCACCTGCCCGTCGAAGGCGCGCACCCGCCAGCGGACCACGGTGTTTTCGGGGACCGCGGCCGGCGTGAAGGTGGTGGAGCCGCCTGCGCCCTCCGGCACCCGCTGGGTCTGGGCGGGGTTCTGGGCGTCGCCGTAGTACAGCGCGAACTCGTACTGGAGGACGTCTCCGTCACCGTCGGTGGCGTTCTGCACGACCAGTGAAGGCGTGGCGGTGTCCACCACCGACCCGTCCGCCGGCGCGGTGTGCACGGGCGTGGAGGGCGGCTGGTTCACCTGGTTCACCACGATGACCACGTTGCGGCCCACGGTGAACTCCGCGTCCTGCACGACGACCGCGAGCTGGTAGGGGCTGCCGTTGGCGGCGGCCTGGTTCGCCGTCCAGGTGAAGTTGCCGCCACCCGCGCCGGGGACGAAGGCGCCCACGGGGGTGTCGGTGTTGTCGGTGAGGAGGCCGGTGACGTTGAGCACGTCGCCGTCCGGGTCCGACCAGGTGAAGTCGAGGCTGACGGTGTCGCCTTCGTCTAGCTCGATGAACAGCGGCGGCACCGGCAAGGGAGCGCCGCCCGGCTGCGTTCCGTCCAGAACCGGCATCCGGTTGCCCATGTTGATGGTCAGGGTGAACGCGCCCGCCGAGCCCTGCCCGGTGCCGTTGAACGCCGTGTCCCCGAAGGTGGTCACCGCGGCGCAGTAGCGGCCGGCCGCGGTCAAAAGGCCGGTGTCGAGCAGCGCAGAGAGGCCGGGGCCGGAGTCGTCGTCCTCGCCGAGCCTGGTGAGCCCGTCGCCGGTGAAGAACCCCACCACCGGGTCCACGAAGGGGTTGTGGCCCGCGCCCGCGCTCCACATCACCTGGCTGCGCGCTTCGATGATGAAGCGCTCGTTGGCGTTGGCGTCCCAGCAGAACCAGTCCACGTCCCCGGAGCTGCGCGGGGCGATGCGGCCGCCGGTGGAGGTGTAGGGCACAGGCGGCAACTGCGCGAAGAGCCCTTCATCCACGTCCACCGAAGTGGCGGCGTCGTTGTTCGGCTCAGCCGGGTCCGCGGGCGCGGCGGTGAGCGCGAAGGGCGGCAGCACCGCGTTGGTGCCGGAGGTCGCAGTGTGCGGGCCTTCGCTTTGGAGGGTCTCGAACTGGCCCTGCGCGTCGTGGACGATGAAGCGGTAGTCCGAAGCCGGGACCATCCCGCGCAGGTAGAAGCGTCCGGCGTGGGGGCCGGTCTGGGTGAGGTCGTTGTGGTGGATGGCGGGTTGGCCTGCGCGCTCCCCGCGGACGAGCGCGTTCTGGAAGAGGCCGCCGTTGGCGGTCACCTGGCCGTCGAACCCGCCGAGCACCTCCAGGGTGAAATTGAAGCCGGTGAGCGCATCGAACTCGCCCACGACAACCTCATCCGCGTCGCCGCCGACGTAGCCGTTGGAGACAGGCGCCGCCACGTCGTACCAGCGGTCACCGTAGTTGCCCGAGACGCCTGGCCCCATCCGCGCGTGCAGCTTGTACGTCCCCGCCGGCAGGTTGCCGATGGCGTACACCCCCGTCGCATCGGTCAGCGCAGAGGGCCCGGGGGTGTCGCCCTTGGGGCCCTGGGTCCACACCCGCACCTGGATGTTCTGCAGGGGCTGGTTGGAGGCGTTCTGGACGGTGCCGGAGATGGAGCCTGCGAGCGCGGTCTGGGCGAGCAGCAGCGCGCTCACTGACAACAGCGAGTGGAGCTTCTTCAAGTGCATGGAGAGGTCCCCCGAGAAAGCAGCCGTGACCTGGGCGGAGCATGCTACGCCTTCACGCCGTGGCTGTCCCGCCCCTGCGAAAACGCGTCAAGAGACGGCTTCGCTACTTCCTGGTCCGCGCGGTGCTCAGCGTGGTCGGGGTGCTCCCGTTTGAGACCGCGGCGCGCCTGGGCGGGTCGCTTGGACGCGCGGCGTGGCGACTGGCCGGCGGCGAGCGGCGGAAGGCGCTGCGGTCTTTGGCGGTCGCGTTTCCGCAGCTGCCTGAAGGGGAGCGGGAGGCGCTGGGGCGCGCTGCGTTTGCGCACCTGGGGCGCTCGGTGATGGAGCTGGTCTGCGTGGCGGACCTGGACCGGGATCCGGACCGCTTCATCGACTGGCCCACCGAAGATCGCCGCGCGCTCGAGGCGGCCCTGGCCCGCGGCAAGGGCGTGGTCTTCGTCACCGGCCACGTGGGGAACTGGGAGCTGCTCGCCAGACGCGTGGCGCTGTCGGGTCATCCGGCGCAGTCCATTGCCAAGGAGACCAGTGACCCCGGCACCACCGCGCTGGTGGAGCGGTTCCGGCTGCGCGGCCGGGTGAAGAGCATCTGGCGCGGACAGGAGGGCGCGGCGAGGCAGATGTTGCGCGCGCTGAAGGCCGGAGAGATCCTCGGGCTGGTCATCGACCAGGACACGAAGGTGCAGTCGGTGTTCGTCCCTTTCTTCGGCGTGCCCGCGGCCACCCCGCGCGCGCCTGCGGACCTGGCGCTGCGCACCGGCGCGGCCCTGATGGTGGGGTTCTGCCAGCGGCAGCCAGACGGGCGCTACCTGCTCACCATGAAGGAGCTGCCCCTGGAGCCCACCGGCGACCGCGAGGCGGACGCGGTCCGGCTCACGGCGATGATGTCCGCGGAGATTGAGGCCGCCATCCGAAGGCACCCCGAGCAGTGGGTGTGGATGCACCAGCGGTGGAAGACGCGGCCCGAAGGGGCCTCTTGATTGCAGTCGGTGCGTGACCGCCAGCCTCGGGGAGAGCCTGCGGCCTGTCGCCTGTGCGCAGAGGGGAGGACCGATGAGCGGATACGACGTCAAGAAGGCGCTCAAGGCGTTCTACGCGCCGAAGAACGGGGAGTGGGCGCTCGTGGACGTCCCGCCCATGCGCTTCATCGGTGTCGACGGCGCGGGAGACCCGAACAGCGCGGCCGCCTACGCCGAGGCCGTGGAGGCGCTGTACCAGGTGGCCTACACGCTCAAGTTCGCGCACCGGGACCGGCCCTTCACCGTGGGCCCGCTCGAAGGTCTGTGGTGGGCGGAGGACCCGACGACCTTCGTCACCCGGAAGAAGGCGGCGTGGAGGTGGACGATGCTCATCAGCCTGCCGCCTGGCTTCACCGACGATGAGATCGACGCGGCGAAGGCCGCTGCGCTGGAGAAGAAGAAGCGCCCGGCCATCTCCCGGGTGCGCGTGGTTGCGTTGTCTGAAGGTCGGTGCGCGCAGGTGCTTCACACAGGCCCCTATGACGACGAGGGCCCGAAGCTCGCAGAGCTCCACGGCGCGTTCTTCGCCGAGCACGGGCTCACCTTCAACGGGCTGCACCACGAGATCTACCTGAGCGACCCGAGACGCGTTGAGCCTGCGAAGCTCAAGACCATCCTGCGCCAGCCGGTCAGAGCGGCGTCGGCAGGCCAGGGAGACCCTGGGTTGGGCGCGCGCGCGTAGCCGTGGGCCACCCGGCGCGGTGGTCCCCTTGGTGACCCGACGCCCGGACAGCAGGCGGCCCCGGAGCCCGCGCCAGTCGTGATTGACCGGCCACCCCTCACCGTCGAAGCTGGCTGCGATGCCCGGCAGCTCCTCCCACAACAAGCGCCCCAGGTGGACGCTCCTCGGAGCGGTGGCTTTCGTCGCCGCGTCCCTGGGCACGGGCGCGTGCGCGCAGAGGCGGCCGGCGGAGGGGCTCGCCCAGGTGGACGAGGACCTCCCGCCCCAGGTCTCCCTCTACGGCGTGCGCCTCCGGAGCTGGCAGGCGAGCGAGCTGGTGGCGCAGGGCCGCGCGGCGAAGCTCACCTATGACCGCCAGTCCACCCGCTTCACCGCCTCCGAAGGGCTGGTCCAGTTTCTCCGGGACGAAGACGGCCCAGGGGGCGCAGCGCCCACCGAAGCCACGGAGGTCCGGGCGCCGGTGATGGAGGGCGAGATGGCGCAGAAGCTGGCGCGCGGCTCGGGCGGCGTCACCGTGCGCGCGGACAACGGCCTCACCGGCCAGACGCCGAGCGCGGAGTTCGACGGCGTGGGCATGGTGGCGAAGGGTGCGCAGGCCGTGCAGGCGGACGGGCCCGGCTATGCGCTCACCGCGGGCGGGTTCACCTTCCACTTCCTCACCGACGAGCTGATTTTCGAGGGCCCGGTGACGTCCCGGCTCGGGGAGCCGCAATGATCGAAACCGTCGTCCTCGCCCTGTTCACCGCCCAGGCGCCGCTCGCGCAGGCGCAGGAGCGCACCCGCCAGGCCGAAGCCCAGCAGGCCCAGGCGCAAGACGCCCAGAAGCCCGTTGCGCCTGCGGACTTCAAGAGCCCCATCAACATCACCGCGGACCGGTTCGAAATCCAGAACCGCCGCCAGGAGGCGACCTGGACGGGCAACGTGCGCGTGGTCCGCGGCCGCACCGTCCTCACCTGCGACCGGCTGATCGCGCACTACACGAAGGCGCAGGAGGTCCGGCGCATCGAGTGCGTCGGCAACGTGGAGGCCACCCACGCCGACACCTGGGCCCAGGGCGAGCGCGCGGACTTCGACAACGTCACCGGCAACCTGGTGGTCACCGGCAACCCGCGCGCGCGCCAGGGCAAGAACGAGATGAAGGGCGCGCGCATCGTGGTGGACGTGACCCGGGACACCATCCGGGTGGAGAACGCCACGGTCATCGTGGACGAGGCCAACGGCAAGACGCTGCCCCGCACCGCCCCGAAGCCCGGCGGAGGAGGCACCCAGCGGTGACGGCCGGCTCCGTCCCAGCCCCGGGCCCCGGTGAACTGCGCGCGGAGGGCCTGCAGAAGAGCTACCGGAAGCGGCGGGTGGTGGACGGGGTCTCCTTCCACGTCCGCCCCGGCGAGGTGGTGGGGCTGCTCGGACCCAACGGCGCCGGCAAGACCACCTCCTTCAACATGGTGGTGGGGCTGGTGCGCCCGGACGCAGGCGCCATCCAGATGATGGACCAGGACTTCACCCACCTGCCCATGCACCGGCGGGCGCGCCGCGGCATTGGCTACCTGCCGCAGGAGTCGTCCATCTTCCGCAAGCTGTCGGTGCGGGAGAACTTCCTCGCCGTCCTCGAGCTGCAGCCGAAGCTGGACAAGGCAGCCAGGCAGGCGCGGGCGGAGGCGCTCCTGGAGGAGTTCGGCCTGCAGAAGGTGGCGGACAGCCTGGGGGAGCAGCTCTCCGGGGGCGAGCGGCGCAGGGCGGAGATTGCCCGCTCGCTCATCCCGGACCCCCGGTTCATCCTCTTCGACGAGCCCTTCGCCGGCGTGGACCCCATCAACGTGGCGGACCTCCAGAAGCAGATCCACCGGCTGAAGGAGCGGGGGCTCGGGGTGCTCATCACGGACCACAACGTCCGGGACACCTTGCGCATCTGCGATCGCGCCTACATCATCGCGGCGGGCCGCATCCTCGAAGAGGGGCCACCGGCCGCCATCGCGTCGTCAGAGCGGGCACGCCGGGTTTACCTCGGCGAAGGTTTCACCTTCGACGCTTAGTATCCAAGCGCCCGAAATCATTTACTTAGTTCGAGAGTTAGCAAGCGTCATGCCGCAGGGGCGCGGCACTTTACGTGCCGGACCCTTGTTGCTACCTTGGCACGAACTTTGACGCCGGCGGCGGGGAACCACTACGGATGGGAATGGAACTCAAGCAGAGCCTGAAGATGTCGCAGCAGCTGGTGATGACACCCCAGCTGCAGCAGGCCATCAAGCTCCTGCAGCTCTCCCGGATGGAGCTCCTGGAGCAGGTGACCCAGGAGATTGAGCAGAACCCGCTGCTGGAGACGCCGGACGACATCCTCGGGGACCTGTCGGACAAGGCGCCGGGCGAGGCCTCGCTGGAGGCGAACAACCTCGAGCAGCCGAACATGGAGGGCGCGGGCGCGGTCTCCGAGAAGGTCGTCGAGGTGAAGGGGGATGACGCAGGCCCCCCGGAGATCGACTGGGACCAGTACCTCAACAGCTACCAGTACAACGAACCGACCACGGCCTCGAACAAGGGCAACGTGGACATGGACGACCTTCCTTCCTTCGAGGCCAACATGGTCAAGAAGGAGGACCTCACGGACCACCTCCGGGAGCAGCTGGGGTTCCTCAAGCTGAACGAGGCGGAGCGCCGGTTCGCCGAGGTCGTCATCAACAACCTGAACCACGACGGGTACCTCACCCTGGACGACGTGGAAGGCGACCCGCTGATCCGGCTCGCCAACGAGTGCGACCTGCCGATGTGGATGGCGGAGCGGATGCTGCGGCGCATCCAGAAGCTCGAGCCGCGGGGCTGCGGCGCGCGGGACCTCCAGGAGTGCCTGCTGGTGCAGCTGGAGGCCATCCGGGAGCCTTCGGCGGGGCTTTTGGGCCTGATGATCAAGCGCCACATGAAGCTTCTGGAGTCCAAGAACCTCCCCGCCATCGCCCGGGACCTCAAGGTCACGCTGGAGGAGGTGGTGGAGGCGTCCCGGCTGCTCACGCGGCTGGACCCCAAGCCCGGCCGCAACTACTCCGGTGATGACGCGCAGTACATCACCCCGGACGTCTACATCCTCAAGATGGGTGAGGAGTACACGGTGGTGCTGAACGACGACGGGCTCTCCAAGCTCCGCATCTCCGGCGCCTACCGGGACGCGCTGAAGAACGGGCAGCTCAAGCCCGGTCAGACGAAGGAGTTCGTGCAGGAGAAGCTGCGGAGCGCCATGTGGCTCATCCGCTCCATCCACCAGCGGCAGCGGACCATCTTCAAGGTCACCGAGTCGATCGTGAAGTTCCAGCGGGACTTCCTCGACAAGGGCATCGCCCACCTGAAGCCGCTGATTCTGAGAGACGTGGCCGAGGACATCGGCATGCACGAGAGCACCGTGTCCCGCGTCACCACCAACAAGTACGTGCACACGCCGCAGGGCATCTTCGAGCTCAAGTACTTCTTCAACTCCTCCATCGCCCGCGTCTCGGGTGAGGACATCGCCTCCGAGGCGGTGAAGAACCACATCAAGCTGCTGGTGGGCCAGGAGGACTCGAAGAACCCGTACTCGGACCAGAAGATCGTGGAGCTGCTCCGGGCGCAGGGCATCGAGATTGCCCGCCGCACCGTCGCCAAGTACCGCGAGGTCCTGGGCATCCTCCCCTCCAGCAAGCGCAAGAAGTACTACTAGACCGCCCTCGCCGTGCTCCGCTCTGCCGGCCGGTTTCCGAGCGGAATTCGGGCGCGGGGTTACTGTTCCACCTGCAGGCGGGCGCCATGGGGGGCGCACCGCCGGACGGGTGGACTGGGGCGTGTTCGACAGGTGCGCGGCGCGGCTTGCAAACCTACAGACGGACGATCTCAGATCCACCCCGGTGCCGGTCCTTCTCACGCAGCGCGAGGCCGTGGCAGAGCGTGCGCGCGAGGCCGGAGCCGATCCCTCATCCCCCGACGCCGGAGGCACGCATGCAGCTCAGCATCACCTTTCGACACATGGACGCGTCTGACT
>CAZQVZ010000077.1:0-12263 GCA_964596895.1 uncultured Myxococcaceae bacterium
CTGCTCGGTGATCTTCTCGCCCGGCCGCAGGCCCGTATACACGATCTTGATATCCCGCCCCGGCACCAGCCCCGCCATCGTGATCATGTTCTCCGCCAGCTCCGCGATGCGGATCGGCTCGCCCATGTCCAGGATGCACAGCTCCCCGTAGCCACCCAGGCCTGCCAGCAGGACCAGCCCCACCGCCTCGGGGATGGTCATGAAGTACCGCGTCACGTTCGGGTCGGTGATGGTCACCGGCCCTCCCTGCGCGATCTGCTGCTTGAACAATGGCACGACACTCCCTGCGGATCCGAGCACGTTCCCGAACCGCACCGCAGTGAACTGTGTCTTCGAATTCTCTGCAACAGCCCGTATCACCACCTCGGCGGCCCGCTTGGAGGCCCCCATGACGGACGTGGGCTTGACCGCCTTGTCGGTCGAAATCAAAACGAACCGCTCGGCCCCACACGCGTCCGCCATCTTCGCCACGTGCAGCGTCCCGAGGACGTTGTTCTTCAGCGCCTCCTCGGGCGACGTCTCCATCAACGGCACGTGCTTGTGCGCGGCGGCATGGAACACGTGGTGCGGCTGGTGCTCCTGCCCAATCCGCAGCATCCGCGCCTCCTCGCGGATGTCCGCGATCAGCGCGTGGATCTTCAAGTTCGGGTACTTCGCCTCGAGCCCCCGCTGCAGCAGGTAGAGCTCGTTCTCGTTCATGTCCACGAGCACCAGGCTCTCGGGCCCGTGGGAGGCGACCTGGCGGACGATCTCGGACCCAATGGACCCGGCGGCCCCGGTCACCAGCACCCGCTTGCCCACCAGGTGCTGCCGGATCTCCTTCGGGTCGAAGTCCACCTTCGGCCGGGGCAGCAGGTCCTCGGGCGACAGGTCGTTCAGCATGGCCGCCGTGATCCGGCTGTCCAGGTACGCGAACGACGCGGGGATGATCTTGAAGCTCAACGACAAATCCGAACACAGCTTCAGGAGGTTCCGGATCTTCTCCGGCTCGATGTGCGGGATGGCGATCAGCACCTTCTTCACCTGGTGCCGCCTGGCGATTCTCGGCAGGTCCTCGAGCGAGCCGAGCACCGGCCGGCCGTTCAGCGACGTGCCGATCTTCGACTTGTCGTCGTCCAAAAACCCGACCACGCCGTAGCGCGTCTCCGGGCACCGGACGATGTCCCGCCACAGCAGGTCGCCTGCACTCCCGGCGCCGAGGATCAGCGTCTTCACCGAATCCTTCCGCGTCCGCAGCTGGTCCAGGTACCAGAGCCCCGCCATCCGCGGCCCGAAGCGCACCGCGCCCATCAACCCCGTCGTCAGGAAGAACTCCAGCACGTACACCGACCGGGGCAGGGGCTTGCCGAGGATCAGCGCCACCACGAACACGAAGGCGGCCGTCCCCAGCGCCGTCGCCGTCACCAGCCGCGAGGCCTCGGACAACCCGGAGAGCCGGAACGACCACCGGTGCAGCTGGAACCCGAACGAGAGCACCACCCGGATCGCGAGCAGCGCGGGCATCGCCCTCCACATGGCCGCCATGTACTCGGACGGCGGGAAGCCCTCGAAGCGAAGGTGCGTGGCCCCTAGCAGCGCCAGCGTCGCCACCAGCGCGTCCAACCCGAGCAACACCACCGTGCGAGTCACCGGCGACCTCAGCCAGCTCAGAGGCAAAGGCCTGGACTGCGCCTGCGCCGACTCGTTCTCGAGAACCCCCGTTGACGCCATGACTCCACCTTTACTGCTCGTGCGAGTGAATGCTGCCGGCCCTGCTGTACTGCGCGCCCGACTCTGGGGCTCCTCCCGGTCTCGCACCTTCACCCGGGAGGAACCCGCTGTTGTCGGACGGGCTGAAACGGGATCGACTGCAACTGCTGATCCCGCGGCTACTGCGTTGATCTACCTGCGGAAATCCTGGTGCAGGCAGGGTCTTTTTTGACGGGTGGGTGAGGGAGGACCCGGCGCCCTCACCCTGGCCCTCTCCCGGGGGAGAGGGGACTCTGGCCGGCCTACGGGTTGTTGCCGCCGGCGCCGGAGATGACCGCGCACTCCTGGGTCTGAAGCTTCTCCACCGTGTTCACACCGGCAGTCAGCGTGACGGCTTCGGCCGGGTACGACGTCCCGTCGTAGCCGAACACGTACAGGGTCCCGCTGAACGGCGAGACGAGCCCGTTGATGGCCGCCTTGCCGGCGTTGTCCGTGTACCCGTAGAACACGTTGCCGCCCGCGCCCACCAGCACCGCGGCGCCGGGCACTGCCACCCGCTGCGCGGCGTCCTGCGCGCACACCTTCGCCAACGTCACCTCCAGGCTCGCGGGCGTCACGTTCGGCAGCGTCACCGGGAGGCTGATCGCCGTGCCGGTGCAGAGGTCCTGCGCCGTCACCGAACCCACCGCCTGGCCGTTGAACCGCGCGGTCAGCGTCATCTCCAGATTCGCCGGCGCGTTCAGCAGCGACACGTCGTTGTCGGAGACCGGGTACGCCTTCAGGTAGCCCGTCGCCGTGGTCAGCTCGAGCACCATCTGCAGGCTGTTCGGGTTGCCGGTGATGTTCACCGTCCGGCCGAGGCTGCAGCGCGCGGAGCCGCCGTAGAACCAGTCGAGGTTGAAGTACGAGAGGTGGTCCGTCTCGCCCGCGGCGAACAGGTTGCCGGCGCCGTCATCCGCCACCGTCACCGTGCCCTCGTCGCTCCACCGGCCCGTCGCCTCGTTGTAGCTCCAGAACGGCACCACGTCCCCCGCGGCGATCGCCTCGCCCGTCTCGGGGTTCACCGTCGCCGCCGGCACGCCCAACGTCACCGCCACCGGCTGGTTGAAGGACGCGGCGTGGTTTCCATTGCTGTCGCTGATGTTCACCGCGGTGAAGCCGGCCGAGATGAAGACGCCGTCCTCGCGCGCGCTTCCCGTGCCGGTGGGCACGTTCACGTCGAAGCCGCCGGGGAACGCCGCCAGAGACGAGCGGTCCACGTTGTTGAAGTACGCCACCTGCGCGACCAGCTGCCCGGTCAAAGGCGTGCCGTCCGCCGTGGTCACCCGGGTGCCCGCGGGCACCGCCACCGTGGTCGCCGCGCCGGTGTTCGACTCGGCCGGGGTCGAGACCGTCGCCGCCAGGGGCAGCGTGCCGGTGCCGTCCGCCGAGCCAATGCTTTGCTCCACCACGCTCACGCCCTCGGGCGGGTTGGTGGCGTTCACCATGCGCGCGATGAAGTTGAAGTCACCCTCCGCGCCGATGTGCAGGTGGGTGCTGGTGCTGAAGTAGCCCGGCGCGTCCGCGACGAGCACCAGGTCCAGGGGCAGCGTGGCGCTCTCCGCCACCGAGAACGCGAGCACGCCCTCGGTCACGGTGAAGCTGTTGGCGGCCTTCCGGTCCGTGGTCCGCAGCACGTTGACGGTCTGACCCGCCTTGTTGCGCGCGCGCACGGTGATCTCTGCGGTGACGGGCGCCAGCGTCTCGGCGTCCAGGAACGCGCCCGACACCTTCGTCGGCACGGCTGGCACCGCAGCCGGCGGCTGGATGATCTGCTCAGGCTCGGGATAGCAGGAGCACGCCGGCGCGAGGGCCCCCAACACCAACGCTGCAACCCCGTACAACCGCATCTTCTTGGACGTCTTGTTCATTGGACCGAAGGCCCCCTCTGGGTGTTCCTGAATGCCGTCCACATGTGAAATTACGGGAGGGCTGATTGCGGGCAGTGGAATACCACCCAATTCGGGTGAGGATCAAGTAGCGCACAGAATGAGGCAATTCCCTTGATGGGACGGCTACTTACGCCCGTTCCGACCCCTGTCCAGCCAGGCTTCTTCGACGCTGAAGCCGGTGGTGGGCACGGTTCCGACGTTGCCGAGGACCGCGTTGCGACTCTCACGAATTACGGTGCTCTGTGCGTAGCGGTACCGGTCCGGCCCCCGTACCTGCACCAGGCCCGGCTTCATGTCCCTGCGGGGCGTCAAAGGCAAGCTGATGTTGCCTCCGATGAGCATTCGATCCGTGCGGGTCGCGAAGAGCCCTACCTGCGTGTCTCCGAAGAAGCGCCCCACTTCGAGCTGCCCGCCGCGGTCGCCCCCGTAGAACTGGCCGGCGCGCAGGATGACGTAGGCGTCGCCTGTCGAGAGCGGCAGGAAGCCCCGATACACGCCCAGCAGGCTCGGATGCTGCGTCCCGTCCCGCTCCCGCGTGTACGCGCCTTGAAGTCCGAGCTGGTGCTGGCCTCGCCCGGGCAGCCACCAGAGCTCACCGAGCGCGCCAAGGGAGGTCCGCCGGTAGAGCCCACCGCCGATGAGGCCGATGAGCCCGGGCCCAAGCCGCCCGCCCTGGTAGAGCAGGGCGTGGTCCAAAGCGGGCCCTCCTCTATAGGGGGCCAGAATCCCGCCGTCGGCGAGCTGCCGCGTCCAGGCCACGGGGAGGTCCCAGCGCGCGTGAAGGGCCGCGCCCTTCCACAGGGGGACCGTGACCTCGGGCCGGACCGAGAGGACGAAGTCCAGGATGCCCAGCTCGGTGGCGAGGAACGTGCGCAGCCCGGGCCCGAGCGTGAGGCGCGTGTGCAACGGCGTGGCGTTGGCCGGCCTCAAGGTCAGCCAGGTCACGTCGTCGCCCATGGGCGCGGGGATGGGGCGGTGGCGAAAGCTCGACTGTATGGGCGCGCCCTGGTCATCCAGTGAGGCGGTGAGCTCGAAGACGGGCGTCTGTTGATACAGGGAGTGGACGGTGACGGCCTTCTTGCCGGGCGGCCCGTGCCGGGTGACGTGGCCGAGCACGACGGTGAGCCCGTCTTCGTCGCTCCAGTTGTAGACGGCGTTTTCGTATTCGACGAAGAGCGTGTCTGACTTTTCGCCCACGCGGAGATTCTCGAAGCCTTCCTGCTCGAGCGCGGATTGGAGGGCGGCGAGAGAGCGGGAGTCTGCGCCTTGCGCAGGAAGCCCCGTCTCCCTCTGGGAGAGGGTCGGGGTGAGGGCGCTTTCAACCACCACGCCCACCTCGTACACGCCGAAGTCATCCGTCCGCGTCGCCGCGAGCCCGCCAATGCGCGTGGGCAGCCCGAGCACGTGCACGGGCACCGACACGCGCGCGCCGGCGCGGGTCACCTCACCGTCGTGGTCCACGAGCAGCGCGGTGGTGTCGTGGACCTGCGCCTCGAGCCCGCCGAAGAAGCCGTCCAAACGGTCCGGCCCGGTCCCGTAGCCCACCGTCCCGCGCAGCCGCCACAGATCCTGGCTGAGGACGACGTACCGGGTCCGGAAGTGCGGCGCGGCCCCGCCTTCGTCCTGCGTGCCCACGGCGATGGCGGGCAACCACGGGTTCCATTCGTACAGCGGCAGGGTCAGCTTGAGGTTCAAGGAGAGGTCACGCATCCCCACGCGGCCTGGGACCTCCGGGTCGTCGGTCACCTCGGTGATGCGGCCTGCGACCTCCATGAAGGAGGTGAGGCCCAACGACAGCGCGAAGGTCTGCGCCTCGAGCGCGCCCACGTCGAAGCCGGGCACGGCCCTGCGCGTATAGAGGAAGGCCGCCGTCCCCTCCGGCGTGGTGCGCGCGGAGGGGATGGAGAAGAGGCCGGTGTAGCCTTCGAAGGAGAGGCCGGCCCTCACCCCGGGGCCCTCTCCCTGAGGGAGAGGGGCGCTGGCCATCACCGCTGCGGCAAGGACCGCCGCCGCAGGGAACATTGCTACTGCGTGACCAGCGGCTCGACGAGCGAGCCGGCGCTGGCGCTCTGCTCGGCCTGGGGGATCACGAACTCCACCCGGCGGTTGGCCTCGCGGCCGTCCGCGGTGTCGTTCGGCTGGATGGGGTTCTGGTCACCGAAGCCCTTCGCGTCCAGCCGCTCCGGCGCCACGCCCGCCTTCACCAGGAACGTCCGCACCGCGTTCGCCCGGTCCTCCGACAGCTTCAGGTTCCGCTCCGGCTTGCCCACGCTGTCGGTGTGCCCTTCGATGACCACCTTCTCGATCTCCGGGTGCTCCTTCAGCACGCGGGCGATCTGGTTCAGCAGGATCCGCGACTTGGGCATGATCCGCGCCTTGCCCGGCGCGAAGTAGACCTTGTCCAGGATCTGCAGCTTCTCCTGCGTGATGACGACGAGCTGCTTCTCCTTCGGCGGGCAGCCCTGGTTCTCACTGGGCCCTGCGCGCGTCACGCAGTTGTCCATGTGGTCCGCGAGCCCGTCGTTGTCCGTGTCCGGGCAGCCGTGCTCCGTCCCGGGGCCGGCCTTCTGGGGGCAGCGGTCCGCCTTGTCCGGCACGCCGTCGCCGTCCGAGTCCTTCGCCGGGCAGCCGCCCTCGTCCACGTCACCCTTTTCGTCCGGGCAACGGTCGATGTCGTCGGGGACCCCGTCGCCGTCCTTGTCCGGCACCGGGCAGCCCGCGCGGTGCGCCGGGCCCACTTCGTTCGGGCACGCGTCCTTCGAATCCGGCACCCCGTCCCCGTCCGTGTCCAGGTTCTCGGGCGGCGCCGCAGGCTCCGGCTCAGGCGTGATCACCGCGATGGGCTCCGGCGCGGGCGCAGGCTTCGGCGACGAGGCGACCCCGCCCATCCCGAACGCCAGCCCACCCATCACCCGGAACGTGGGCGTGCCCACCAGCTCCCCGAACGCGGGACCGCCGAGCGCGAAGACCTCCATCTTCTCGGAGAGGGCGTAGCGCGCGCCCACGAAGGTCTGCGTGCTGTTGCCGCCGTTCTCCAGGGCGAAGTCGCTGATCAGGCCCACCTCGGCGCGCAGCCCGTCCGTCACCGTGCCGCTCGCGGCGAGCGCCAGACCCATTTCGTGCTCCACCGTGTCCAGGTTGGAGGGAGAGACGCCCCGGTAGCTCGGCCCGTAGTTCTCCTGCGACCGGAACTGCGCGTAGAGCTGGCCGCCCACCTTCACCTTGCCGAAGTCCCGGCCCAGGGAGAGCGCGGGGCGGAACGGCACCTGCGGATCCCGGCCCAGGGCGCCTGCGTCACCGAACGGCAGGCCAATGGTCGCCGACAGGGCGAGGTCCAGAGGCATCCCCTCGTGCTGGCGGAGCAGGCCCACGCGCGCGCCCACCAGGGGCGAGATGACCCCGTTGGAGGAGATCTGCGCGAAGCCGCGATCAGAGAGCGCCGAAGACTCGGACTGGTTGAAGATGATGGGGAGCTGGAACTCCAGCTGCACCCACTTGTTCGGCGAGTATGCGCCGGTCAGGTGGCCCATGAAGCGGTTGTCGAGCCGGAGGTTCGCGTACTCGTCGCCCAGCCGCGTCACCGCCGGGCTGTCCGCGTACTGCAGCCCAATGCCCACCCGGTAGCCGCCTTCGTCCAGCAGCTCGCCCATGTCCACCGCCAGCGAATCTTTCGCGGCAGGGTTGAACGAAAACCGCTCGATGTTCACGCGCGGGAAGGGTACCGACCGGCTCTGGCCGAAGGCTCCCCCCGCCGAGAGCAGCGCCACTGCCGCCAGCGCCACACCCAGTTTCCTGCTGCCTGCTCGGTTTCTCACGATGTACCCCTCCGTCTTTGCTGCCCGCAGTTCAGCGGTAGTCATACTGGTAATGGTAGCGGTATTTTCCATAACCGTACAATCGGCCTCTGGCGGGCACGGCATTGAAGACGAAGCCGTTGGGCCGCGCGCCGCTCTGCTCCATCCGGGACACGGCCAGCCCAATCTCCCTCAGAGGATGCAGCCCCGACTTGACCACCAGCAGATTGACCCCTGCGAGCCGCCCGATGATCGCCGCGTCCGTCACCGCGAGAATTGGCGGCGCGTCGATGATGATCAGGTCGTAGACCGTTTCGGCCTGCGCCAGGAGCTGCACGAACGCGTCTGACCCGAGCAATTCGGAAGGGTTGGGCGGGATGGTCCCGGAGGAGAGGAAGTGCAGCCCCTCCTTTTGGGTGGGCCGGGCGAGGGCCTCGAGGCTTTCACCCTGGTCCACCCGGGCAATCAGCTCGGAGAGGCCGCCTTCACGCTGCTGGCCGAAGTAGCGGTGCAGCTGCCCCTTGCGGAGGTCTCCGTCGATGAGGAGCACCTTCTTGCCGGCGTCCGCCAACACGTGCGCGAGGTTCAGCGAGATGAAGGACTTGCCCACCCCGGGGCGGCTGCCGCCAATGGCCACCACCCGCGTCTTCGCCGAGGCCAGCGAGAACTGCAGGCTGGTGCGCAGGCTCCGCAGGCTCTCCACCGCGAGGTCCGCAGGGTCCTCGAGCGCGAGCGGCTTCAACACATCCAGCTTGCGCGCGGACTTCTTGACCATCTCCTCCTGCTTCGCGCTGTGAGGGACGGAGGCGAAGACGCTCATCCCGAGCGCCTTCTCCAGCTGGTCCGGGTCGTCCACGCCGCGGTTGAGCGAGCGGCGCAGGAAGGTCAGGCCCACGCCCAGCGCCAGGCCCACCATCAGGGAGAGCGCGAGCGTGATGGCCTTCTTCGGCCGCACCGGCCGGGGGCCGGTCACCGCCGCGTCGATGACGCGCACGTTGCCGATGGTCCCCGACTTCACCACGCCAATCTCCTGGGCCTTGGTGAGCAGGAGCACGTACAGCTCGTTGGCCACCTTCACGTCGCGCGAGAGGCGGACGGAGGTGAGCTCGGTGTCTGGGAGGTTCCTGGCCTGCGCCTCGAGCAGCCGCCGCTCGTTGGCGAGGCCTGAGAGCTTGCGCCGCAGGGCCACCACGGAGGGGTGTTCGTTGGTGTAGCGCTGGCGCAGCTCCGCGCGCTGCAGCTCGAGCGTGGTGACCTGCTTTTCGATCTCCGCGGCCCGGTCCACCAGCGCCTGCGCCTCGATGCCGAGGTTCACCTTGCCGCTCTGCGCCTGGAACTCCTTGAGCCGCTGCTCCGCCTCTTCGAGGTTGGCCTTCAGGAGCGGGAGCTGCGAGGAGACGAACTGCAGCGTCTTCTCCGCCTCTTCGGTCTTGCGGTCCACGTTCTGCTGCACGTAGGCGGCCATCAACGCGTCGAGCGCGGCGCTGATCTGCGCCTTGTCCGCGCCCTGCAGGTCGAGCTGGATGACGCCGGTCTTCTTCCCCTTCTCCCGGACCCCGAGCTGCATCTGGAAGGCGGAGATGGCGTCCACGAAGGGGACCTTGCGGACGGTGAAGTGCGTGCCCGGACGGGCGACGAGCTCGGTCAGCTCCACGGTGAAGCCGTTGGCCGCGGTGACCTCGCCGGCCTTGCCGCGGAGGAGCTCTTCTTCCTGGTGGTAGAGGGCGAAGGTGGCGTCCGGCCCGGCGATGAGCGTGAGGTTCTCGCTCTCCCAGGCGGGCGGCACCTCCAGGTGCTCCAGCTTCAGGGACTCACCGCCGAAGGCGTACGAGGACATGAAGGGGAGGGGAGCGGCGGGTCCTTCGCCCGCGTAGCGGCGCGCGAGGAAGCTGCCGAAGAGCGGCATCCGCTTCGGGTGCACGACGACGTCCAGGTCGAGCTGTTCGACCACGGTGGCCACGACCGAGCGGCTGCGGAGGATCTCTATCTCCGCTTCGGCCGGGGTCTCGCCGGTGAACATGGAGGAGAGCTCCTTCAGGGGATCTCCGCCCTGGCCCTTCTCCTCCACCTGCACCAGCGCATCCGCGCGGAAGATGGGGGTGGCGGTGAAGGCGTAGGTCCCACCGACGAGCAGCGCCAACGCGGCCACCGCGGCGATCAGCCAGCGCCCTTCGATGAGGACGCCGAGCAATTCGGCGAGGTCGATTTCGTCTTCGTCCCGGTCCGGGGACGGCAGGGGCGCCCGGGCATTGGCCGGCATCGGGGCGATGGGGCTGGGCTCGTGCATCCGTTTCTCCGCGCGCATCTTGGGCGTTTCCTTCGGGGGCTTCTGGTTACGGCAGCAGCAGGACGCCGCGCAGGTAGTAGATGGGACGGGTGACCATGTCGATGGTCGGGAGGATCTGCTGGACCACCCGGTTCCACTGGGCGAGCCCGTGGGTCGAGACAAAGACCACATCCAAAGGCTGCAGATCAAAGTTCGCCGCGAGCAGCAGCGCGTCCGGCGAGGTGGCGTCCAGGCGGAAGATCCTCGGCTTGTCGTACGTGCCGCGGATGACGTAGACGCCCGCCGCGTTCGAGGAGAGCGGGTTCAGGCCCTCTGCGTCCGCGAGCGCTTCGGCGAGGTTCATGCGGCCGCGCACCATCAGGCGGCTCTTCGGCTCCACGACTTCGCCGAGGACGAACACCTTGTTCATGCTCCGGTCGGGGACGTGGAGGATGTCGTCGTTCTGCAGGAGCCAGTTGTGGGTGAGGTCGCCGCTCTCGTTCACAGCCTGCAGATCGAGGATGTGGGCCTTGCCGCCGCGCGAGAGGACCACGTGCTGGAGGTTGGCCTCCGGGGTGGCGCCCTGGGCGAGCGTCAAGGCGTCGAGCGCCCGCATGGGGACGTCGGTGATGGGGAGCGTTGCGGGCGCGCGGACCTCGCCGGTGACCCGGACCTTGAGGCCGCGGAAGGTGGCCACCTTCACGTCGAGCTGGGGGTTCTGCAGGACGCCCTTGAGGCGGGCGGTGAGCAGCTCGCGGATCTCGGGGAGCGTCTTGCCGGCCACGTCGATGACGCCGACGTGCGGGTAGAACATCTTGCCGCCCGCGGTGACCGGGTGGCCCGTAGCCTCGGCCGAGCGGAACTCGCCGGCGGGGATGGTGAGCTCCGGGTGGCCCCAGACGATGACGGAGAGGACGTCGTGCGGGGCGACCTTGTATTCGTAGCGCTCCGCCTGGTTCGCGAGCGGGTCGGGGTTGGGCTGCGGCTTCTGGCGGTTCGCCGCGAGCTGCTGGAGGACTTCGGGGGTGATGTCGAGGACGGCGAAGCGCGGATCCTCCCCGGCTTCCTCCGCACGGTCCCGCGCGGCGCCCTCCTTCATTCTCATCCCGGGGCCCCACGCGCAGCCTGCCGACGTCAATGCCAGCAGCGTGCACGCAAGGACGCCCGTTGTGGCGCACTTCACGCGAATTCCAAATCTCCCTAGAGGCGGCGGGATACTGTGCCACGAAGATGTGGGTGTTCAAGTGCGGACACGGTCAGGTCCGGATTAGAAAGGCCAGCTGCCCGCAGGCCGGCCGACCTGCACTCTGCGTTCCCCGGCAAACGAGAGGACGGAAGCCGAGCTCCCTCTCTGGAAGAGGGTCGGGGTGGGGGCCTCGCCAAGTCTATGTTCAGCCGCATCCTCATCGTCTGCGTCGGGAACATCTGCCGCAGCCCCATGGCAGAGGGACTGCTGCGCGCGGAGCTCTCGCGGGTGGGGAAGGGTGGAATCGAGGTCGCGTCAGCGGGCCTGGGCGCGGTGGTCGGCGCCGGGGCGGACCCGATCGCGGTGGAGCTGATGCGGGAGCGGGGGATCGACGTGACGGGTCATGTCGCTCGCCAGCTCACCGGGGAATTGCTGCGGCCGTACGAGCTGGTCCTGTGCATGGAGAAGTGGCAGGTCCGGGATGTGGAGCGGCTGGCTCCGGCTGCGCGCGGGAAGGTCTTCCGCATCGGG
This sequence comes from uncultured Myxococcaceae bacterium, assembly GCA_964596895.1. Lineage (GTDB taxonomy): Bacteria > Myxococcota > Myxococcia > Myxococcales > Myxococcaceae > JAFAFL01. The sequence continues at coordinate 11,398 of CAZQVZ010000077.1, forward strand.
CACTGGGGGGAGTTCGACGTGCCGGATCCGCACGGGCACTCCAGGGAGATGTTCGTGGAGGTGCTGCGGTTGATTGAGCGTGGAGTGGGGGACGTGCTGCGGGTGCTGTGAGCCGCGCGTTCAGGGTTCGAGGTCGGCCGAACGCCTGATCAGGGAGGACCGGATTCGAGGCCCTTGAGCTCTTCGACCCACCGCATCCCATATGGTCCGCTCCGCGAACTCGCTCAAGCCAGGTTCTGCCGTCCGCCTCCTGGCCTGCCGAACCACGTCATCCTTGAGCACCAGCGTCGTCTTCACGGCCGTAGATTTGGGCAGAAGGCGGGCCACCTGCAAAAAGGCGCCGACGGCTCCTTTAATAGGGGCAATTGGGGAGGGTGAAGCGCGGCCCGGGGCTCTGCTGCTGCTTCCGGCTCCCGGGCGTTGGCTCCACGCGCGGCGGAAGACCACTGAATGGGCAGGCAGGCGGGTGCGTCTTCCCGGGCATCACGGCGCGAAGGGGCCAGGCCTTCGCGCAGTCGGGCAGCTTCCCGTAGGCTGAACACACCCATGCGTACTTCATCTCTGTGTCTCGTTGCTTCGTTGGGATTGTTCGCAGTCGGCTGTGCCACCAGTGGAAGCTCGAGCCGGCCGCCGCCGCGTCGGCACCAGCAGCCCATCGAGAAGCCGCACGATGTGACGCCGGTTCCTCTGGGTGATCGGGAGCAGGCGGACGGGCCTGTGAGGCCTGACCGCGATAGGCCGACGCCGCCGCCGGGTAAGAGCCACTACGACGGCGACCGGCCCAGGCCGCCGCCGGGGGAGTCGCAGCAGCACGGCAGGCCGCCCCCGCCCGGGAATTCGAAGGGTGATGGCAACGGCCACCCCCA
>CAZQVZ010000077.1:12363-17719 GCA_964596895.1 uncultured Myxococcaceae bacterium
GGTGGACCGCCGGGACAGGCCGGGAAGCAGCACCCGCAGGGTGGACCGCCGGGACAGGACAAGAAGGTAGAGACGGCGAAGGCGAAGGCCGAGAAGGCGCGCGCGGAGAAGGAGGCCAAAGACAAGGCTGAGAAGGCGAAGGCCGAGAAGGCACGCGCGGAGAAGGAGGCCAAAGACAAGGCGGAGAAGGAGAAGGCCGAGAAGGCGCGCGCGGAGAAGTTCGAGAAGGCGCGCGTTGAGAAGGAGGCCAGGGAGAAGGCTGAGAAAGAGAAGGCCGAGAAGGTCCGCCCGGAGAAGGACTCCAGGGACAAGGCCGAGAAGGAGAAGGGCCCGATGCGTCCCGTCGCGGGGAAGAAGGACGACCTTCAGCCGATGCCCGCTGACAGTAAGAAGTTGGTGCCGCCGGGCCGGCGCGACTGACCCCCACCCCCGCCCTCTCCCCGAACGGAGAGGGGGCGCTCCGGCGTGCACTTGACTTCGCCTGTCTGCTCTGCGGCCGAGTAGCTTCCCTGCTGCGCTGCGTCAGGTCGATTCGGGTTCCTTACACTTGCAGAATCTGAGACTTGCCCATGTTGCTGCCTGGGCCCGCAGGCAGCGTGAAAGGGTCAAGTCCATGTCTTTCCCCCGCGGCCTCGCTGCCGTCACCCTGATCTCCCTCGGCGTCCTCAGCGCTTGTGGCAAGGCTGAACCGCCCGCGCCGCCGCCGGATGCGCCTCGCATCCAGCGCTTCGACGCAGACAAGTCGGAGCTCCAGCCCGGCGAGGGCGCCGTCCTCACCTACGCCGTCACCGGCGCGACCAGGGTCGAGCTGCTCGGCCCCGACGGCGACGCGCTCCCTGTCGAAGGTGATCACGAGAACGGCACCCTCGCCATCTCGCCGGACGTCACCAGCGTCTACGTGCTGCGCGCCGAAGGTCCCGGTGGCTCCGCCGCCGACTTCGTGCAGATCGCGGTCGGCGAGGCGCTCGCGACCATGTTCCTCGTCACCGTGCCGCCGGAGGTCGAGCCAGGCCAGCGCGTGGATCTCGTCTGGTCCGCGCAGGGCGCCGCCACGGCCCAGCTCGCAGATGACCGCGGCACCGTCATCCCGCTCGAAGGTCAGAGCGGCGTGCACCCGGTCACCGCCGAAGACACCCGCATGTACACGCTCACCGCGACGGGCATCGACGGGAAGACCGCCACCGCCAACGCGCAGCTTCGCGTGCGGCCGGCCGTGGACGCGATCACGCTCGAGCCGGGCGTCGTCCACGCGGGCGAGAACGTCACCTTCAAGTGGACCACCCGCGGCGCCAACGAGCTCATCATCGAAGAGCTGGGCCAGGGCGAGCTGATGCGCTTCACCGACCCCTCCACCGTCGCCGAAGACCAGTGGAGCTGGACCGTCCCTGCGTCCCTCGCGAACGGCCACCGGCTCGAGTTCCGCGTCACCGTCCGCTCCACCCTCACCGACACCGAGCTGCGCTACTCCTTCGTGCGCTTCGTCGGGCTCGGCCCGGACATCCTCCTCTTCGACGCGCCCGAGTACGCCACCCCCGGCTCGGGCGTCACCCTCTCCTGGCGCGTGACCGGCGCCGAGCGCGTGCAGCTCTTCGCCAACGGCCTGCTCGTCTATGAGCCCCGCGGCCAGGACCCGGACACCCTCGCCGTGGGCCAGACCCGGCTGCCCTCTCCGCTGGTCCCCACCCGCTACGAGCTCAAGGTCGAAGGCTTCGGCGGCGCCACCGCGGCGCAGAGCAAGCTCGTCACCCTGGCCCATCCGCCGGAGGCCGTCTCCTTCGTCATCAACCCGTTCATCGACGACGTGGGCGACGCGGCCCAGGCCACCTGGTCCACCGAGAACGCGGTCCAGGTGCAGATCCGCATCAAGAACGGCCCGGTGGTCTTCTCCACCCGCAACGCCGCGTCCGTGGCGCAGGGCGGGACCGCGCTCTTCCCCGGCACCGATACCACCTACGTGCTCGACGCCATCAACCAGGCCGGCGACGTCCACAGCCGCGAGGCCACGGTTTCGGTGGGCAACAAGGCGGACCTCTCGGTGTCCCCCGCGCACCCGGTCCCCGGCGACACCATCACGGTGAGCTGGAACCTCCCCGTCGGTGACGTGCAGGAGGTCCTCGGCGTGCTCACGACGGCCCCCACCCACGTGCCGATGAGCGGGCAGTTCCACGACCTGCGCACCGTCCCCGCCTCGCGCGTCCTGCACTTCGCCACCCCCGACGACGACGTCTCGGCCCTGCCGGCGCATCTGGCCTTCCGCTTCCCGTACGCGGGCCAGGTGCGCTCGAGCTTCTACGTCTCCACCAACGGCTTCCTCTCCTTCGAGCCCGCCGAGTCGATGCCGGACAACTCTCCGTTGCCGTTCAACCCCGACCGCGGCACGAGCGGCGTGGGCACCCGGCAGTGGCTGCCTTCGGTGTTCGCGCCTCTGTGGACCGACCTCGAGGTGGGCGAAGACAGCCAGGTGCTCTTCCACGTGGTGGACGCCGGGTTCCCCCGCGGCCTCATCGTCCAGTGGGACAACGTCCACGTGAAGGGTGACGGCGACTCGAAGCTCACCTTCCAGATCCAGCTCTACGAGACCGGCGAGGCGCGCTTCGTCTACAAGGACCTCACGCCGGGCAACTCCGCGGACGCGCTGGCCGCTGCCACCGTGGGCGTCTACGGCGCGGGCTACGAGGCTCCCTTCAACGGCGGGCTCAACGCAGACGACCAGCTCCTGTGGTTCACCACCCAGGACGGCCAGTCGTCGTTCCAGATCCCGCTCAATGGCGCCACCCGCTTCAACTTCTTCTACCGGCGCGACGACGGGCAGCTCATCAACGTCACCCTCCCGGTCACCGCCTGGAGCCAGGACGCGCTGCGCGTCAACGAGGTCATGCCCCAGCCCGTCGCGCAGAAGGGCCACTGGGTGGAGCTCGTCAACACCAGCAGCGAGCAGATGCGGCTCGACGGGATCCGCCTCACCGTGGACTCCAACTCCCAGGACCACTCCTTCCCGCCCGGGATGTTCCTCGAGCCGGGCCAGACGCTCGTCATCGGCGCGTCGCAGGTGGCGCAGGAGAACGGCGGCGTGGACGTGGGCCTGGTGATGGAGGACTTCACGCTCGCCCCCGGTGACACCGTGACCGTGCTGGCCGACCAGCATCCCATCTCGATGATGACCTGGACCGACTCCATGCCGTCCGCGTCCATCGAGCGGCCGCAGCGGGTCATCTACTCCTCCGAGGCGGAGAAGACCTGCCCGCGCGAGGCGACCTACGGAACCTTCAACGAGCTGGGCACCCCGGGCGAGCCGCGCGAGCCCTGCTGGGACTACCTGCTCGAGAACATCGCCTACAACCCGGTGGACATCCGCGGCTCGGCGAAGGTGGAGCTGCAGGCCGTCTTCACCAACCCGCGTTGGCGGACGACGTTCCTCGAGCAGCCGGTCTACCTCTTCGGGACCTTCTACGAAGAAGTGCTGATCAACAGCATGGGGTACGTGGCCTTCGACTTCACCCCGTGGCCCCACGGCACCGGCAACTACGGCATCTCCTCCTTCAAGGGCCCCCGGCCCGTCCGTCCCAACAGCCTGATTGCCCCCTACGGCGTGAGCTGGTGGCCCATCACTGGCTCAGCGGCTTCGCCCACCTACCGCGCGGACCTCGCGGTGATGTGGCGGCGCATCCCGCCCGGAGAGCAGGGGCTCGGTTCGCCCGGCGAGTACGTCTTCCATTGGAACCGGATGGCGCACCTGAGCGACACCACGGCCAACCCCTCTGACGCCACCTTCCAGCTGCGCATCTTCGATGACGGCGTGGTGGAGATGCACATCGGCTACATGCAGGACGGCCTCAACTCTTCGGGCAATCCCAACAACTCGGTGCAGGGGCTCGCCGAAGGCGCGCGCGGCGTGACCTGGATGGAGAACCCCTCCGGCACCGAGGCGCTGGCGGTCAACGTCTCCAGCACCACCCCCGGCCTGCACCCCTACACCTCCTACCGCTTCACTCCCGTCACCCCGCCCGTCGCTCCGGCGCCGTAGCTCGAAGGCCATTGACCATGAAGAACCTCTCCTTCCTGTCTCTGCCCGTCGCCCTGGCGCTCCTCGCCGGGTGCCCGAAGCCCGAGCCCGTACCGGACCCTGAGCCCGGCCCGCGCGTCCTTTCGTTCACCGCGTCCGAGTCGAACCTGCCCGAGGGCGGCACCGTCACCCTCACCTGGGAGACCGAGCACGCGACCGGCGTCACCATCGACGACTCGGGGCAGGGCACCATCGCCGGCTCCGACGTCCTCTCCGGCTCTCTGGACGTCCAGGTGACGAAGACCACGCTCTTCGTCCTCACCGCCACCGGTGACCGCGGCCGCACCGACGCCGCCGTGGTCCAGGTGCAGGCAGGTCCCGGTGACTCGGAGATCCTCCTCGTCGCGCAGCCGTCCGTGGTGGCGAAGGGCGAGCCGGTCACGGTGGGCTGGTCCGTCAGCCGCGTGGCCCCCGTCTCCTTGCAGGTCGAAGGCGGCGAGGCGCTCCCGGTGGAGCCCAACGTCACCTCCGGCACCGCCGTCTACTACCCCGAGGCCGACACCACCTTCGTGCTCTCGAGCCACAGCCGCACCACGTCTGCCACCGTGCGCCTGCGCCCGGACATCGTCTCCTTCAAGGCCACGCCGGCAGGCGCCATCCGTGGCCAGCCGGTGACCCTGTCGTGGGAGACCACCAGCGCAGCGGCCGTGCGCGTGCTCGACGCCGAAGGCCGCGAGGTCTTCTCCTCCGCCGAGGCGGGCGAGGTCGCTTCGGGGAGCTGGAGCTTCGAGGTGGATCCCGAGGAGGACCGGAACAAGGTCTACAACTTCAAGCTCGTCGCCGAAGGCTCTTCGGCGCAGGCCGTGACCGAGCGGCCGCTGGTCATCTACATCTCCGGCGTCACCCGGGTGACCTCGTTCGAGGTGGGCCGCTACGTGCCCGCCGGAGAAGAGGTGGCGGTGAGCTGGAGCACCTTCGAGGCGGACCGCGTGGAGTTGCTCGCGAACGGCGAGGTCGTCTACGAGACGCTCGACGCGCGGTCGGCAGAGCAGGGGAGCACGCTGTTGCCCCCGCTCTCCGGGCGCATCGACCTCATGCTGCGCGCCACCAGCATCCGCGGTGGTTTGGCCGAACAGACGAAGACCGTGACTCCCGTGGGCAAGACCCAGGTGGTGTCCATCGAAGCGACGCCTGCGACCATCGCCGTGGGCGGTGAGAAGGTGACCCTGGCCTGGAACATCCCCAGCGCCCGCCGGGTGCAGGTCCTCCACTCGGTGGACGGCCCGGTGTTCTCCGGAGAGGGCGACGAGATGGAGAACACCTCCATCAGCGTCTACCCCAACCGGACCGGCA
>CAZQVZ010000078.1:0-17585 GCA_964596895.1 uncultured Myxococcaceae bacterium
TGGAAGTGCGGGCCCGCGCAGACCGCCCCGCCCAACGACTGCGGCTCCCTGCAGGCCGTGTCGCGAAGGAGCGCCCTCCGGAGTTCGGCCTCTCACCGGCTACCTGATCGTGACCGACGTCTCCGGTTGCGCACTGCGGAAATGAAGCCGATTCGCAGCTTGGCGTAGCGGCGCGGCACAGCTGGAGGGACTGGCTACGCGGAGCAGCCGAGGAGCCCATCCGCGAGCGAGTTGCACGAACGGCGTGAAGAGCAGTCGCCCCTCCACGAGCTCCAGCCGGCCGGGAAGGTCTGGGAACGTCTCCAGCCGCTCGGGATCGAAGCCCAGGGGAGGGACCAACTCCACAGGGAACCGCACCTCCACCGTCTCTGCCCAGCGCTCGTCGCGGGTCATGCCCGGGAGCCTGACGCCGGCGAGCACCTCCGGCAGTCCGGACGCGCCCGCCTGCCTGAGGTCCGCCTAGCTCTTGCCCGCCGCCTTCGCCGCGGTCTCGATGGCCTGGCGGTGGTAGCTGTCAGGGCCGTAGCGGCCGAGGATGGTGGGCTCGCCCTTCGCCGGGACCTCCAGCAGGAACGGACCCTTGTTACCGGGGATGAGCTTGTAGGCCCCTGCCGGCTTCACCACCTGGATCAGCGCGCCTGGGTCCACCTTGCCGAAGAGCCGCTCCTGGATTTTCAGCTCCACCACCTGCCGGGCGACCTCACCCGGCGCGCTGGTGGTCCCCTGCTCCACCTTCGGGAACGGCGCCTGCGGATCCTCGGCGACCACGCGGGTCACCTCCGCCATCACCGCCGCGTGGGCCTTCGGGAGCAGCTCTTCGATCGGGTCGGGAGGAAGGGCCATGGCGCTACGCCTTCACCACGGCGAAGCTGCTGTAGTACTTCGCGAAGTCGTCCACGCTCATGCGGAAGAAGCCGTCGTCAGCGCCGTTGTTGCGCGGCTCGCTCTGGCCCCAGGGGTTGCGCAGCTTGACGTACTTGACCCCGTTCTCCTCCTCCACGCCGAGCACGCTGTACGCGTGGTTCGCGTAGACGCCGGAGTTCGTGTACAGCGCCGACTGGTCACTGCCGTGGGTGCCCGCGGTCATGGGCCAGCCGTTCTGCTCGCCCTGCTTGATCTGCTCCCAGACGCGCTCCTTGTTGTAGTCGCTGACCGACGAGTAGTCGTAGGACGCGCCCATCACCTCGCTCATCACCTTGCCGGAGACGCCGCCGTTGCCGATGGCCTCGTAGCTGCCCTTCCACTGGGCGTAGGCCTTCTCGAGCAGCGGGAACCACAGCTCCATCTTGTCCGGCTGCGACGGGGTGCCCAGGGAGGAGCCGTAGACCGGCCCGCCGAAGCTGCGCGCGTAGAGGTCGCCGTCCACGGTGATCTCCACCTTCTTGCCGGTGCTGCCGCCCCAGCTCGACGCGTTGTGGAAGGTGACGGTGTACGTGCCGTCGTCGTTCTGGCGGATCATGTTCTGGATCCGCTCCGGGTCGGTGTGGGCGATGGCCGCGAGCGCCGCCGGGAAGTAGCAGTCACCGATGGCGCCCTGCCGGACGTCCGCGGGGTTCACGCCGTTGACGAAGAGCGGCCCGGTGAAGCGGACCTTCTTGTACTTGCTCTCGCCGGTGGACGTCGTGTCGTCCTTCAGCGGCGCCGGATCCTCGAGATCCACGCCGATGCCATTGTCCGTCCCGCCCGGCACCTTCAAGGAGCCCGCGACGGTGCGGAAGTCGGTGTTGTTGGTGCCGTCCGACGCCGCGATGCTGAAGGTGTCACCCGCGCGGCCCTTGAGCTTCAGCCCCTCGGGGAGGGACCCGTTCTCGTTCACCTTCACGTCCTGCTTCTCACCGGTCCGGGTGTTGGTGAAGCGCAAGGTGGCGCCCGGCTCGGACAGCGGCCGCGCGGTGTTGTGCGTGGCGCTGATGGTCCCATCCGCGTTGGCCAGAAGGTCGATGCGCTCCAGGTTCACCTGCGCGTTGCGCGTGTCCTGGGAGTCGATGCCGCGGGCGGTGATGGTGAGCCAGTCGGAGGTGGAGCCGTCCTGCGCGCGGGTGCGCAGCCGGATGATGTCACCCTCCTTCATGCCGGGCATGGCGCCCTGGAACTTGCCGAACTCGTCCGCGGTCCCGATGACCATGGTGTCGGTCAGGTGGAGGCGGCCCTCGGGAGCGGCCGACAGGTTGATGGCCTCGATGACCTCGCCCGCCTTCGCCACGCCGGCCAGTCCATTCTTCTGGTCACCGGTGATGGTCAAGGGCCCGAAGGAGGTCTGCAGCTCCGCCTTCCCGACCAGCGCCTCGAGGAAGTTCCGCGCGCCCGGCGTCATCTGCAAGGAAGGCTCGGCGAGCATCGTCTCGAGGTCTTGCCGCTCCTGACCGGAGAGGCCCCTCTTGGCGACGTCCAGCTGCTGCTGGCGGGTCATCCCCGGAGCGGTGAGCGTCTGCAGCGCCTTGCCGTACGCGACCCCCGACCGGTCACCCACCGCCGCGAGCAGCTGGACGACGTTGGCGTCGTCGATCTGCGTCTGCTGCGCGCTCTGGAGGTCCTGGGTGAAGCGGAGGATGGAGGTGTCGCGGATTCGCATGGGCATGGGAGCCCCCCGGGGTAGATGAGTTTGAAAACCTACCACCGGCTCGAAGTTCGCGACCGGCGGCGACTACACGTGGGGAGTTATCGCACCTGCCGCAGCGAAGTTGCGCAGTGGACTGTCAGAAGTCTTTGCAGACGCGTGGAATTCCGCCTCCAGCCGGGCGATGAGCGCGTGCGCCGAGACCAATTCCTCCAGTGTTTGCTCGGGGATACGGGTCACGCTCAGGCCCGAATAGAAGAGGCCGTTCTCGGTGTCCCCCTCCGCGGCGGCGTTCAGGAGCGCGTCGGTGATGCAGAAGCTCTCCTTGAAGTCGCTGTCGCGGCAGGCGCACAGGTCCTTCGCCAGGCAGTCGATGCAGGCCTTCTTCCGGCCGCGGTAGCCCTCCCTGGAGAAGAACCAGGCCTTGGCCTTCGGGGGGATGACCTCGCCTTTGGCCAGCCTCTCGGTGAAGGGGCTGCGCAGGGCGCGCGCCTTCATGCCCTTCACGCAGGAGGTGATGATGACCACGTCCTCTTCGGTGCGGCCGAGGTACTGCTTCTTGAAGTTGGGGTGCGCATCACCATCGGTGCACGCGAGGAACCGGGTGGCGATCTGCACGCCCGCCGCGCCCCTGTCGAACAACGCGCGCAGGTCTGCGCCCACCACGCCGCCGGCGGCGATGACGGGCAGCGTGCTCACCCGGCACACCTCCTCCACCATGGCCCCGAGCGGATGGCCGATGTCGCCAATGTGGCCGCCCGCGTCGCTGCCTTCGGCCACCACGAACTCTGCGCCCCACTTCTCGTACATGAGGGCCAGCCGCCCGGAGGAGACGATGCCGGCGAACGGCGTGTTGGCCTCGCGGCACCAGCGGATGACCTCGCGCGAGATGCCCGCGCCCTGGACGAGGAAGGAGATGCCCTCTGCCAGCGCGGTCTTCGCGAGCGTCTCGAAGTCGTCCCGGTTGAGCGCCGCCATCAGGTTCACGCCGATGTAGCCGGCCGGCGCCAGCGCGCGCATGCGGCGGATCTCCGCGACGAGCGAGGCCTCGGTCTTGCCCACCGCGGAGACGGTGCCCACCGGAACGAAGAGCGCGCTGGGCGCGGACGCCACGTGGCCTGCGAGCCCGTCGGAGGCGTGCAGCCCCATCCCGCCCTGCACCAGGAGCCTCCTACCTGTCGCGAGGATCTCCCGGATCACGCCGCGCGTGAGCTTGGGCGCGGGCGGCAGCGCGGGCTCGGGTTGCGGCGGCGGCGTGGTGCTGACGAAGCGGTGGGGGGCGGCGGCGGGCGGACGGACGCGGGACGGGGACGGGGACGGGGACGACATGGGAGACCTCCGGGGTGCAGATGCGAGCGTGGAGGCCGCAGGTCATGCTCAGGTCACGCCCGCCGGCGAATCGGGGCCGTTTCCTGATCTGGATCAAGGGATGAGGTCGTGGGCCGCCCGGTCGCCTGTCCTGTGGGCGGCGCTCACCCGGCGAGGTCGCGCAGGTGATGCACCAGGCGGTCCACGTCCGCTTCGTCCTGGTACACGCCAAAGCCGATGCGGAAGCGGTCCTCGCGCGCGTCGGTGATCACCCTGCGCGCCTTCAGCCGTGCGGTCAGCTCGCGCGCGTCGTCGCGGCGGAAGGTGAGGAACTGGCCGCGGCGGGGGTCATCCACAGGGACCACCAGCTCGTCCCCCCGCAACGTGGCCGGCAGCTGCGAGACGAGCCGGCGCTGCAACCCGTGCACGTGCTCGACCGACTTCGCGGTGGTCAGCCCCACCTCGTTGCGCCAGCGCATCACCGCGTTGAGGCGGTACAGGCCGGTCACGTCGAAGGTGGCGCCGCAAAAGCGCATCCCGTCTGGCGCGTACGGCACCTCCTCCTTGACCGCGCCTTCGAGCGCGCCGAAAGCCGCGAACCAGCCGGTGTTCGCGGGCCGCTTCGGCGCTGAGGGCGGGACATGCAGGAAGCACGCGTTCTCGCCGCTCATCGCGTACTTGTAGCCACCGGCCAGGTAGAAGGCGCGCTGGGCGCTGGGGCCAAAGTCCGTCGGCCGCGCGAGGAACGCGTGGTAGCCGTCCACGACGACGAGCGGCTCTTGCGGCAGCGCTGCGACCAGCGCGTTCACGTCTGGCACCGCGGCCCCGGAGTTGAAGAAGACCTGGCTGAAGAAGACCAGGTCGCAGGGCGCGCGCTTCGCCTCTTCGACGAGCCGGTCTCCGAAGGTGTCGAAGGGTTCCGAGGGGACGCGGGTGACCTGCAGCCCGCCGTCTTCTTCGAGCCTGCGGAGCTGCCGCTCGAAGGAGTGGAACTCGCCGTCCGAGGTGACGATGCGCGCGCCGGGCTTCAGGCAGGAGAGGAGGCGGAGGACGAACCCGTGGGTGTTGGGGCCGAAGACCAGGGAGCCCGGGTCCGGCAGGTTGAGCTCCCTCGCCACGTGCCGCTGCGCAGAGGGCCACACCTCGCCGAAGACGATGTCCCACTTCTCGTCCGCGAGCCGCGCCGCGTCCTCCCACGCCTGCTGCTGCGCGGCGAAGGTCACGTCCGGCCAGGGGTGGTGGCTGTGCGCGGCGAAGTGGAGCCTTTCCGGCTCGGCGTCGAAGAAGCGGCGGAAGTGGTCCTTGAGCGCGTTCATGAGCGCCGCCGACCGTAGCCGACAAGGCGCGGTGCGGCAGCACGCCTTCGCCGTGGGCGTCTTCGTCAGCGCGCGCCGGTGAGCAACGCCCGGTCCGCCCGCAGGGTCTCCACCAGGAACTCCAGCACCACCCGCACCCGCGGCGTCTGACGCAGGTCCCTGTGCACCGTGAGCCAGATGGGTTCGGTGGGCTCCTTCGGCATGGGGAGGTGCTGCAATTCCGGCGTGGCATCCCCCAGATACCGAGGCAGGAGCGCCACGCCCGCGTCGGCGCGCGCCGCTTCCGCGAGCGTCAGCGAGACCTCGCTCTGAAATGCCGGCCGCGCGAAGGGCACCAGCTGCCGCAGCCAGAGCAGCTCGGGGCCGCTGGATGGAAGCAGCAGCGCGTGCCCGTCGAGCTCCGCCGCGCTCCGCACCGGCCTGCGCGCCAGGTACGCCGTCGAGGCGAAGAGCCCGTGGGCGATCTCGCCTTCGCGCCGCACCACCAGCCGCTCGTGTTTGGACCGGAAGAAGCGCACCGCGACCTCCGCCTCCTGCCGGCCCAGGTCCCGCACCTCGCCGGAGGGCTGCAGGTCGATGCACAGCGCCGGGTACTGTCGGCCGAAGCGCGCCAGCCGGGAGGCGAGATAGGCCACGCCGAAGGTCTCCGGGGAGGTGACGCGCAAGGTGCCCTCCAGCACGCCTCTTTGCGCATGGACGCCGCGCTCCAGCGCCAGCACCGCGTCCTCCACCTGCCGCAGCGGCGCGACCAATTGTTCGCCTTCGCGGGTCAGCACGTAGCCGGACGGGGTGCGCACGAACAGCCGCAGCCCCAGCGACTTCTCCGCCGCCGCCACCCGCCGGCCCACGGTGGTGTGGTCCACGCCCAGCAGCGCCGACGTCTTCTGCAGCGAGCCACCGCGGGCCAGTGCAGCCACGTATCGGAGGTCGTCCCAGTTCATGCGTGAGTCTCAGCACCTTTCGGGACTTTGCGGCACCTGGCGGCCGGATCCATCGCTCCAGGTGCCGCGAACGCCCAGAAGGCCTCCCGTTCTGATTCGCGCCCGCGCATGCGGCCAGCGCCAACTCCGTTCAGAGACGCCGCCCCATCGCCCCCTCTCCCCTGGGAGCCCCGCCGGCCGCCGGGGTGGGGCCCGAGGGGCTGCATAATTGCACAAGACCTGTGCATCTTCGTGCGTTGCTGCTCAGCCCACGAACGGGCCAGGTTTCCCTGTCATGCGCCACCTGCTCCTGCTCTCCGTCGTCGCAGCTCTCGCCGCCTGCGGTGGGCCGTCGCCCTCGCTGCCGGACAGCGGCCTCCCTCCCGCGGAGGACGCAGGCCAACATTCAGACGCAGGAGCCGAGCCTGACGGGGGCAACGCCCCGGACGCAGGGAGCTCGCCGGATGGCGGCACCGGCACCGACGCGGGCGTCCCCACCGTGGACCTCGTCCTCACCGGCATCCGCCTGACCGACATGGGCGCCCCGGGCAAGGTGCTGCGCGCGGTTGCCGTTCATGAGGCGTCGGGCGACGTCGTGGGAACGCTCGAGGAGGTGGTGACCCACGACGGCCAGTGGTTCACCTTCGAGGACGCCCTGGTCGAAGGCGAGTCGTACAGCGCGCACCTGTACATCGACTTCGACGAGGACGGTGCGTGCGATCCCTCCCAACCCAACGGTCCCGATTGGGGCTGGAGCGAGACCGGGCTACTCGCCGTGGAGTCCAGGACGGAGGCGTACTTCCACGCCACCCACTCCACCTCCAACGTCTGCGGGCTCTTCCCATGAGGCACTCCACCCTGCGCACCTGGCTCTCAACCCTTGCTGCTTGCCTCTTCATCGCTTGCGGCGTCGCTCCGGCCAACGAAGGCGCCGACGCGGGCAGGCCCGCAATCCCTGAAGCCGGTGACGAGCCCGACGCGGGGATGGCCCATGATGCCGGCGAGCCGGGGGTGGACCTGACCTTGAGGGGCATCCGGCTGGGGATCCTCGGTGAGGAGGACAAACCCCTGCGCGCGCGGGTCGTTCACGAAGCGACCGGCGCGGTCGCAGCGAGCCTGGAGACCGTCGTCGTCGGGCCGCAGGTCTACACGCTGCCTGCCTCCATCGAGGTCGGCGAATGGTACGCGCTGCACCTGTACGTCGACATGGACGAAGACGGCCTCTGCGATCCCTCCACCGAAGAGGGGGGTGACCGCGGATGGTCCGTGGGCAGCCTGCTGGGGCGCGAAGGCGGGACCGACATCTCGTTCCACACCCGGTGGATCGACGAAGAGGTATGCAGCCGGTTTCGCTGACCGAGCGCCGGCGCCCTCACCCGCCCCGCTTCAGTTCGGCCTCCGCCGCCTGCAGCGCAGCGAACTCCTCCTCGGGCGCGGAGGCCACGAGCCTTCTGCGCGAGTACAGCGCAAAGTAGCCCACCATCACCGCGTACCCGAGCGCCGCCCACAGGAGCACCCTCGGCTCCACCAGCAGGCCCGCTACCAGCGCGGCCAACGCCAACACCAGGGCCACGCCGGAGGTGAGGACGCCGCCGGGCGTCTTGTACGGCCGGGGGAGCTCCGGCGCGCGCCGCCGCAGCACGATGTGCGACGCCATCATCAAGACGTAGGAGACGGTGGCACCGAAGACCGCGACGAGGATCAACAGGTCGCCTTCACCGGTCAGCGACAGGAGGAACCCCAGCGTCCCCGGCACCAGCAGCGCCAGGTACGGCGACTTCCTCGACGAGGTCAGGGACAGCACCCTGGGCAGGTAGCCCGCGCGCGACAGGGCGAAGGTCTGCCGCGAATACGCGAACACGATGGAGAAGAAGCTCGCCACCAGCCCCGCGAGTCCGGCGAGGTTCACCACCTGCGAGACCCGGCTCCCCGCCCCCCACGCCCGCTCTGACGCGAGCGCCTCCACCAGCGGATTGCCGGACGCCGTCAGCGCCTGCGCGCCCGCGCCGCCCGGCCCCAGCGTCAACACCGCCGCGGCGAACACGAGCAGCACCAGCATCGCGGCGATGATCCCCTTCGGCATGTCCCGCGCCGGGTCCTGGGTCTCCTCCGCCGCCAGCGGCACGCCCTCCACCGCGAGGAAGAACCAGATGGCGTAGGGGATGGCCGCCCAGATCCCCAGGTACCCGAACGGCAGGAGGGGTGACGCGCCCGCCGCGGTCCCCACCGGGATGTCGGTCAGGTTCGCCGCGTCGAACATGGGCACCATGGCCACCGCGAAGACCACCAGCGCCAGCGCCGCCACCGCGGTGATGACGAACATCAGCTTCAGGGCCTCGCCCACGCCCCACAGGTGCAGCCCCACGAAGAGGAGGTAGCAGGCGCCGTAGACGACCGGGCCGTTCACGCCGATGAGCGACTCCACGTACGCGCCGATGAAGACCGCGATGGCCGCCGGCGCGATGGCGTATTCGAGCAGGATGGCGGTGCCGGTGAGGAACCCGCCCCATGGGCCCAGGGCCCGCCGCGCGAAGCCGTACCCGCCGCCAGCGGTGGGGATGGCGGACGACAGCTCCGCCAGCGCGAAGACCATGCACAGGTACATCAGCCCCATCAGGCCGGTGGCCACCGCGAGCCCGCCCCAGCCGCCCTGCGCGAGGCCGAAGTTCCAGCCGGCGAAGTCGCCCGAGACCACGTAGCTCACGCCCAGGCCCGCGAGCAGCACCCACCCCGCCGCACCGCGCCGCAGCTGCCGCTTCTCCAGGTAGTCCGCCGCGACGGCCTGGTAGGACACCGCCGCCGCCTTCGGTTCCTGCCGTTCGCTCATGGCGCCTCGCCTCCCGGGGTGGACGGGCGAGGATAGCTGGCCGAAGCCTGGAGCCCGAAACGTCGAGCGGCGGGCTCAGCCCCGTTGGGTGACGCGGAACAGGCGCACCGGCTTGGTGGTCCGCCCGATCACCCCTTTGGCTTCAAGGTCGAGCTGGACGGCCTTGAGCCACCAGCCGGCCTTGGCGCCGCCGGGGAAGAGGTCTTCGGGAAGGTGTGGCAAGAGCGCCGCCTGCGCCTCGGCGACGGTCATCCCGGGCGCTTTCCTGGGGAGCACCTTCATCAGGGCGGTTCGCATCGCCAGGTACTTGCCGCGGTCCACCCGGTAGGTGCGCCCGGGCGACACCACGTTCTCGACGGTGACCTTCGTGTCTGTCTCAGGCATCGAACCCTCCCTGGGCGACGGTGATCTTCGGGACCTTGAAGCCCATGGCGATCCACGCGCCGAGCAGCTTCACGAAGAACGAGAGCGACTGCCGCTTCGCGTTCGGGACATCGTCCGGCAGCACGACTCCGTCTGGAACGTCTTCGGTCATCGTCCGCAGGTCGGGCGAAGGCCGCACGCGCTCGGGCCAGAGCGCAGCGTAGAGGCTGAGCCAATGGCCGCTCTCGAACTCGAGGAAGACGGGCGTGTCGCAGCAGGTGGCGACGACGCGGCGGGTCTTCGACTCCGGGGTGAGGCGCAGCGCCGCGAGCCTTTCTGTGCCTTCGAGGAGGCGGACGCGGTCCTTGCGGTAGAGGACGAAGCGGGTGCCTCCGTTGCTCTCCAGCACCGGCTTCGCATTCGGGAGCGACTGCAGCCTTCGCCCGGCTGTCCGGCAGCTCGTGCAGTGGCACTCAGCCGCAATGATGGGCGACTTGTCCGCGGCGATCTGGACGTTCCCGCACGCGCAGGCAAGCCGGGTGTGTTCGGTCATGGCCTTTGGACGCTCCGACGGCCGCGGAATCATCGGTCGCTTCGAAGTGTGGCGCGGTAGCGTCTTCGCATGCTGCTCGAAGGCTCCTGCCACTGCCGCGCGGTCCGGTTCAGCGTGGAATCCGACCACGTCTACCCGTTCAACCTCTGCTACTGCTCCATCTGCCGCAAGACGCAGGGCGGCGGGGGCTTCAGCATCAACCTCTCCGGCGACGCCCAGACCCTGAAGGTGAAGGGCGAGAAGAACCTGCGCGTGTACCAGGCGCGCATCCAGAACCCCGAGGACGACAAGCGCTGGAAGAGCCCCGCCCGCCGCCACTTCTGCGGCAAGTGCGGCAGCGCTCTGTGGCTGTGGGATCCGCGGTGGCCAGAGCTGCTGCACCCCTTCGCCTCCGCCATCGACACGCCCCTGCCGAAGGCGCCGGAGCGGACGCATCTGATGACGGAGTTCAAGGCGCCGTGGGTGGAGCTCCACAAGGGCCCGAAGGACCGCTCACACAAGCGCTACCCGAAGGAGTCCATCTCCGCGTGGCACGAGCGGCTGGGGCTCACGGGCAAGGGCGCGCGTCGCAAGTAACAGGCGCCCTCACCCCAAGCCCTCTCCCAGGGGGAGAGGGAGTTGGTTCGCCCTCGCGACCGGCGGGGCGCTCTTCCGGCGGGAGGCGGGCTACTTCGCGCGCAGCTTGCGGCCGGCCTCGTGGACGGCGTCCACCAGCGCCCTGGCCTGGTCCGGATCCGTGGGCGGCAGGATTCCGTGCCCGAGATTGAAGATGTGCCCCAGCGGCCCGGCGCGGTTGACGATGTCCTCCGCCCGCGCGGCGAGCTGCTCCTTCGGGAGGAACAGCGCCAGCGGGTCCAGGTTGCCCTGCACCGCCACCTCGGGACCGAGGATCCGCCGAGCATCGTCGATGTCGATGCGCCAGTCGCACCCGAGCACGTCCGCGCCCGTCTCCTTCAGGTGCGGGAGCAGCGTGCTCATCGACGTCCCGAAGTAGATGACCGGCACGCCCACGCCCTGCAGCTCCGCCACCATCCGGCTCACGTACGGCAGCGCGAAGGTGCGCCAGTCCCGGGGGCCGAGCTCGCCGCCCCAGGAGTCGAAGATCTGCACGATGCGCGCGCCTGCCTCGACCTGCATCTTCAAGTAGGGGATCAGCGCGTCGGTGATCTTCTGGAACAGCTCGTGCGCCAGCTTCGGGCGCTCGAACAGCATCCGCTTGATGTGGATG
Organism: uncultured Myxococcaceae bacterium; assembly: GCA_964596895.1. Lineage (GTDB taxonomy): Bacteria > Myxococcota > Myxococcia > Myxococcales > Myxococcaceae > JAFAFL01. Next base: position 11,073 of record CAZQVZ010000078.1, read on the forward strand.
AAGCTCTTCGACCCGCCGCCCTCCACCATGTACGCAGCCAGGGTGAACGGCGCGGGCGCGAACCCGATCACGGGCACCTGGTCGTTCATCAGGGCGCGGGTCTTCTTGATGGCTTCAGCCAGGTGGCCCGTCTCGGTCATCGGATCGAACGTGCGCAGCGCGCGGACCTGGTCCTCATGCCGGATCGGGTTGGGCAGATGCGGGCCCTTGTCCCCCAACTCCAGCTCCATGCCCATCGGCTCCACCGGGATGAGGATGTCGCTGAAGATCACCGCGGCGTCCACGCCGAGCCGGCGGATGGGCTGCACCGTCACCTCGGCGGCGAGGTCCGGCGTCTTGCACAGCTCCAGGAAGGACACCTTCTCCCGGATGGCCCGGTACTCGGGCAGATAGCGCCCGGCCTGGCGCATGATCCAGATGGGCGTCGTGTCCGTCGGCTCGCGACGAGCCGCCCTCAGCATCCTGTCATTCACGGATTCGCTCTCCACTCCACGGGGACAACCAGCGAGGACTGCCCGCCCTGCACCACGAGCGCCCGGTTCTCGCCCGGCTCCCACTCCAACGCACCATTGCGTCGCACCACCAGTTTGAATTCCGTCACTGCACCCGGAGGCAACGTCGCCTCCACCCGCCCGTCCTTCACCTCCGGGGCCCGCCCCGCATCCCAGCCGCCCAATTCGGGCATCGACCCGACCACGTGCACCGAGCCCGCCTGCCCTGCCGGCGCGCCCTTCACCTCGAACGCCACTTGCACCGGCGGTGCCAGCCCTCGCCACGTCGCCCTCGCCTCCTGCTCGAGCGCCGCCAAAGCCGTCTCAGAAGGCGCCTTTGCCCAGAGCACCTGCACGCTCTCCGGCGGAGCGCCCTTCCAGGGCTGGGCAGTGAGGATGTCCCTGAAGCCGAGTCCGGAGAGCGCCTCCGGCAGTTGAAAGGTGCGGGCCGCCCCGCCCCGGTTCACCACCACCAGCGCCGCCTCGCCCTCCTCGATGCGCGCGCCCACGAAGTGGTCCGGACCCACGTCGATGAGCAGCGGGACCCCGGTCCGCAGGGCCGCATGTTTTGCCCGCGCCGCCAGCACCTGCGTGATGAACGGGCGCAAAGGCTGCGCGTCGAAGCGCATCGCCTTGCGGTTGTCCGGCTCCCTGGCGCCCTCCAGCGCCGCCTCGGTGCCCCAGGTCAATGACGGCGTCCCGCGGGCGGTCAGCGTGAGCAGGAGCGCCTGCTTCACCCGCTCCAGGTCCCCGCCACAGGTGGACACGAGCCGCGGCAAATCATGGTTGTCCGGCAGGGTCACCAGCGCCAGCGGGTCCGGGTAGGTCCGGTCCAGGGACAGCACCGCGCCCAGCTTCGTCGCGCTCTCTCCCTTGCAGACCACGTCGTTCACCGCGAAGTGCAGCGGGAAGTCGAACAGCGCGTCGAACTGCCCCTGCTCCCAGGTCCTGGCGAGGACGCGCGGGTCGCCGTCGAGCATCTCTCCGAGCAGGAGGAAGTCCTCGCCCGCCGCCCGCTTGATGTCCGCGTTGTAGCGACGCCAGAACGACGCGGGCAGGTGCTTCACCGCGTCCAGGCGGAAGCCGTCCGGGCGCACCTCGCGGATCCAGTGCAAGGAGGCCTCGAGCAGGTGCCCGTAGACCTCCTCGTCGTCCACCGCCAGGTCCGGCAGGCCGTGCACGTCGTGCTGCTCGAGGTGCACGGGGTCCTCCCAGTCCGTCAGCGGGCCCTTGCGGTTGAACCAGTGCGGCTTCCGGGTCACCAGCTCCGTGTCCGGGCCCACGTGGTTGAGCACCATGTCCAGGACCAGCTTCATCCCGCGCGCGTGCAGCGCGTCCGACAGCGCGCGCAGCGTCTGCAGATTTCCGAACCGCGGCTCGACCTCGAAGAGGTCCTCGACCCAGTAGCCGTGAAAGGCGCCGTGACCGTGGAACTTCTCGGTGCGCATCCGGAACACGGGCGACAGCCACACGGTCTCCACGCCCAGCGTCTCGAGGTCATCCAGCCGGCGGTGCAGCCCCGCCAGATCCCCGCCGAAGAACGCCTGCGGATCTTCCCGGTCCACCTGGGCGTCGTTGGACGGATCGCCATTGTCGAAGCGGTCCACCATCACGAAGTAGATGGCGCCCCTCCCCGGCAGCCGCAGCCCGCGCACGTCCGAAGGTGTGGTCCCCCCATTCCCAGTGGGAGGCGGCGTCGCCAGCACGTCGTCGAACAGGGTGCCTGCCGCCTGGGCGATGCGCGCGGAGGCCTCGGCGAGCGCCTCCTCCTGCCGCTGGTGGTTGAAGACCAACGTCACCGGCGACTCCAGCTGCCGTTCGGTGGGCCCGGCGTCCGACGAGCGCTGGCTGCCGGTCAGCCGCGTGTGCACCACCCAGCGATAGCGCCCGGCGAGCTGCGAGAAGAACTCCGCGCGCGTCTCCACCAACAAGAGCAGGGGCGCCTGCGCGTTCTCCTTGAGCAGTTCGAACCGGCGCTCGGTGGCGCGCAGCCGCCCGTAGGACTCCGCCAGGGTGTCGAAGGGGACGAACTCCACCACCAGGTTCCGCGCCTCCAGCTCGCGCGCCACCGCGTCCTTGAGCGCCTGGGGCACGTCCTGCACCGTGCCCGCGCCGGCGCCCGAGCCATCCGAGTCCTGCACGAACGCGACGGCCACCGTCACAGGTTCGGCCAGCCGCGCCACCGGCGTCCGCTTGATGCACCCGGAGGCGACGCCCAGGCCCACCACCGCCGCGAACAGCACCGCTCTCTGCGCGCGCATCCTCAGAACCACCCTTCCGCCTCGACGGCGATGACCGAGTGCCAGTGCCGAGACTTCAGCGGCGCCGCCGGATCATTGAACTGGTTGAACTGGTCCAGCGTGTCCACGAAGCCGTTGCCGAAGGCCGCGTGCTGGTTGGACCGCTGCAGGCCGTAGAGCAGCCGCAGGGAGGGCCGCGTGAGGATGCCCGGCCCGGTGGGGTTGAGGACGATGCCGGTCTTGAGCTGCCAGGTGTTGCGGACGTCCGCGTCTCCGAACTCCAGCCCGCGCGTGTCCGCCACGCCGCCGGAGTTCCTGTAGATGGAGTCCACCTGCTCCCGGAAGAGGTTGCCGTTGAGCGACTCCTCCCGCGCCAGCGCGTTCTCGAGCAGCAGATGCGCGGTCTGGGTCAGGTAGAGCTGCAGCCTCAGCACCGTGGAGTAGATGCGCCGGTTGTCCTCGCCCGCGGCGATGGTGTTGTCGCGGTTCCAATGGTGCCCGAACACCACGCCCCACATCGCGTCCAGGCGCCCGGGCCACAGCGCGAGCTGCAGCTCGTTGCCCACGTTCACCTCGTACCGCTCGTCGGTGAGGTGGGGGACGAAGAGCAGGTAGTCCCTGCCGCCGAAGGACTCCGCGTAGAAGTTCTCCGGGTGGCGCTTCTGGTAGTTGGCGTAGAGGTTGTTCCACCGCAGGGGCCCGAGGTCACCGAAGCCCAGGTACGCCACCGCCCGCCAGGACCCGTTGTCGCGCGGGGTGGGCCGGGGCAGGAAGTCCTGCGTGCCCGGGTTCTCCTCCAGGGAGCGCTGCACCACCTCGCCCCGGACGAAGTCCTCGTAGGTGATGCCCGGCGTCTCGTACGGCGCGAACCGGTTCCCCGGCACGCCCGGTTCGAGCAGCGCCTGCCCGCCCACGCCCAGCTCCAGGTGCCCCGGCACCAGCCGGTAGCGCACCGAGCCGCCCGCGGTGAAGACCGTGGCGTAGTTCAGCCCGCGCAGCCCGAAGCCCGAGTCACCGATGCCGAAGAGCACGTCCAGCCGGCCCACGTCGTAGCGGGCGGACAGCCCCACCATCTGCTCCAGCAGCTGGGCGGGGCGCATGTCGTAGAGGGCGAGGTCGTTGAAGTACGTCTCGATGGTGCCGACCTGCCAGGTCACCCCATCCAGGAGGATGTTCCCCGCGAGCACGTAGAACTGCGCGAGCCGGAAGTCGCCGAGCCTGCCGCCCCTCACGTCCGTATTGCTGATGGAGCTGCCTTCGACCCGCGCGTGCACGCTGGCCCAGGGCTCGTTCCGGCCGGCCTGCGGCTGCAGCACCATCATCCGGCCTTCGAGCTGCGCGAAGGGCCCTTCGTTGAGCAACCGGCCGTAGAGGTTCCAGTGGCCGAGCTGGCCGTTGCCGCCCTGCAGATCTGGCCGCGTCATCACGCGGAAGTACCCGCCGACGCTGAAGCGGTCTCTTTGGGCTTCGGCCGTTGCGGCCAGGGGCCACAGCCCGGCCACGAGGAGGGGGACGAGGAGCGCGCGCATCGGGTCGCCGCTTATAGCTTAGGCGGCGCCTTCGGCTATCTTCCCCCGCCATGCAAACCATCAGCGCCTTCGTTGTAGGTGGCCTCTTCGTCGTCAGCGTCGCGGGCTTCGGCTGCAAGGACCGTGAGGAGCAGCTTCAGGCCGAAGAGAGCAAGGGCAACCTGCTCGCGGCGAAGAAGGCGAAGCTCGTGGAGGGCGTGGGCAAGGCGCTGCAGGACGAAGGCAAGACCGCCGCGGAGGCCATCACCAGGGGCTCCTCCGACGTCCTCCGCGCCGCCGGCAAGGGCTTCGACCAGGGGCTGTCGCAGGTGAAGCTGGCCGCGCACGAAGGGCTCGCCCCCCGCGGCATCGGCGCCACCCGCGCCGCTGTCCGCAAAGACCAGCAGACGCGCGCGGTCACCGTGTACGTGACGCTCGATCAGCCCTTCAAGGGCCCGCTGGAGCTGCGCGCGTACGACACCGAAGGCCAGGAGGTGGGCCGCTCGCGCGTCGAGGTGGATGAGGCCGAGCCCACCGCCAGGTACCTCGACTTCCCCTTCGACGAACGCACACCGCTGCTCACGGCGGACCGCTTCGAGCTGCGCTGACCTGCAGGCCGGCTACAGCGCTTCGACGGGGACGGCCCGCATCAGCACGGCCTGCTGGCCGAAGCGCTCCTCCAGTTCCTGCCGGTAGCGCCGCCAGAAGGCGCGGTCGAAGCGCTCCACCATCACCTCGTGCAGGAGCAGTTCGTCCCGGGCCACCTCGCCCTCTTGCCGCCACAGACCTGCGGCCGGGGACTGCACGAAGGCGGTGACCCCGCCGAAGCGCAAGGTCAGCTCCTCGCGGACCTTCTCGAACGGCGCGCGGCCGAAGGGGTGGCCGTCGTTGTCGCGCAGGGGCAGCAGGAACTGGACGAGGTGCATCAGAACATGTCCCTCATGGACGGCGGGCGGCCGCAGAAGAGCATGTCCGCAGTGGCGAGCGCCTCCGGCGTCCCCGAAAGGGCCCCGATGCTCGACAGCCCGGTGGCGGAGCGGAAGCCGGAGTAGAGGGTCGCAAGCGCCCGCGCATCACAGCGCAGGTGCCCCTGCCCGCCCCGCTCCACCCGCGCCGTCCCGCCCGAGACGTCGAGCCGCCAGCGCCCTTCGTTCCCGGGGAGCAGCGGGTCCGCCACCTCCAGGTCCAGGCGGGCGGTGAGCGCCGCCGGATAGCCGCGCGCGGTCAGGGCGCCGTGGACGTCGAGCACGCGGAGCATGAAGGTGAGGTGCGCTTCGGTCCGGATGGGGTCCTGCTCATGCGGCAGCGCGAGCAGCGGCTCGTCCGCGCCGCCGCACCACGTCACCTCGCGCGTGAGCGACGCGTGGTCCGCGAGGAACGCCTGAAGGCGCCGCCACCCCGCCGGCGTCCGGGCCGCAAGGTCGGTGACGAGGACGTTCGTGAAGCCCTCGGGCGTGGGGACGCGCGCGAGCAAGAGGTACGCCTCGGGCGCGCCTTCGTTGCCGAAGAGGTAGCCGTGGACGGTGTGTCCGCGCGGGTTCTGCACCCGGTGCCAGACGTACGGCCCGCGGTCCAGCCAGCCGTCTCGGCCCTGCGCCAGCTGCGCGTACAGGGCCTTCGCCGCCGGCAGGTCCCCTGGCGTGAAGGGCCGCGCCGGCAGGGAGCGGTCTCCGCCGGTGAGCGCGGCCGGCGCGGCCCGGAACCGGAAGCGGGTGCCCGCGTGCTCGTAGCCGACCCTCCGGTAGAGCGGCTGGGTCGCCGGATACAACCCGGAGAGCGCGAACCCCTGCGCGCGCATGTCCAGGAGCGCGTGCGTCATCAGCCGAGTGGCGCGGCCGCCGCCGCGCAGGTGCGGCGCGGTGCCCACGCCCCCCACCCCGCACATCCGGACCGACCGGCCCCCCCAGTACTGGCCCATGGGGATGAGGATGAGCCCCGCCGCTACCTGGCCGCCGTCCCGTAGGACGCGCAGGTGCTCCCTTCCGGCGGAGTCGAACCAGCCTGGCGCCGTCTCCAGGGGAAAGCCGAAGGTCTCCGACAGCACCGCGCCCAGGGCGCGCTCCTCCTGTGCACCCGCGGGGCGTCCGTAGTCACCGGTCACGCTCATGCGCGCACCTTACGGCACGGCAGGGCGAGCGGCCGCGCGTGGTAGAGCGCCCCCTTCCGGGAGGAGCCCACCGCTTGAACGTCGGCCTGGTGATGGTGCTGTGCCTTCTGGGGTTGGGCTTCGGGGTTGGGCTCCGGGCCCGGCTACGAGGTCATCTCCATGGCAGC
>CAZQVZ010000079.1:0-17572 GCA_964596895.1 uncultured Myxococcaceae bacterium
GGCCAGGGGCCGTTCCGGTGGGTGGCGCTCTCGGGCGACCCGGCCGACATCGAGCGGACCGACCGCGCGGTGGCGGAGCTCTTCCCCGAGAAGCAGTCGCTGCTTCGCTGGCTGAAGCTCGCGAAGGAGAAGGTCGCGTTTCAGGGGCTGCCTTCGCGGATCTGCTGGCTGGGCTACGGCGAGCGGGAGAAGGCCGGGCTCGCCTTCAATGAGCTGGTGCGCAGGGGCGAGGTCACGGCGCCCATCGTCATCGGCCGGGATCACCTCGACTGTGGCTCGGTGGCGTCTCCCAACCGCGAGACCGAGGCCATGAAGGACGGGACCGACGCGGTGGCGGACTGGCCCATCCTGAACGCCCTGGTGAACGCGGTGAACGGCGCCTCCTGGGTGTCGTTCCACCATGGCGGGGGCGTGGGCATCGGCTACTCGCTGCACGCAGGCCAGGTGATCGTCGCGGACGGCACCGACGCGGCGGCGGCGCGGATCAGCCGGGTGCTGACGAGCGATCCGGGCATGGGCGTCCTGCGGCACGCGGACGCGGGCTACGAAGAGGCCATCGACGTGGCGAAGGCGCGGGGCGTGAAGATCCCGGGCGTCACGCTGTGAGCGAAAAGCCCTTCGACGTCCTCGTCCGCAACGCGGCGGAGGTCATCACCTGCACGGGCGATCCGGCGGGCGCGGACCTCGAGAAGGCGCTGGGGATCATCGCGCGCGGCGCGGTGGGGCTGTGTGGCGGTGAAGTGTCGTGGGTGGGGCCCGAGGCCGAAGCCCCTGCGGCCCGGGTGACGGCAGCCACCCAGGTGCTGGACGCGGAAGGGGGCGTGGTCACCCCCGGCCTCATCGATCCGCACACCCACCTCGTCTTCGCCGGGGACCGCGCCCGCGAGTTCGACCTGCGCAACCAGGGCGCGACCTATCTGGAGCTGGCGAAGGCGGGCGGCGGCATCGCCGGGACGGTGCGGGCCACGCGGGCGGCGAGCGTGGAGGAATTGGTGACCCTGGCGCTGCCCAGGCTGCAGCGGCTGCATGAGCAGGGCGTCACCACCTGCGAGGTGAAGAGCGGCTACGGGCTCACCGTTGAAGACGAACTGAAGATGCTCCGCGCGGTGAAGGCGCTCGGGCAGGTGAGCCCGGTGACCTTGCACCCGACGCTTCTGTGCGCACACGCCATCCCCGAGGAGTTCAAGGCCCACCGCGAGGGGTGGGTGGGCCTGTGCGTGGAGGAGATCATCCCCCGGGCGGCGGCCGAGGGGCTCGCGGCCGCGTGTGACGCCTTCGCCGAAGAGAGCGCCTTCACGCTCGCCGAGACCCGGCGGGTGCTGGAGGCGGCGGCGGCCCACGGGATGACCCCGCGGCTGCACGCAGACCAGATCACCCGCCAGGGCGGCGCCCAGTTGGCGGCGGAGCTGGGCGCGTCCTGCGCGGATCACCTCGAGCAGGTGTCGGACGAGGGCATCGCCGCCTTGGCGAAGGCGGGGGTGACGGCGGTGCTGGTGCCCACCTCCACGCTCTTTCTGCGGATGCGGCCCTACGCGCCCGGCAGAAGGCTCCGGGACGCGGGCGTCAACGTGGCCCTGGGGACGAACGTGAACCCCGGCTCGTCGATGACCGAAAACATTGGCCTGGTGATGGGGCTCGGCTGCCTGGAGAACGGGCTGACGGCAGCGGAGGCGCTGTGGGGCTTCACCCGGGGCGCGGCGCTGGCGCTGCGGCTCGACGGGCCGGGCAGGCTGGCGAAGGGCGCACCGGGAGACCTGGTGGTCTTCGGGTGCGAGAGCTTCCGTCACCTGCCGTACCACCTGGGGGTGAACCACGCGCGGATGGTGGTGAAAGCTGGACGGGTGACAGCCCGGCCAGCAGGACTCGGCGCGGCCGTGTGCCGATGACTATAGGGATGGGGCATGTGTCGGCTGTACGGCTACCGCTCAGGGAACGCTGAACGCGTCCACGACTCGCTGGTGCGCGAGGCGAACTCCCTGCGCGTTCAATCCCACGAGCACAAGGATGGCTGGGGCATCGCCAGCTACGACGGCGTCCCCGGCGCGCTTCCCCAGCTGGCGCGTGGGACGGGGGCTGCCCACGAGGATCCCGAGTTCGAGCGCGTCAGCGCCCTGGTCTCCTCTCACGCGGTGATCGCCCACGTGCGGCTGGCGTCGGTGGGGCCCGTGGACATCGCCAACGCGCACCCGTTCGTGTACGGGCCGTGGACCTTCGCCCACAACGGCACCCTGCAGCAGTTCGACCGGCACCGGGCCACGGTGGAGGCGCTCATCGACCCGGACTTCCGGGCGCTGATGCAGGGCGAAACGGACTCCGAGCGGTGCTTCTACCTGTTCCTCACCCTGCTCCGGAGCAGCAGCCGGTTGGAGAACCCGCCCTTCGAGGACGTGGCGCGGCTCCTCGTGCAGACCGCGCGCACGGTGGTGCGGATCACGGAGGTGGGCGCCACCCTGCCCTCCTCCACCAACTTCCTCGTCACCGACGGGCGGGTGATGGTGGCCACCCGCCGCCACCGCACGCTCTTCTATACCGAGCGCAAGAAGCGCGGCCGGGACCCCGAGCCGCCGCCGCGGGATGGCGAGCAGGTGCGCCAGTTCGTCGTCGCCAGCGAGATGCTGGAGGGCGAGAACAACTGGCACGAGTTGCCCGAGGACTGGGCGGTGGGCGTGAACGAAGAGCTGCGCATCCACCGCTGGTCGTTCGACGCGCTGTGTCCGTCACCCTGAGACGCGCGGGAGCGTGAAGGAGAAGGTTGCGCCCTGCCCTTCGTGGGACGCCACCTCCGCCCTGCCGCCGTGGGCCTCCGCCAGCCGCTTCACGGTGGCGAGCCCCAGGCCCAGGCCCGGCTTGTCGGCGGTGCGCCGCAGCCGCACGTAGGACTCGAAGATGGTCTCCACGCTCTCGGCGGGGATGCCAGGACCTGTGTCCTGCACGGAGGTCCGCACCCAGCGGCCCTCTTCGGTGACCACGATGCGGACCTGGCGCACGGGCGCATCCCCCATGTACTTGATGGCGTTGCGCACCAGGTTGCCGGCGAGGCTCAGGTAGACGCCGCGGCTGCAGGCCACCTCTGTCTGGGGGACGTCCGTCAACTCCAGCGAGATCGCCGCGTCCTCGGCGAGCGGGGCGACGTCCTCGAGCAGCTCGCGCAGGACGGTGGGCAGGTGGGTGCGTGCGCCCTCCTCCGGCCTCGCGCCCGAGCGCGCGAACTCCAGCAGTCCGGCGGTGATGGCCTCGGCGCGGCCGAGGCTGCCGTTGATGCGCTCCGCCATGGGCACCACCTTCTCCGGGTCCGGCGTCCGCAGCAGGGACTGCGCCGCCAGCTTCGCCGAGGCCAGGGGGTTCCGGATGTCGTGCGCCACCCGTCCCGCGAAGGACTCCAGCTCGCTGGCGCGCTGGGCGAGGTGAAGGGCCCGGGCCTCGGTCAGCCGCCGCCGCGTCCGCCAGTCCCGCTCGATGAGCCACGCCCCCACGAGCCCGAGCAGCACGCTGACGAGCGTCAACACACTGCTGGTCCGGCGGATCCGCTGCCGGGTCTCCCGAAGCTGGTCCGACAACGCGCGGGAGCGCTGGGCGTTCGCCTCCACCCCCTCCATCGCCAGCTCCACCAGACCTGCGCCGGTGACCTCCACCTCGTCCGCGATGTAGCGGCGTCCTCTCGCCACGGCGTCCGGGTCTCCCGATTGGAGCAGCCCCTTCGCCCGCGCCACCGTGACTTCGAAGCGGCGCGTCTCCCGGTGCAGGGCCGCCCAGCGCTCGCCGGCCGCGTCGGGCGGCGGAGCGGGAAAGCCCTCCAGCGCGCTGCGGAGCCGCGCCATCGTCTCGTCGAGTTGGGCGGGCGCCTCCTCGTCCGAGGGAAACTCCTGCAGGTGCCACAGCTCCAGCTCCACCTCGAGCACTGCCCGCCCGAGCGCGGACAGCCGCTCGATGCGCTCGGCCGCCGTCGCCCCCATGGCCTGGGCGTTCAGCTCCACGTCCTGGAGCGCCCGCCGCGCGACGAACGCGGTGATGAGGAGGCTCCCGATGACCGCGGCGAAGACGAGCGGGATCAGCCTGGGCCGCGGGAGCTTCATAGACGGCGGAGACAACCCGCGGGGCCCTGGTGCGTCAACGCGGAATGGGTGCGCGGAGCACGACACCCAACGCGAGTGAAGCGGGCCGTTCCTTCCCTGCAGAGTCCTTCGCGCTGCTCGTCACTCGCTCTTCTGGGCGCGTGTCGAGTGAGGGCGCCCCGGGAGACCGGTCAGTCCGCCACGCGGATCTCGACACGGCGGTTCTTCTCTCGCCCGCCGGCGGTGGCATTGGAGGCCACCGGCTGGTCCGGGCCGTACCCTTTCGCGCGCAGCCGCGCCGGGTCCACGCCCTCGGCCACGAGGAAGGCCACCACCGCCTCGGCCCGCGCCTGAGACAGTCGGCGGTTCGCTCCTGCGGCGCCCTGGCTGTCGGTGTGGCCCTCCACGTCGATGGACCCCACCTCGGGGTGCGCCATCAACGTCTGGGCGAGCCCGCGCAAAAGCGCGTGGGATCTCGTCTGGATCACCGCTCGACCCGTGTCGAAGTGGATCTGGCCGTTGAGCTCGAACAGGTCTCCGGCCTGCGGAGCCGGCCCGGCCTCCTCCGGTTCCGGAGCGACTGCGCCGGGCGCAGGCGGCGAGACCTCCTCCGGCTTCACCTCGACCTCCGCGACCGCGACGGAGGCCATGACCTCCGGCCGCGCGGCAGCGTCCAGCGGCGGCGACGGCTCGTCCGCTGAGATGACAGGCGCCGGAGCGTTCGGCCTCGCACCGCCAAATGCCGCGCCGACGATTCCACGGACCACGGGCACCCCCGGGCTGTTCCCGAAGCCGGGCCCGGCGAGCGCGAAGAGCTCCATGCGGCCTACCGGGACGCGCACGCCGCCCATCACCTCCACGTTGGGAGCGAGCCCGGAGAGCGGCACCTGCAGCCTGGCGCTGAGCTCACTGGTGAGTCGGCCCATCGGGATGGCAGCGCCCACGCCCGCTTCGAAGCGGCTGCCCATCCGGTCGACTTCGCCCCGGTCGAGCGCCGCCAGCAGCGCGGTGGAGGTCGGGCGGATGAGCGCGCCCGCCTCGGCGGCGAGCCGGACACCGCCGAAGTCCTTGCCGAGCCCGAGCTTCGGGAGCAGGGCCACGGTGGGATCGCGGGTGAGGCGAGCGCCCGAACCCAGGGGGAGGCCTGCACCGAGCCCAATCCCGAGGTCGATGGGCGCCCCGTCCGACTCGCGCAACAGCGCCGCGCGCGCCTGCAACCACGGGGTGCCCAGCGCAGCCCCCGTGCCGATGGGCGCCACGACGAGATCACCGCGCGCGCTGGTCACCGCATCCCCGCTCTGGTGGGCAATCACCGGCACCCAGGCGCCGATCTCGAGCCAGTCGTTGACGCCGTAGGCGCCGGAGAGGAGCGCCGTGAGGCGGTGGCGGACCAGCGTGGCGCGGCTGTGGCCATCCTCGATGTAGCGCAGCGGGCTGTTCTGATAGCCGAGCGAGGCGCTCAGGCGATGGCCCCCCGTCCCGAGCACATCCCCTCCTCCGAGCAGCAGCCCGTCCCGCGCGCCCGGGTTCCAGGAAAGCTGCTCGAGCTCGAAGCCCTCCACGCGCGACTGGGCCTGTGCGGCGGTGCCCACCGAGCCCGTGGCCACAATGACGGCCACCGCGGCAGCCGCGCCCGCGGCGCGTCCGGCCTTCGGGCGCCTCGCCCAGAGCGCCAGCGCGACGGTGAGCAGGAGCCCGAGCAGCCCCAGATCCGCGCTGCCGCCGGTGCTGCTGCAGGAGATCCCGCCGCCGAGCATCACGTCCGGGTTGCGGACCTCGAACGCCATGGGCTCGCTGCGGTGGACTTCCCGGCCGGTGTCGTCGAGCACGCCGATGGTGATCTCGTACGTTCCCTCCGACAGGAGCGGGAGGGTGAAGGACCAGTGGCCGTTCTCGTCTGCCTGGGTCCTGCCCACCTCTTCGCCGTCCACGTAGACCACCACGGTGGAGCCGGGTGTCGCCGTGCCGTCGATGGTGCCGTTGTCGCTGGACGCGGTGGGCGGCCGCTTCACGTCCGGCGGGTTGGGCGCCACGGTCTCGGTGCGCAGGTCGAAGGTGCCGCTCTGTGCTTCGGAGGTATTGCCGGCCGGATCCGTGACGTGGACGACCCAGTCGTGCAGCCCCGGCTCGAGCGGTGCCTGTGGCGCGCAGCTCCAGGCGCCGGTCGCGTCCGCCACGGCGGTGCAGACCACCTCACCATCCACGAAGACGGTGACCTGGCTGCCCGGCTCGGCCGTCCCCTGGAACGTGGGCGTCGGATCCGTGATCAGCCCGCCGTCGCTGCGCGGTCCGGAGACCTCGGGCGGAACGGGGGCGGTGGTGTCCACCCGGAAGCTCGAGGTGGACGGCTCGCTGGCATTACCGGCCGCGTCCACGACCACGATGGAGAGGGTGTGGCTTCCGTCCGCGAGCGGCGTCTGCGCGTCGCAGAACCACTGGCCGGCTGCATTGGCGGTCGCCCGGCAGACCTCCACGCCGTCTACCGAGACGATGACGGTGGCAAAGGGCTCGGCAGTGCCGGAGAAGCGCGGGGTGTCATCGGCCGTGAGATCCCCGTCACCCACCGGGCTCGTGACAGGCACCGCCGGCGGCCGTGTGTCCACGGTGAAGGTCGCGGTGCCGGCCGCGCTGGGCAGGCCCGAAGGCGACGTGGCGGACACGGTCACGACGTGCGGTCCGTCAGCGAGGGGGAATGGCTGCGTGCAGCTCCAGTTCCCGGACGCGTCCGCGACGGTGGAGCAGGCGATGATGCCGTCCACGAGCACGTTCACGGTGGTCCCGGGCCGCGCGGTCCCTGAATAGGTGGGCGTCGGGTTCGAGAGCTCGCCGCCGGCGGCGGGCGTCGCCAGCTCCGGCGTGGGCGGAGCGAAGCTGTCCACGTGGAAGGTGGAGGTGGACGCCTGGCTCACGTTGCCGGCGGCGTCGGTGGCCGTGAGGGTCACCTGGTGCGGGCCCTCGGACAGCGGCTCGGTCACGGGGCACTCGAAGTGACCTTGCGCGTCCGCGGCGATCGCGCAGATCAGGGCTCCGTCCACGGTGACCTGCACGGTGGCGAACGGCTCGGCGGTGCCGGTGAGGACCGGGGTCTGCGTGGGGATGTGCGCGCCTGCCAGCGGGGACGAGAGCGCGGGGGCCAGCGGGGCGGTGAGGTCGACCGTGAAGAAGAGATCCGCGCCGGGGCTCGGGTTGTTGGCCGGGTCCACCAGTCGTGCAGTCAGCGTGTGCGCGCCCTCCGCCAGCGGGAGCTGCGGCAGGCAGGACCAAATGCCGTCCAGCCCGACCACGGCGGTGCAGACGAGCGATCCGCCGTCGAACACGCGCAAGGTGCTCTCCGGCTCACCCGTACCCGACAGCGTCGGGGTGGCCGTGGCGAGGATCGCGTTGGGCGAAGGGGCCGCCCAGATGGGAGCCTCGGGCGCCGTGAGGTCCACGGTGAAGGTCACCGTGTCGATGAGGGCACTTTCGAGGCCGTTGGGGTCGGTGAGAGTGGCGGTGAGCGCGTGAGGGCCTTCCGGGAGGGTCGACGTCGAGCACGCCCAGGTGCCATCCGCGGCGATGGCCGCAGTGCACAGAATGGTGTGGCCTTCGCGGACGGTGACGACGCCACCGGCCTCGGAAGCCTCCGCCTGGCCGGAGATCTCCGGCGTGGCCGTGTTCACGAGCCCGCCATCGAGCGGACCGGTCACCCCGGGCGCCGTGAGCGAAGCGCGGACGTGCACCGTCAACGTCTCGCTCACGCTGCCAGCGCCGTTGGTGGCGGTCAGGGTGAGCGGGAGCGAGCCGACGGTGGCGGGCACGCCCTGCAGAACCGCGCCCAGCGACGAGAACTCGGCCGGGAGGCTCCCGTACGAGAAGGTGATCTCGGGCGTGCCGTTCGCGGTCGCGCTGTAGTGGAACGCCGAGCCCACGGCAGCGTGGACCACCAGCGGGCTGGTGACCTGCGGCAGGGTGCGGACGGTGATGACCAGGGTCTTCGTGTCGCTGCCCGCCGGGTTGGTGGCGGTGAAGACGACCTGCTCCGTGGCGTCCTGCGACGGCGTGCCGGACAGGAGCCCGGTCGCGGCGTCGAAGCTCAGCCACTCTGGGACACTTTGGACGCTGAAGGCGGGCTCGGTCCCGCTCGCGGTGAGCGCGTAGCTGAACGGCTGCCCGACGACCGCGGGCACTGCCAGCGCCGACGTAATGGCCGGCACCGTGCGGACGGTGATGACCAGGGTCTCCGTGTCGCTGCCCGCCGGATTGATGGCGGTGAAGACGACCTGCTCCGTGGCGTCCTGCGACGGCGTGCCGGACAGGAGCCCAGTCGCGTCGTCGAAGCTCAGCCACTCTGGGACGCTTTGGACGCTGAAGGCGGGCTCGGTCCCGCTCGCGGTGACGACGTAGCTGAACGGCTGCCCGACGACCGCGGACACTGCCAGCGCCGAGGTGATGGCCGGCACCGTGCGGACGGTGATGACCAGGGTCTTCGTGTCGCTGCCTGCCGGGTTGGTGGCGGTGAAGACAACCTGCTCCGTGGCGTCCTGCGACGGCGTGCCGGCGAGGATGCCGGTAGCCGCGTCGAACGAGAGCCAATTCGGAAGCGCACCCACGGAGAAGGACGGTGACGTCCCGCTCGCGGTGACGACGTAACTGAACGGCTGCCCGACGACCGCGGACACCGCCAGCGCCGAGTTAATGACCGGCACGGTGCGGACGGTGATGACCAGGGTCTTCGTGTCGCTGCCTGCCGGGTTGGTGGCGGTGAAGGCGATCTGCTCCGTGGCGTCCTGGGACGGCGTTCCGGAGAGAACTCCAGTCGCTGCGTTGAACGTGAGCCAGCTCGGAAGCGCAGCCGAGCTGAAGGACGGATTGGTACCGCTCGCCGTGAGTGCATAGCTGAACGGCTGCCCGACGACCGCGGACACCGCCATCGCCGAGGTGATGGCCGGCACCGTGCGGACGGTGATGACCAGGGTCTTCGCGTCGCTGCCCGCCGGGTTGGTGGCGGTGAAGGCGATCTGCTCCGTGGCGTCCTGCGACGACGTTCCGGAGAGAACTCCAGACGCTGCGTCGAACGTGAGCCAGCTCGGAAGCGCACCCACGCTGAAGGACGACTCGGTCCCGCTCGAAGTCACGGCGTAGCTGAACGGCTGCCCGACGACCGCGGACACTGCCAGTGCCGACGTGATGGCCGGCACGGTGCGGACGGTGATGACCAGGGTCTTCGAGTCGCTACCCGCCGGGTTGGTGGCGGTGAAGACGACCTGCTCCGTGGCGTCCTGCGACGGCGTGCCGGAGAGGATGCCGGTGGACGCGTCGAACGCGAGCCAATTCGGAAGCGCACCCACGGTGAGGGACGGCGTCGTCCCGCTCGAAGTCACCGCGTAGCTGAACGGCTGCCCGACGACCACGGACACTGCCAGCGCCGACGTGATGGTCGGAATCGTACGGACGGTGATGACCAGGGTCTGCGTGTCGCTGCCTGCCGGGTTGGTGGCGGTGAGGACGACCTGCTCCGTGCCGTCCTGGGACGGCGTGCCGGAGAGAGCTCCAGTCGCTGCGTTGAACGTGAGCCAGCTCGGAAGCGCACCCACGCTGAAGGACGGCGCCGTCCCGCTCGAAGTCACCGCGTAGCTGAACGGCTGCCCGACGACCGCGGACACCGCCAGCGCCGAGTTAATGACCGGGCCGGTGCGGACGGTGATGACCAGGGTCTTCGTGTCGCTGCCTGCCGGATTGGTGGCGGTGAAGACGACCTGCTCCATGGCGTCCTGCGACGGCGTGCCGGAGAGGATGCCGGTGGCCGCGTTGAACGTGAGCCAGCTCGGAAGCGCACCCACGCTGAAGGACGGCGCCGTCCCGCTCGAAGTCACGGCGTAGCTGAACGGCTGCCCGACGACCGCGGACACTGCCAGCGTCGAGTTGATGACCGGCACGGTCCTCGCGGTCACCGTCAGTGTCTGCACATCCTCGCCCACCAGGTTGGTGGCGGTCAGCGTGGTCTCCCACTGGCCGTCCCCCGAGGGCACACCGGAGATCATCCCGGTCACGGCGTCGTAGGTCGCCCAACCGGGCCAGCCCAGGGCGCCCACGACAGGCGAGGTCCCGCTCGTGGTGATCTGATAGCTGAACGGCTGCCCCACCACCGCATCCACCGCGAGCGCGCTGGTGATCTGCGGCTCCACCTGCACGGTCAGCGAGACGGTCCGGGTGTCGCTGCCCAGGGCGTTGACCGCGCGAAGTTCCAGCTCGAAAACGCCTTCAGGGGGCGTGCCCGTGAGCGTCCCGGCTGGGGCGTTGAACGTCACCCACGACGGCAGCTGCAGGGCGCTGAATGTCATGGGGACCGTTCCCGAGGCCTCGATGGCGTAGCTCCACGGCGTCCCCGCGTGCAGGGTCTGCTGCAGCGCGCTGGTGATGACGGGCGGCGCCGGCGGCGGCGGCGGCACTGCGATGGTGATGGTGAGCTGCCGGGCATCCGCGCCGAACGCGTTGGAGGCCTCGAGCCCCACCGTGAACGTCCCAGCTGTGGTCGGCGTCCCGGAGATGAGACCGGTCCCGGCGTCGAAGCTGGCCCAGGCGGGGAGCCCGGTGACCGCGCGGCCAATCGGCAGCGTGCCTTCTGCGGTGAGCGAGTACCCGAACACCTGGCCGACCAGGCCACTGGCGGTGAGCCCGGAGGTGATCTGCGCGGGCCCGTCCACGGTCAGCAGCAGGGTCTGCGTGCTCGAGCCCACCGAGTTGGTCGCATGCAGCCCGATGGAATACGTCCCCGCCGCGGTGGGGCTGCCCGAGAGCACCCCGGAGCTGGCGTTGAACGCTGTCCAACCCGGCAGCGACGACACCGCCCGGGTGATGGTGCCGGTTCCGGTCGCGGTGAGCGTGTAGCTGAACGGCGAGCCCACGGTGGCGCCCGCGCTCAACGCCGAGGTGATGACCGGCGAGCCACCCACCGACACGGCAATGACCTTGTAGTCCGCACCGAACTCATTGGCCGCGACCACCGGCACGTTGAAGACCCCCGTGGCGCCCGCGTTGCCGGAGAACCTGCCGGTGGTGGAGTTGAAGCCCACCGCGCCGGGAAGGCTGCTCACGGTGTAGAGGATGGGCGAGGTGCCGGTCGCGGAGACGAGCACGTTGGTCCATGCGGTGGTCGCGCCCGACAACGTCCACGTCAGGGCCGAGTTGATGCTGGGGGCCACGCCGGAGGTGAGGGTGAGCACCTTCGAGTCGCTCTGGCTGCCCCGGGACGCGCTCAACGTGACCGACACCGTCCCAGCCGCGGGCGGCACGCCCCTCAGCGTGCTGTCGTACGCATCGAACGTGAGCCACGCCGGCAGGCCGCTGGCACCGATGCTCGTCGGATCGCCGCTCGCGGTGAGCTGGTAGACGAAGGGCTGCCCCACCCGCGCCTTCGCCTGGAGCGGGCTGGTGATGAGCACGGGGTTCGGGTCGAAGACGGCCGTGACCGTCTGCCCCGGCGCGACCAGGACCGTACAGGGCGAAACGCTGCCGGAGCACGCGCCGCTCCACCCGGCGAAACGGCTGCCGCTGGCGGGCACGGCGTGGAAGGCCACCGTGGTGCCCTCGGCGAAGGCCGCGCTCGCGGAGGTGCAGCCCTCACCGCAGCTCAGGCCACCAGGGATGGACAGAACGGTTCCGCTTCCCTGCCCGTCCCGCTGCACGGTGAGGCTGTGCAGGGTGTTGATGCCGTCGGTGTCCGCGTCCCCGTTGTTGATGGGGTACTGCTCGGTGGTGCCCAGGGGCGCCGTGGCGTTGACCCTGAAGGTGAGCTGGCCGGGACCGCTGCCGGTGGCGACCGCCGCGCTGACGGTGAACGTCACCTGCGAGCCGGGGGGGGAGCGTCACCAGGGTGTCCATCTCCCCTGTCCCGGTGAGGACGCCGCAGCTCGCAGCGGGGCTCGGGGCACACTGCCAGGTCAGGCCAGAGAGCTCGGCCGGCAGGTTGGACGTGATCCGGGCGTTCGCCGCAGTGGCCTGCCCCTGGTTCTTCACGGTCACCGCGTAGGTGACCTGCTGGCCCCACTCGAGCGCAGGCTTTCCGTTGTCCACGGAGGTGACGAGGTCCACGTGGTGCGCGGTGCCCGCCGGCGCCACCTGCGTCACCACCAGCGGCCCGATGAGCGCCGGCTCCTGCGCCGACTCGATGGAGTACCAGCCGTGCCGGATCTCCTGCGTGGCCGTGGCGTCCGCGCGCACGGTGATCCGCACCTGCTGCGCACCCCCAGCGGAGACGGGGGGCAGATCGCACGCCACGGTGCCGCGGACGCCCACGGTCGGCGTGGTGCAGCGGACCCCTGGCGTATCCACGGAGCGGAACGAGACGCCTGCCGGCAGGTAGCTCATCAGCTTCACGCCGGTCGCCGTCCCCGCCCCGCCGTTGAAGATGCGGTAGCTGTACTGGAAGTCGTCGCCCGCGGCCACGCTGTCTGGCCCCGAGGCGTAGACGGCGATACCCGGGATGTCGGTGCCGAACGCGTCGACGATGGCCTGGCCCCAATGGCCGCTCGGCTGGCACCCGGCTGCGAGCACCCGCACCTCGAGCACGTCGCCGATGGCCACGTCAGCGGGGCTCAAGGGGAGGTCGAAGAGCAGCCAGTCCGTGTAGACGACGCTTCCCGCGGAGTTGGACTGCCACGGCACGCCCGCCTGATTGGAGAAGTTGAAGCGGCTGGCGAGGTTGGTCCCGCGCGTGAGGTTGTTCACGCTCACGAAGTAGTAGGGCTGCTCGACCAGGGTGTGCCCGGGGTTCTGCATGACCGGCAGCACCACGAACCGGACGTGCACGCGCCCGTCATGCGGATCGATGTCCGCCGCGGTGACGGCAGACGTCTGCACCAGCCTGTTGAGGTTCCGGTTCAGCCCCTGCTCGTTCACGATGGCCGCGTGGTTTCCGTACCGGGGGTAGCGCACCGTGTCGGTGCTCGTCAGTCCGGGCGGGATCAGCGTGAGCGGCGCGCCGTACTTCACCGAAGTCCTGTTCGTCCCTCCCGAAGACAGGTTCAGGTTCTCTTCGCTGTCCACCGGTTGGGTCGCCCGGTTCACCAGCGCAGTGCTGACCGACCAGCCGTTCAGGTTCCCGTCTTCGAAGCCCGGGTTCACGAACAGCGCCTGGGCGTTCGAACCCGCGGCGGACACAGGTCCCGTGTCAGCAAGCGGGGCAGCCGGCTCCGGGTCCGCGCAGGCGGACAGCAAGGCGAGTGCGGCGGCAGAGAGCGCCGACAGGGCCCGGGGCCGGTGGAAGGGGGTAGCAGTCACTTGTGCGCTCCGTGGAGGGCCCGAATACCCGGGAAAAGCCCGCATCGCGCGAGCTTCTGCCGGCAAAGCAACTGGCGGGCCACACGCAGGCAGCACGCAGCGCGCGGCGCGCGCTCCTGCAAACAAGCGGATTCCCTTCACCTGGACCGAAGTGTGGATGGGTCGGGAAGCGCCCTCCGGGTCTGACCCGACCCGGATGAGTGGCTTCCGCGCGTGAGTCGTCTGACGCGGCGTCACGCGCCTGACGCCATGCTCAGTCCCTGCGCTGCTTCCCGCTCAGCCCTGGGGAGGCAGCCAGGCGTCGAGCAGCGGCACGTAGCGAGCGCCGTACGCCTCGGCGCGCAAGGTGCGCTCGTCGTCGCCTTCCCCGTGGCAAAGGCGGAGGAGGAGCAACTCGTCCGGGGCGGCCTCCCAGATCTTGTCTATCCACTCCACCATCACCGCGCCTTCGCCGCCGACCAGGTCCAGAAACCCCGTCGCGTAGAGCTCGTCGTAGTCACCGAGCCGGTACAGGTCCGCGTGGTACAGCGGCAGCCGCCCGCCTTCGTACGGATAGACGATGGCGAAGGTGGGGCTCGCGACCTGCGACCGGTCGATGCCCACCCCGTCCGCCACGCCGCGCACCAGCGCCGTCTTGCCCGCCCCCAGTTCTCCCACCAGCCCCACGAAGTCCCCGGGCCCGAGCAGCCGCCCGAGCGCCTCGCCCAGCGCGCGGGTCTGCTCAGGGGAACGCGTCACCACGTCCCGGGCAGCATCCGGCGTCTTCACCTGCCCCACCGCGTCCACACCTCACCCAGGCCGCCCAGAAGGTCGGTGGCGATGAGGCCCTGAAGACCGGTGCGCGCGCTGGCGAGATCGCCTGACAGCCCGTGCGCAAAGACGCCGGCCACCGCCGCGTCTTCGGCGGAGAGCCCCTGCGCCAACAGCGCGCCGATGATGCCGGCGAGCACATCTCCCGTTCCGCCGGTGGCCATCCCGGGGTTGCCGGTGGGGTTCACGTACAAGGTCCCGTCCTCGAGGCAGATCAGGGTGGCCGCGCCCTTGAGCACCACCACCGCCTGGTGCGCCGCCGCCATGGTCCGCGCTGCGCCCACGCGGTCTCGCAGCAGCTCGGGCACCGACTTGCCGCACAGCCGGGCCATCTCCCCCGGGTGCGGCGTGAGGACCAGCGGGCACTTCGCGCGCTGCAGCACGTCCGGCTGTTCCGCCACCGCGTTCAGCGCGTCCGCGTCCAACACCACGGGGACGTGCAGCTCCTCCAGCAGCGCGCCCAGGAGCTTCGCGGTGTCGCTCCCGCGCGGAATGCCAGGGCCGATGACCAGCGCCTCCTTGCCGTCCGCGGCCTCCAGGAGCGGGTTGAGGTCCCCCGGGCCCAGCGCGCCGTCGGAGATCAACTCCAGGCCCATCAGCTCCGGGGCATGCGCGAGCACGGGCACCAGCGCCTCGGGTCTGGTCGCCACCGTCACCAGCCCCGCGCCTGCGCGCAGGGCCGCGATGCCCGCCATGGCCGCGGCGCCGGTCTTGCCCCAGCTGCCGGCCACCACCAGCACGTGCCCGTGGCTGCCCTTGTGGGAGTCCGCCTTGCGGACGGGAATGCGCGCGCGCGCGTCCGGCTCCTCCACCCGCCACATCGCCGGGCGAGGGAGCTGCTGCCAGGCGACCTCCGGGATGCCGATGTCTACCTCTTGCACCCTTCCGCAGAGTGAGCGCCCCGGCTCCACCACCTGCCCCACCTTGAGCAGCCCGAAGCAGAGCGTCAGGTCCGCCTGCACGCACGGGTCGAACGGCTGACCGGTGTCGCTGTGAAGGCCGCTGGGGAGATCCGCGGCCACCACCTTCGCGCCCTTCTCCCGCCAGACCCGAATCCGTCCAATGGCCTCCGCCCACGGCCCCTCCGGCGCGCGTGAGAGCCCGGTGCCGAAGAGCGCGTCCACCACCACGTCGCCGGGCCCGGCCACCAGCTCATCCGGGATGCTCGTGGGAGAGAGCCCCGCCGCCTGCAGCGCGGTGAGGTTGCGCTTTGCTTCGCCCTCCAGCCGCTCCGCGCCCAGGACCACCTCCACGAAGACGCGCCGCCCCGCCACGTGCAGCCTGCGCGCGGCCACGAGCCCATCCCCTCCGTTGTTGCCGCGCCCACACAGGACGATGAAGCGACCATAAAACGCGGACAGCGCCAGCGCAGCCGCAGCGAGCGCCGCGCCGGCGTTCTCCATCAGGACCGAAGCCGGCATCCCGTGCTGCTCGATGGCCGCCTGATCCACTGCGCGCATCTGCGCCGCGGTGACCAGCCGCTTCATGGCTTCGCCCCCGCCATCGCCTGCACCACCACCGTCGCCGCCGCCACGCCTGCGTCATGGGTGATGGACAGGAGCACGCGGGCGTTTCGCTTCTGGATCTCCGCTTCGGCCACGCCCTGGAGCCGGAAGCCGGGGCACCCGCCGTCGCGGATGACCTCCATGTCCTGCCAGGTGATTCCCCGGGGCGCGCCCAGGGCCTTCACCAGCGCCTCCTTGGCGGCGAAGCGCGCGGCATAGGCGGAGGCGGCGTCTGCGCGGCGGCCACAGAGCGCGCGTTCACCGGGCGTGAAGACGCGCTCTGTGAAGCGGGCGCCGCGGGGGCCTTCGAGGATCTCCCGGATGCGGGCCACGCTGCAGACATCCAGCCCGAGCCCCACCACCATGGGGTCAGCGCCTCGCCTTCTGCATCAGCGCCAGCATCTCGCGCACCGCGCGCTCGAAGCCCACCAGCACCGCCCGCGCGACGATGGCGTGGCCAATGTTCAGCTCCTCGATTTCGGTGATGGCGGCCACCGGCCCCACGTTCTCGTAGTTGAGCCCGTGCCCCGCGGCGACGCGCATGCCCAGCTTGGCCGCCGTCTTCGCCGCGTCCACGATCCGCGAGAGCTCCTGCGCCCGCTCCTTCTGATCCCGCGCCTCGCAGTAGCGGCCGGTGTGCAACTCCACCTGGTCCACGCTGCACTTGTGGCTCGCGCGCACCTGGTCCAGGTCCGGGTCGATGAACAGCGCCACCCGGAGGTCCCCGTCCCGCAGGTTCTTCACGTACCCGCGCAGGGCGTCCTTCTGCGCGTTCACGTCCAGCCCGCCCTCGGTGGTGAGCTCCTCGCGCCGCTCCGGCACCAGGGTCACCATGTCCGGCTTGTGCTCGTAGGCCACCTTCACCATCTCGGAGGTGGCGGCCATCTCCAGGTTGAGCTCGGTCTGGACGGTCTCGCGCAAGACGCGCAGGTCGCGGTCCTGGATGTGCCTTCGGTCTTCGCGCAGGTGGATGGTGATCTGGTGCGCGCCGGCCAGCTCCGCGAAGGCGGCGGCGGTCACCGGATCCGGATAGCTGGCCTTGCGCGCCTGCCGCAGCGTGGCGACGTGGTCGACGTTGACGCCCAGTCGGATGGACATGGCGCCTTCTCATTACACCGGGGGCGGCGCGTCAACTTCTCACGCCCCTGCGCGGCGCTTCGTCACTCCCGGTCCGCCTGCGAGCCCCACTCCGGACGGCCGGACTGGACGTTCCGCTCCCGGTCGCTCGCGTCGTTGGGCGCATCTCGGGCGTCGCCCTGGCTTCGCGCCGCCTTCTCGCGGGCGCGCGCCACCTCTTCCCGGATCTCCGGTTCGCTCATCTCCTTGCCCATGTCCCGGTCCAGGTCTGCCATGTCGCCTCCTCCCTTCAAGGAGTGGAGGCGACGGCGGCGGGCGGCAAGGGCGCCAGCGCCCGTCAGCCGAGCGACTTCACGAGCGCCTGGGCGATCTCCTTCGCCAGCTGCTCGTTCTTGTCCTTGTTCGGCCCTTCGATGAGCACGCGGGCCTTGGCCTCGGTGCCGCTGAAGCGCACGAAGACCCGGCCTTCCTTGCCCAGCTCGAGCTCGGCGGCCTTGATGGCCTTCATCACCTCCGGCAATTCGCCCAGCTCCTTGCGGCGCTTCACCACCACGCCCAGCAGGGTCTGCGGGACCGGCTCGAAGATGGAGGTGAGCTCCGACAGGGGCTTTCCGCTCCGGCAGAGGACCGCCAGCAGCTGCAGCGCCGCGAGGGTACCGTCGCCTGTGGTGGCGTGATCCAGGAACACCAGGTGCCCGGACTGCTCGCCGCCGAGGCTGTAGCCGTTCTTGCGCATCTCCTCGACCACGTAGCGGTCACCCACGCGGGTGCGCTTCACCTTGACGCCCCAGCGGGCCACCGCGCGCTCGAGGCCCATGTTGCTCATCACCGTGGCCACCAGCGTCTTCTTCGCCAGCTCCTTCCGGGTCA
>CAZQVZ010000080.1:0-17550 GCA_964596895.1 uncultured Myxococcaceae bacterium
GGTAGCGGTAGGTGAGGAGGATCATCGCCGCGCCGGCGAAGGTGCTGCCCAGGTACCCGGCCGAATACACGGCGATCTTCGCGAAGACGCCCGGCGGCAGATACGACAGGCACTGCCCGGACTGGTCCGCGGCGATGCGGATGTGGTCCACGCGGCCGCCCACGAACAGCGTGGCCAGCGCGTGCCCGCTCTCGTGCATCATCACCACCAGGAGCTTGAGCGGCCACAACAGCGGGCTGTGCCAGAAGAAGACGCCCAGGCCGAGCGCGAGCGCCACGATGCCGAGCCTCGGCCAGTCCAGCGTTGCGCCGCTCGAGGTCTTCACGCGCCTCCCGTCGGACGAAGAACGTCTACAGCCCCGGCACCGCGCAGTGACCGCACCACACGTCCTGCCCCAGCCGCTGTGACAGCGTGGGCAGCCTCACCACAACCGACCGGAGCGCGGGGTAATCCCGGACGAGCGCGGTGACCTCCGCGTGGCCGAGCAACGCCAGGTCCGTCTCTTCCGACGCGACGATCCGCCACTGCGCCGGCGCGCCGGAGAACGCGCAGGTGAGGGCCAGAAACTCTCCGGTGGAGAGCACGTAGCGCCCAGGCGCCTTGCCGGGCACAGGCCGCGTCTCCAACTGCAGCGCGCCGTCCAGCACCAGCGCGAAGAGGTTCTGCACCTCTCCGGGGTTCACCAGCGCCTGCCCCGCCGCGAGCCTGCGCCCCTTGAACCGGCCGATGATCCGCGCCCGGGCAATGGGGTCCACGTCCGAGAACAGCCGCGAGGCGCCCACGAAGCCCTCCACCAGCCGCTCCCGGTAGAACCGCGCCATCCGCTCGCGCAGGGCAGGGTGGTCCGTCAGGGCGCTCACCAGCGCCGGGGCGGGGACTTCGAGCAGGATCACATCCCCAATGGCGCGCGCACACGCGGCCCGCCGCTGCCCGCAGAACAGGCCGAACAGGCCCACCGGCTCGTCCTTCTCCACGTGCCGCAGGGCGATCTCGCGGCCGGTCTCGGGCAGGCGCCGGAGCACCTCCACCGCGCCTTCGAGCACCACGTAGAAGGACGTGGCCCAGGTGTCCTCGCGAAACAGGTAGCCCCCATCCTGCAGCTCGCCCTGCCGTGCGTGCGCTGCCAGCGCGGAGAGCGCGGTGCGGTCCAGGTCCGCGAACAACGGCAACTGCGAGAGGCCGAAGAGGGCCACCTCGAAGTCGGCGGGGACCGTCGCGAGGAGCCCGGGGGGTAAGAGCGGGGCCGGGTCTGCGGTGAGCGCCGGTGAGCGCTGCGCGCCCGCCTGCTCCTCCTGCCAGCGCTCCCAGACGTCCTGCGGCACCAGCCCCGGCGGGGCCACGGTGCGTGCGTGTGGGTCCGAGTACATGGCCGCATCCCCTCCGGGTAGGCGAAAGGACGACATTGTAGGCAGGTGGGGCGCACGCTACAACCCGACCCATGTCGGAGTCGGATCCGGGCGCAGGCGAGCCCCCCTTCCCCACGTTCGATGCGTCTGAGCGCGTGTGCGGTCACTGCAAGCTGTGGGTCCGCCACTCGGTGGATCACCGCGGCTGGGTGGGGCCGTGCCGGCTGGACGCGAACCGGGGGCACTTCCCGCCGTCCGCGCCGGTGTGCCAGCACTATGCGCCGCGCGGACAGCCGAACCCGGAGCCGCGCGCGGAGCCCTCGCGCCACCGCGCAAGGACCCTCCTCCGCGGCGTGGGGCCCCAGGTGGTGCGGCGGGCGGGTGTGCCGGTGCCTGCGCGTGACCCGAATGAGCAAGTCGATCTCGGAGGATTGCTGGACATGACGCGCGAAGAACTGATGGAGCTGTTCCGCGAAGCCGCGGGCGACGTGCACGCGGCGCCCCTCGCCAACAAGTGGGACGGCGGCACCGTGCGGCTCATCCCCGCCAACCCCCAGCTGCAGCCGAAGGACCTCCCCATCGAAGCGCTGTTCAACAAGGTGGTGATGATCCGGGACCGGCTGCGGACGCTGGAGCAGAAGCTCAACGCGAACCCGAAGCTGTCCGCCGCGGAGAAGGTGGAGCTGCAGCACTACATCACCCGCTCCTACGGCTCGCTCACCACGTTCAACGTGCTCTTCAAGGAGAAGGGCGACCAGTTCGTGGGCGAGAAGGGCTCCGGAGAGTAGCCGCGAGGCGAAAGAAGGCCGGCTACCCCACCTCCTCGTCGAGCTTCATCATCATTGCCCACGCGCGGGCGCGGCCGCGGTGCAGGGTGCTCTTCACCGTCCCCTCGGGGATGCGCAAGAGCGCCGCGATGTCCGGGTAGCTGTAGCCGCGCACCTCCCGCATCCACACCACCTGCTCTTGCAGCCCGCCCAGCTCCTTCAGCGTCCGGGCGAAGTGGGCGCGCATCTGCGCGGTCACCGCCTGCTCTTCGGGGGTGGGCGGCGCCTCCGCGAAGTCCGGTCGTCCGTCGCGGCGGCGGCGGCGCGCGCGCAGGGTGTTGATGCTCTGGTTCACCATCACCCGGTACAGCCAGGTGCTCCACAACGACCGCCCGTCGAACAGGCCGGGCCGCTGCCACAGCCGCGCGAAGACCTCCTGGACGACGTCCTCCGCCTCAGCGTTGTCCCCGAGGATCCGCCGCGCTATCCGCAGCGCCCGCGCCCGGTGGCTCCGGTACAGGTCCGGCATGTCCATGCGCCTCCACCTCCTTGGGAGATGGAACGGGCGGGGCCCCCCAAAGGATCTACGCCACCGCCCTCGGCGCGGAGACGATGGGGACGTTGGGGTCGCTCCCTTCAGCCGCCCGGAGCGGCAGGCGGAGCTGGAAGATGGCGCCCGCTCCGGGCCGGTTCACCAGCACCAGCCGGCCTTCGTGCCGCCTCGCCGTTTCGGCGCTGATGGCCAGGCCCAGGCCCGTGCCCTCGCCGGGGGCCTTGGTGGTGAAGAACGGGTCGAACACCCGCTGCTTGAGGTGGGGCGGGATCCCCGGCCCGTCGTCCGCCACCTCCAGCACCGCGTCTGCGCCTTCGGCGAAGGCGCGCACCCACACCTGCCCCCGCTGCCCGAGCGCCTGCCCGGCGTTCACCACCAGGTTGGTCACCACCCGCATCACCTCGCCCGCCACCGCGCGGATGCGCAGGTCCTGCGCCAGCTCCACGTGCAGGGTCACGTCGGGGCCCAGGCTCGTCTTCGCCACCTTCACGCCGCCCGCCGCCAGCGCGGAGAGGTCCGCGCTGTCCACCTGCTCCTGCTGCCGGCTGAGCTGGCGCATCGACGCGACGATCTCCTTGATCTGCCCGCACCCCTGCTGCGCCTCGGTCAGCGCGGCCGCCGCGTCCTCCGAGGCCTCGACCACGTCCGGCTCGTCCGCCCAGTCCCCGACGGCCTCCAGCGCCTGGGGGTCTCCTGCCGCCGCCCGGCGCGCGAGCGGCACCCCCGGAAGCAGCGCCGTGAGGTACTGCCCCACCACGCGCAGGTTGGAGCTCACCCACGACAGGGGGTTGTTGATCTCGTGGTTGACGCCCGCCACCAGCACGCCCAGCGCCGCCACCTTCTCCTGGTCAATCAAGCGGTCCTGCATCTCGCGGAGCTTCTTCACCGTGGCGGCGAGGTCCTGCGCCTGGGTCACCCGCTCGGTGACGTCCGAGAGCACGAAGAGGCCGAGCCCGTCCTGCGGCGCGAAGTGACACTGCACGTCGAAGAGCCGCCCCGGGGCCGCGGGGAGGGTCCTCGCGGGGAGGATCTGGTCGTCGAGCTTCTGGAGCACCGCCTCCAGGGTCGAGCCGGCGAGGCCGAGGCACTCGACGAGCTCGGAGGGCGTCACCTGGCGCCCCAGCGCCGAGCGCGCGGCCGGGTTGAGCACGCACAGGTCGGTGTAGAGGTCCACGACCACCGCCGGGAGCCGCGCGCGCTCGAAGACCATGGACAGGCCCCACTCGCCGATACCGGCGACGCGCCACCGCTCGATGGTGATCCAATAGGTGAGCCCGCACACGGTGACGATGCCGGCGCTGCCCGCCAGCTGGACCCCGTACCCCTCGAACAGGCGGATGTAGAAGTACGCCATCGCCGAGAGCAGCTGCGCGCAGAGGATGGTGAGCATCGCCGTTCGGCCCCGGCGGTTTCTCCGGATCCGCACCACTGCTCCGACGGTCAGGACCACCGTCCCCAGGCCGATCGCCACCGAATCGAAGAGGCGAACCCAGGGGGCCAGAGAGGACCAGCTGACCTCTGACCTGAAGAGGGCGGCCTCGCCACCTTGCACGGTGAGCGCGGCGCCCAGCGCGGACCAGAGCACCACCAGGGTCATGATCAGCCGACGGGTCCCCCGCCAATCCGGGAGCAGGAGGATGAGCCCCACCCCCAGGCCGCCCGCGCACAGCGTGCCGATGCCGACCCTTACCGCAACCACCCATGGCAGCGCGTCCGCCGCCAGGTCCAGCTGCGCCGCAGCCACCAGCCCCGCGTTGACGACGGAGGCGCCACCGCACAGCAGCACCAGCCCCAGCCGCACGCCGCCCAGCCCGTCCTTGCGGCCGAACATGGACAGCGTCGCCGCGAGCGTCACCGCGCCGCAGAACATCAGGAACAGCGACCAGTTCACGCGCCCTCCCCGGCGGTCCCCGCGCACCCACGCAGGTCAGGACAGACCCGCCGCGCGCGGACGAGAAGGGCAGGGCGTGAGGTGCTTTGCGCGCGGGGGACCATGGGCCTGGGCGCACCAATGCACGCTGCATGCCCCGGCCGCCTTGATCCGGCGCAACCCGGAGCCCTCCGCGAAGGTCAGGCGCCGCGCGCGGTGCGCACCCGCTGGACGAACGCCTTCAGGAAGTCCCGGTCCAACGAGGAGAGCTGCAAGAAGGTGATCCCGAAGCCGGGCCGCGTCCCCTTCTGCCCTGCGTCCTCCCACGCCACCTTGCCGCGCGCGCTGATGCTGTGCGGCGGATCCTCGAAGCGGAAGGTGAGCGCCACCTGCGTCCCCAAAGGCAGCACCCGCGCGTCCGCGAGGAAGAACCCGCCGCGGCCGAGGTTCATCAGGGGGTGATCGGTGAACATGCCCACGTTCTGTGGGGTCACCCGGATCTCCGCGGCCGCCGCGCCCGGCGCCAGAGGCTTGATGCCCACGAAGTCCTCGGGCCGGTATTCGGGCGCGGCAGCAGGCGCGGGCGCGGGCGCGGGCGCCTTGACGGGGACTGAACGTCGCGCGCTGGGCGCTTCACGTGGCGCCGCCTCCACCCGCGCCATCACGCCCGAATAGAAGCGGAAGGCCAGGCCGCACGCCTCCACCAACGCGGGCGCGGCGTCCTTCGGCACCTTGTCCGGGTGGAACCTCTTGGAGATGCGGAAGAAGGCCTCCCGGTACGTCTCCAAAGGCGCGTCCTTCGGGACCCCCAGCACCTCATGGGCAGGGCGGCTGCGGCAGGCCTCGAGGTGCGCGCGCAGCCTCCTGGCGTCCTCCTCCTGCCGGGCGCGGGCGCCGTCCGCCGCGTACAGCCGGGCCAACTCCGGCACCGCCTCCAGCCCCCGCCAGCTCTTCCCGTCCAGGGAGACGCGGGTGACCTTCGTGACCCGCCCCGCCTCCAGCAGGTCCCGGAGCACCACCAGCCCCACCGGGCCGAGCACGCGTCCCTCGGCGTCGCAGATCCAGTAGTCCGCCACTGCTCACGCCTCCGAAAGAAGGGCCTTCCGCACCGCCTGCTTGATCTCCAGCGGGTGGAAGGGTTTGACCACGAAGCCCTGCGCGCCGGCGGCCATCGCCTGTGACACCAGCGCGTCCGAATCCAGGGAGGTGATCACCAGCACCCGGGACGCGGGCATCCGCTCCCGGATGGTGCGCAGCGCGTCCATGCCGCTCACCCGGGGCATCAGGAGATCCAGCAGCACCACGTCCGGCTTCTCCGCCTCCACCATCCGGATGGCCTCTTCGCCGTCCGCTGCCTCGCAGAAGGCGTACCCGTCCGGCGCGAGCAGATCCCGCAGCAGGTCCCGGACGAAGCGGTCGTCGTCGACGATGAGGAGCTTGGGCAGGCGGAAGACCTCCTTCACGGAAGGTGGATGCTACGCCGTCTCCTGGAGCCGCGGACAGGGGCTGGAAAGTTCCAGCTATTCGGCTTCGTCCTCCGCGCGGGTGAGGCCCCACTGCTTGAGCCGCTTGAAGAGGGTGGAGCGGGCCACGCCCAATTCCCTGGCCACCCGCTCGCGGTTGTTGTTGAAGCGCCGCAGCGCGCTCTCGATGATCTGCCGCTCGAGCTTCTCCAGCATCTGCTCCAGGGTCATCCCCGGCGGCAGGTCCTGCACCGGGATGCCGGTGTCCGGGTTCAGCTCCTGATCGAAGGTGAGGTCCGAGGCGTCAATCATGGGCCCCTTGCGCAGGAGCAGGGCGCGGTGGATGACGTTGCGAAGCTCGCGCACGTTGCCGGGCCAGTGGTGGTTGGACAGCCGCTCCACCGCGCCGGGGAGCAGGCGCACCGTCTGGCCGCGCGGGGAGAAGGCGCGAACGAAGTGCTCGGCGATGGACTGCAGATCTCCACGCCGGTTCCGCAAGGGCGGCAGGTGCAGGGGGATGACGCACAGGCGGTAGTAGAGATCCTCGCGGAACTTGCTCTCGCGCGACGCGGCGAGCAGGTCCCGGTTGGTGGCCGCCACCACGCGCACGTCCACGTGGGTGGGCCGAGACGCGCCCACCCGCTTGATCTCCCCCGACTCCAGCGCGCGCAGGAGCTTGGCCTGCAGGTCCAGGGGCAGCTCGCCAATCTCGTCGAGGAAGAGCGTGCCGCCGTCCGCCTCTTCGAAGGCCCCCTTCCGGGTGGTCGCGGCGCCGGTGAAGGCGCCCTTCTCGTGGCCGAACAGCTCGCTCTCGATGAGCTCCTTGGAGATGGCCGCGCAGTTCACCGGGATGAACGCGGCCGCAGACCGGGTGCTGCGGTTGTGGAT
Organism: uncultured Myxococcaceae bacterium; assembly: GCA_964596895.1. GTDB lineage: Bacteria > Myxococcota > Myxococcia > Myxococcales > Myxococcaceae > JAFAFL01. Next base: position 6,888 of record CAZQVZ010000080.1, read on the forward strand.
GGCGCGCGCCACCAGCTCCTTGCCGGTGCCGGACTCGCCGAAGACGGCGACGGCGGCGGAGGAGGGCGCCACCCGCTCGATCAGGTCCACCAGCTGCTTCATCGACGGGTCGGTGCCGATGAGCCCCTCGAAGACCCCGCCGTCCTTCTTGCCGGCCACGTTCTCGAAGTGCAGCTCCGTCTCACCGATGCGGATCATCCCGCCGAGCGGCACCTCCGCCTGGTAGATGCGCACCTGTCCTATCCAGGTGCCGTTGGTGGACTGCTGGTCGGAGACGATGAACCCGGTCTCCGTCCGCGACACCCGCGCGTGCCGGCTGGAGACGAAGCGGTCCTTGATGCACAGGTCGCAGGACGGGTCGCCGCCCACCGAGAACCCTTCGGTCTGCAGCCGGTGGATGCTCTCCGCCGCGCCCTGCCGCACCCGGACCTGCACCGCCCCCGGGCGCACCAGCCCGGTGCGCGGCTGCTGCTCGGTGCGGGTGCCGCCCACGTTGGTGGCCGCGTCCTGATCCGCCACGCCGTGTTCGCGGTACACCGCCCGCCACTGCCCCAGCGTCAGGTCCTGCCCGTCCGCGAGCACGCCCCCCTTCAAGAGGGTGCCCGAGACCAGGGTCCCGTTGCCCGAGAGGTCCTCGAAGACCATCTTCTGGCCGTCCCACGTCAGCGCCACGTGCTGGCGCGAGATCTCCGGATCCGGCAGCACCACCGCGCTCCGCTCACCGCGCCCCAACACCACCCGGTTCTGTTCCAGCGGCAGACGCAGCACCTCTTCGCCACGTCGGAAGAAGATCAACTCAGGCATGTACGGGCCCTCCCAACCCCCTTCCTAGCGGAAGTTGGGACGCCCGATAAAGCCGGTCACCTTGGCCACCCGGAAGGAGGGGTCCTGCGGGTCTGCCTTGAGCATCGACAAACCGGCCGCCACCATGCCCAGCCGCTTCATGAACTCGGGCTCCGCCTTGAAGCGCAGATCGATGTTGGTGTCCGAGAACTCGGGCCGCTTGGCCAGCTTGAGCGTGCCAGAGCCCATCAGGGTCAAATCGTCGCTGCGCGCCTCGAACTGCTCGAGCGTGCCCGCGCCCTTGTCGAAGGCCAGCCGCCCATCCACGTCCCCGAAGGCGATACGCGGCAGGTCCATGGGCGTGGGCGTGCCGTACATGGGCACGGTGATGGTGCCGCCGTTGACCACCACCCCGTTTCCGTCGAGGACGATCTCCCCCGAGGCCTGGCCCAGATCCGGCTCCTCGGGCCCCTTGCCGCCGCCCGGCGCCGGGGCCGCCGCCTTCGGGATGGAGAGATCCACCCTGCCGGAGAGCGTGCCCGCCAGATCCAGCCCGGAGAACGCCTGCAGGTTGCCCTTCGAGAGGTCCAGTTCGTCCAGGTTCACCCTCAGCTTCACGTCCCCCAGCCCGCCCACCGAACCGGTGGCCACCCCGTCCATCAGGCTGGCGCGGAAGGCGAGCCCCGGCGGCAGCAGCGCCGGCCGCAGCGCCACCTTGTCCACCACCAGGGCCCCGCGCTCGGGCTGCCCTTCAGCGGGCGGCGTGCGCGACTTCACCAGCACCTCGGTGGCGGTGACGCCGAGGAGCCCCGGCCCCAGGCCGCCCACGTGCAGGTCGTAGCCTGCCGCGCCCGCCTCGGCCACGAGCCGCTGGCGAACCACGTCGTACGGGAAGGTGACGTAGAGGAAGAACAGGAACGCGAACGAGGCGAAGGCCGCGTAGGCGGAGACGAGCTTGAAGGTGCGCTTGCGGTCTGCCACGTCGTTGCTACCTCTTCATCTTGTAGGTGGCGATGGTCGCCCACGCGGTGATGGTCTCCTGGTCCCGGCGCGGCTCCAGCCGCAGCTCCTTCACCTTGACCACCCCGGGGCCCCGCTCCACCTCGGTGAGGAAGTTCACCAGCTTGTCCAATGAGACGTCGGTGAGCGTGAGCACCACCGCGGATTCGATGATCCGCCCGTCGCCCACCGGGACGTCCGCGCGGGGGTTGATGGTCCGAAGCTCCAGCCCGGCGGCGTCCCCCTTCTCCTCGAGGTAGCTCATCAGCGGCATCTCGCCCATGGCGCCCAATTGCCGCTCCACCGCCTGCCGCTGCTGCTCGGCGTTGCGGAAGTTGCCGGCGAGCGTCTGCACCTCCGCCAGCCGCGCCATCTTGTCCTCGGTGCGCCGGCGGTACCCGGACGCGGACGAGGAGAAGGAGTAGAGGATGATGAAGATGAGGAACACGGCCAGCGCCGAGCCGGCCAGCGCGACCAGGCGCTTCTCCCGGGTGGAGAGCGCGCCGAACCAGGTCTGCACATAGGCGATGGCGTTCTTGATGGGTCCCATGTCGTCTCGCTCCTAGCCCTGCGGGGTGGCGGGCGCGTCCTCGGGACAGGCCACCTGGATCTCGAGGCCGAAGAGCACCGTCGACCCGTCTCGCGTGCGCTCCACGCGCCTTTGTTGGACCTCCTGGAAGCAGCGGTAGCCCTTGAGCGCCGCCGTCACCTGATCCACCTGCCGGGTGCTGTCGGTCTGGGCGCGCAGGGTGATCCGGTCCAGCCCCACGTCCACCTGTTCGATGATGACGTTGGCGTCCGCGGGGATCCGCTGGGTCAATTCCGCCAGCAGCTGCACCGCAGACATCTTCGGCACCGCCGAAGCGGGGCTCTCCGCGCCCTGGAGCATGTTCATCGCCAGGTCGAAGTTGCGCTCGCAGCGGCCGAGCACCCGGTTGGTGGTGTCGCACAGCTGGTCATGCAGCGCCTGCTCACGCTCCGAGAGCAGCGAGTTGCGGACGACGCCCGCCACGACGAGCAGCACCAGGAGGGTGACCGCGAAGGCCGCCAGCCGGCCGATGCGCTCCCGCGCGTAGTCGTACTGGCCCTTGAAGGCGAACTCGCCGCGGCGGACGTTGAAGCGCGGGGCCTTGCCGCCCGAGGCGGAGCCCCCGCGCAGCGCCAGCACGTAGGCCTGCGCCAGCTCGTGCGGGTAGTCCGCTCCCCCCTGCGCGCCCAGCTCCGCGGGCAGGGGCAGCCGCTCCACCGGCAGCCCCAGCTCCTTCGCCAGCTGCTCTTCGATGCCCGCCAGCTTCGCGGTGCCGCCGCACAGGTAGATGCGGCCCACCTGCTGCCGCGAGCGGGAGGTGTAGGACTTGAAGGTCTGGCGCAGCTCGCGGAGCACGGGCTGCAGCCCGCGCACGAACGCCGCCGCCGCGCGCTCCGCGTCCGGCCCCACGATCTGCGAGGCCATGGCGCCGTGCGCCTCCTTCCAGGCCTCCGCGTCCGCCAGCGGGATCTGGAACTCGTTGGCCAGGGCGCGGGAGAGGTCCCGCCCGCCGCCCGAGAAGGTCCGCGCGAACTCGGCGCTGCCGCCCGCGCCGCCGTGGCCAATGCACACGCTGGTGCGCTCGTGGCCAAGGTCCACCACCGCGATGGCAGGGTTGGCGCCTTGCGCCGTGAGGTCGGTGACGGCAGTCTGCGCGTCTTCGGGCCGGGGTCCTTCCGCCCAGGCGCCGGCCGCCCCGCCCTGAGCCGCGGTGCCCAGGAGCGGCAGCACGTTCTGGTAGGCGAGGGCAGGGTGGGTGACCACCCGCGGATCGATGTTCACCTCCGCGAGGTTGCCGAGCAGCGCGCGCAGGTCATCCTTGCGGATGACCCCCACGATGAGGTCCGACTTGCCGCCCGCGCTCTTGCCCCCGGCCGCGCCGCCGCCGGAGCCGCCGCCTGTGCCCGGCTGGGTGGACTGGTAGTCGAAGACCACCTCGTCCAGGTCGAACGGGAGCTGGCTCTCCACCTCGAAGGGCAGCGCCTGCTCCACCCTCTTGGGGTCACTGAAGGGGAGGGTGATGACGTGCGTGGCCAGGGTGGGGCCGGGGAGCGCCACCACCACCTGGTCCCACTGCATGGGGTGCTTCTCGAAGAGCTCGCGGATGGCGGCCTTGAGCGTGTCTGCCTTGTCGCCTTCGGTGGCGCGCCGGACGGTGGCCTGGGCCTTCGCCTGGGCGCCGCGCATCGTCGCGTCGAAGAGCACGGCCTTGACCGCGTGGCTGCCAATGTCGAGCCCGAGGATACGGGCCATTATTCCTCCCTCCAGTAGACCAGTTGTCCGAACTGGCCTCCCTTGTCCATGCGGACCACGGCGGTGATGCGCTTCTTGATGGCGCCTGCCTCACCGGTGGCGGTGAGGGTGAAGGTGCTGTTCTTGTCGTTCAGGGCCTTGCCCATGGCCACCTCGGGGCGCACCTGGATGCCCTGGCTCTGCAGCACCGCCACGAAGTCCTTGGTGCTCATGCCCAGGAAGCTGACCATCCGCGCGGCGTGGAGGGTCTGGATGACCTGGGAGATGAAGATGGGGTCCTGCAGCCGCGGGTCCGGCTTGCGCGGGTCCGCGGCGCCGAGGATGGCGCCCCACAGCAGGACCGGATCGTCGGTGTTGATGTTGGCGGGCTTGTTCGGGTCTCCGTAGACGGTGAAGCGGTCCCGGAAGACGCGCATCAGCCGGTCGCTCACGCCGTGGACCATGAACAGCTCGTCCAGTGAGTCGAACCGGGCGTTCTTCGCCTGGTACCGCGGCTCGTAGCGGCTGTAGGGGCCGTTCTCGTCGGAGAAGCCGGGCTTGAACGTGGGCACCAGCCCGTCGGTCTCGATGACGGAGGAGGTCTGGTCCGCGTCGTACCAGTCCTTGAGGTTGATGAGCAGCTCCGCGGGGGTGACCCGCTCCCTGCGGAAGTCCTCCGACTCGAAGAGGAACTCGAACTGCCTGTCGCCCAGCACCGCCAGGGCCTGCGCCAGGGCAATGGGGCTCATCTCCAGCGAGTGGAGGTTGATCTTCGGCTCCTCGGCTTCGATCTTCACGTCGAAGCAGCCGGTGAAGTCGCCGAAGTCGCGCTGGCCGCCGGGGAGGACCACGCCGTCTTCGCCGCGGCCTTCGTTCAGGGATTCGGAGATCCGCGCCCGGGCGTCGTCTTCACCGCCGGTGGAGTCGATCATCCCCTGCAACAGGTAGCAGTCCACCCGCGCCATCTTCCACAGCTGGATGCTGGGCATGGACATGCCGGGGACCTCTCCGCCCGGGCCCGCCGCACCCGGGGGCGCCCCCAGAAGCGGCCCCAACATGTCCGTGAGGCCGGGCGGCAGCTGGATGTTGTCCACCTGCTTCTGGAAGCTGAGCAGGAGCCTCGAAAGGCCAATCCCGCTGCGCGCGAGGTAATACGCGCGCAAGTCGTCCCGCTGGTTGCCCGCCATCTGCAGGTCCACCCGCGAGGTGTAGAGGAACTCGGTGGAGACGGCGGTGAGCACCGCGATGGAGATGAGCGCCACCATCAGCGCCACGCCGCGCTCGCGCTCGTTCCGGCGCGTCTTCCGCTTCTTGTCGGTGCGCGCCATGGTCAGTACCGCTCCAGCTCGGTGTTCAGCATCACCCGCACCTGCGTGGTGTAGGCGACCTCCTTCTTGTTCTCGTCAATGGCGTGGACGGTGATCCGCACCCGCGTGGGCAGCACGCTCTTGCGCTCCACCCGGCGGGTGTCCCACTCCCGCTCCCACTCCTTGCGCTCCGGGTCCCAGTACGCAAACTCGATGCGCTTGACGTCCTCGAGGAGCACATCGGTGGTGCCGCCCCGGTCCATCCGGTCCTGCACCAGGGGGTTCACCCGCCGGACCAGGTCCCTGCGCCCGCGCGCGTTGGATTCGGTGGCGCTCTCCACCTTGTATTCGACCACCATCTGGTCGGACTCGCGGGAGTCCGCGTACATGCGCTGGTTGGCGAAGGAGGCGAAAAGCAAGGACTCCTCTTCACCGATGAAGTTGGTGGGCCTGTCGTTCTGGTCCCGGTACTCCTGCGGGTCGTACTTGTCGCTGACGAAGGCGGAGCCAATCTCCCGCGTCATCCGGGTGAACGCGGTCCGCAGCATCCGGTAGCGCTCCGCCTCGGCGTCCACCACCTCGCGGGCGGTGAAGGTGGAGTTGAAGGCCATGGCCACCATCGCGCCCATCAGCGCGGTGATGCTGACCGCCACCAGGACCTCCACCAGGGTCAGGCCGCGCGGGTGCTGGTTCATCGGCGGAGCCCCGGGCCGGGGGCCATGATGGGTCTGCCGTTGGGACCGCCCGGGCCGAAGAGGGGGTTGGTGATGCTGCCGCCGCGCTGCTGCTGGAGCTGTTGGAGCTGCTGCTGGGCGCCCACCTGGGCCTGGCCGCCGGCCTGGACCGCCTGGTTGCCGGTGGCCGGGTTGATGAACCGCCCCGGCTGCCGCGGATCCGGCTGGGGGTTGGGCACGGGCTGCCCGGTGAGGGCGTCCACCCACCCACCGTTGGGGTTCTGCGCAGCGGCCGCCGCGGCGCTGACGCCGGTGGCGAGGTTCCGGTCCGAGCCGGGGCCCGCCGACACCACGTGCGTCACCAGGTCCAGGCTCTCCACCTGGTTGCCGTCCTGCCAGTACACGGTGAGGTGGACCTCGCGGACCGTCTGGCCCAGCTGATCCACGAGCTGCTGGAGCTGTCCCTGGATCATCGGCGCGGCCATCCCGGCCAGGCCGCCCATGCCGCCCATGGCGCCGGCCGCGTCGCCTCCCAGCGCGCTCGCGGCGTCCCCGCCGCCCATCCCGCCCATGAACATGCTCATCATGCCGGCCAGCGGGTCTTCGCCCCCGCCGCCTTCGCCCAGAGGCACGTTGAAGAGCGCGGAGATCACCTTCTCCGGGGGCATGTTCTGGGTGTCCGGCGCGAGGATCCGCGCCCGCCACTTGAAGTTCGGCCAGTCCTGCTCGGAGAAGTCGCCGTCCTCCTCCTGGTCATCGGTGGGGAAGCCGTCCTCGTAGAGCATCTGCTCGAGCTCGGTCATCTGGTCTCGAGCGAGCAGCGCCGCCACCGTGAGCTTCTTCTGGTAGGCGTGCATGTTCACAGCGCCGGAGGTGATGTCGAAGATCGCCATCAGCGACAGCGCGAGGATCCCGATGGCCACCGTGGACTCGAGGAGGGTGAAGCCCTTCTGCAGTCTTCTGCGCGTCATGACTTCGGTACCTCCTTTCGCTCCGGCAGGACCTCGGTCTTGCCGGTCAGAGGCGACACCGAGATGGTCCATTCGTTGTCGCCCTGGGTGAGGAAGATCATCGCCCGGTCGGTGTAGCCCTGCGGGTGGAAGTACAGCCAGGCGACCCCGCTGGAGACCGGCTCCTTCTGCCCGCGCGTCCACACCTCCACGCGCACGTCCGACGGCAGGTTGATGCGGCCGGTCCCTTCGGGCTGGTACTCGCTGAAGCCGCGCCCTTCGGCCTTGGCGCGCTCCTGCGCGAACAGGTCTCCGAGGCCCGGGTCATTGGCGAAGCTGAAGTCGCGCGCCTCCCGGGGCGTGTTGCCGCGCTCTTCGTCCGCCTTCGCCTCGTTCGCCGCCTCCAGCGCCTCGTCCCGGTCCCTGGCGGTGGTCACCGCGCCCTCCGCGCATTCGGTGCGGTAGAGGACGGGGGCGTCTTCGTCCCCGGGCAGCTCGAAGGTCATCCGGCAGGTGCGGCCGCTGAGCGCCGCCTCCTGGTACATGGCCCGGAGGGTGGCCGCGATCTCACCGGCGGCCCTCTTGGCGTTGGCGCCGAAGACGGTGTTGAGCGTCATCACCACCGCGCCCATCAGCACGGTGATGATCGCCAGGGCGATGGCGACCTCGACCAGGGTCAGGCCGCGCTGCTTCTGCCTGCTGGTGCGAGGTCTCGTCATATGGCCCCTGGAGCTGCCCGGACGCGGCGCTACTGCTGCGCGCGCCCCGAACTGCGGTTGGAGATGTCGGCGTTTTCGTCTTCGCCGCCGGCCTGCCCGTCCGCCCCGTAGGTGACGATCACCGGCCTGCCGCCCTCGAGCATGTACATGTACGGCTGATTCCACGGGTCCATGGGCAGCTCCTTGAGGTCACCCGACTGGACCACCGCGTTCAGCCCCGCGGCCGTGTCCGGGTAGGAGCCCTTCTTCATCTTGTAGAGGTCGAGCGCGCTCTCGATGCTCTTGATGTCCGACTTCGCCCGGTCCACGCGCGCCCGGCCCAGCTGCGGCATCACCGCCACCGCCACCGCCGCCGTGATGAGGCCGATGATGGTGATCACCACCATGATCTCGACCAGCGTCATGCCGCGCTGCCGGCGCCGCCCCGGGCCCTGCCGCTTCGCCTGCTCCATGAACTTCTTCAGTGCCTTCTTCATCATCCTTCAGTCTCCTTGGCCGTCTGTTTGCAACGGCTCCCCACTCAGTCGTTATTTCCCTCGGACCAGCTCAGCGGGCCCGGGCGCCGCGGGCGCCGCCGCGCCCTGCGAGCGGGCAACCAGCCCCACGCCCACCCCGAGCAACACCAGCGCGAGCGCCAGCATGGTCGCCAGGCTCAACCGCTGCAGCCACAGATTCATCCTGGAGTCGGGCATGGGCTCCTCGAAGTCCGTCGTCACCGCACCGCGGTGTTCATCTGCAGGATGGGCATGATGATGGAGAAGGCGATGAAGCCGATGACCCCGCCCATCGCCACGATCATGATTGGCTCGAGCAGCGAGGTGAGCCCGCCCACGCGCACGTCCACCTGGTTCTCGTAGCTGTCCGCGATGCTGATCAGCATCTCCTCGAGCTGACCGGACTTCTCCCCAATGGCCACCATGTGGTGCACCAGCGGCGGGAACTCTCCGGAGCGCTTGATGGGCGCGGCGATGCTCTCGCCCTCCCGGATGGAGTCCCGCGCGTTCTCCACCACGTCCGCCATCACCTGGTTGGTCATCACCGCCTTCACGATGTCCATGGCGGTGAGCAGGGGGACGCCGGAGCGGAGCAGGGTGGCGAGCGTCCGGGCGAAGCGCGCCACGGTGATGAGCCGCACCAGGTTGCCGATGATCGGGAACTTCAGCACCCAGCGGTCCCAGACCGGCTTGCCGGACTTGCTCCGGATCCAGGTGATGAACCCGATGATCGCCAGGACGAGCGACGGGAAGAGGATGAACCACCAGGCCTGGAAGAAGTCCGCGGTGCCGATCAAGAGCCGCGTGGTCCAGGGCAGCGTGGCCTTCATGCTGTCGAAGACGCGGGTGACCTTGGGGATCACCACCGTCATCAGCAGGATCATGATGCCGGTGCCCAGGAGCATCATGATCATCGGGTACATCATGGTCCCGAAGATCTTCTGCTGCAGGCGCGCCTGGCTCTCGGTGAAGTCCGCCAGCCTGCGCAACACCGCGTCCAGCGCGCCGGAGTGCTCGCCGGCCTTCACCATGTTCACGTAGAGCGAGCCGAAGGTCTTCTGGTGCTGCCCGAGCGCGTCACCCAGGGAAGACCCTTCGTTCACGCGCTGCTTCACTTCGGAGAGGATCCGCTTGAGCCGCTCCTTCTCCACCTGGTCCACCATGGCGGAGAGCGCGTCCACCAGCGGCACCCCCGCCGCCAGCAGCGTGGCCATCTGCCGGGTGGTGATGGCGATGTCGTCCGTGGTGATGCGCCCGCGCGCCAGCTTCCCCAGGTCCACCGAAGGCGAACCGGCCTTGCCGCCCGCCTTGCCCCCGGTCTTGCCCCTTCCCTTGCCGGCCGCTGCCGCCGCGTCCAGCTGCCCCACCACTTCGGTCAGGTAGACGCCGTCCTTGCGCAGCACCGAACGCAGGGTCTTGGGCGAATCCGCCTCCTTGAGGCCGGTGATCGCCTTGCCGCTCTCGTTGAGCGCTCTGTACTCGAAGACCGGCATGGCGAACCTAGATGTCCTCCTGCGTCACCGACAGCACCTCGGCGATGGTGGTCTCCCCCATGGCGATCTTCCGGGCCCCGTCGTCAATCAGGGTCACCATCCCCTTCTGGATGCCCACCTTCTTGATGGTGGAGGAGTCCACGTTCTTGAGGACGAGCTGGCGGATGTCGTCATCCACCAGCAGGAACTCATAGATGCCCGTCCGGCCGCGGTACCCATTGCGGTTGCAGGCGTTGCAGCCGGAGGCCTTGTAGATGCTGGTGACCTTGTACTTCTCGAGCAGCAGCTTCTTGCTGAGCCCCACCTCCTTGAGCTCCGCGTCGGTGGGCTCGTAGGAGACCTTGCAGTCCGGGCACACCCGCCGCACCAGCCGCTGGGCGAGGATGGCGGTGAGCGACGAGGCCACCAGGAACGGCTCGATGCCCATCTCCACCAGCCGGATGATGGCGCCGGCGGAGTCGTTGGTGTGGACCGTGGAGAACACCAGGTGGCCGGTCTGGGACGCCTGGATGGCGATCTCCGCCGTCTCCTTGTCGCGGATCTCACCGACCATGATCACGTCCGGATCCTGGCGGAGGAAGGACCTGAGGCCCGAGGCGAAGGTGAGCCCAATCTTCGGGCTGATGGGCATCTGGCCAATGCCCTTGAGCTGGTACTCCACCGGGTCTTCGACGGTGAGGATGTTCACGTCCGGCGTGTTGATGCGGCTGAGCGCGCCGTAGAGCGTGGTGGTCTTGCCGGAGCCGGTGGGGCCGGTCACCAGGATGATCCCGTGGGACCTCCGGATCACGGACTCCATGGAGGTGAGCACCTCCTGCCCCATGCCGATCTCCGCCAGGTCCAGGAGCGTGGCGCTCTTGTCGAGCAGACGCATGACGATGCGCTCGCCGTGCGTGGTGGGGATGGCGGAGACGCGGATGTCGATGTCCCGGCCCGCCAGCTTGATCCGGATGCGCCCGTCCTGCGGGAGGCGCTTCTCCGCGA
>CAZQVZ010000081.1:0-17534 GCA_964596895.1 uncultured Myxococcaceae bacterium
GTCCTGGGCACCGGCTGTGCCTCCCGTCCGGTCGTGGCCGCGGAGAAGGCCGCCGCGTCCGTCCACATCTCCTCCGAACAGGAGAATGAACTGGGCGCGCAGCTTCACAAGCAGTTGGAGAAGGAGGGCATGAAGCTCCTCACCGACAAGGAGGTCACCGGCTACATCGACGAGCTCATCCGCCCCATCCTCCGGCAGGCGAAGAAGGACCGGCCGGACATGAGGTGGCGCGTCTACGTGGTGGATGACCCGGCGGTGAACGCCTTCGCCACGCCGGGCGGGTTCATCTACGTGCAGAAGGGGCTCATCCTCGCGGCGAAGACCGAATCCGAGCTCGCGGGCGTGCTCGCGCACGAGGCCGGCCACGTCACCGGCCGCCACGGCGCGCGGAACCTCGTGCAGCAGTACGGGCTGCAGACGGTGCTGGGGCTGGCCCTGGGGGAGAACCCCGGGCAGCTCGCGCAACTGGGCGCGCAGGTCCTCGCCACCGGCGCCATGCTCAAGCACTCGCGGGGCCAGGAGATTGAGGCGGATGAATACGGCGCGCGCTATGCGTCCGGCGCCGGCTACGATCCGCGCGGCCTCATCGCCTTCTTCCAGACGCTCCAGAAGGAGAGCGGGGACATGCCGCGCGCGCTGACCTGGCTGTCCACCCACCCCGCGCACGCGGACCGGATTGACCACCTGCAGCGCTTCATCCGGGAGAAGAAGCTGCGCGCGGGGACCGCCAACCCGGTCGGCAAGCTCCCGCAGATCCAGCAGCGGCTCCGGGGCGGCGCCGCGGCGGCGAACTGAGGGCGCGTCGCGGTGACCTCAATGCGGCTCGGTGGGCGTGGGGGCCTTCGGCAGGGAAGGTTCCGCCCTGCCGTTGCGGCGCCACGGCCAGCGGCTGCGCGCTGCCTCCGCGGTCTTCCGGGTCTTGGCCGCGGCGGGCGGCACCCGTGACGGCCGCAGCTCCGGCGCGACCGGGGCCAGCCCTTCGTCGCGGGCGCCGCGCACCTTGCCCTTCGCCGAGGTGTGCTCCACCGCCGCGTTGAGCTCCCCGCCCACGAGGAACACCAGCCCGCTGATGTAGAGCCACAGCAGCAGCACCATCACCCCGGCGATGGAGCCGTAGGTGACGTTGAACTGGCCGAACACCTCCACGTAGCGGGTGAAGCCCCAGGTGGAGATGAGCCACAGCGTGGTGGCGGTGACAGAGCCCGGCGTGATGTAGCGGAAGCGCTGCTTCACGTCCGGCAGGACCCAGTAACAGAGCGCCGCGGCGAGCATCACCGCCATCGCCGTGAACGGCCAGCGCAGCCACGACCAGAGGATGGCGAACTGCTCGGCCACGTTGAGCTGCCCGGCGAGCCATTCGCCCAGGCGCCCGCCGAGGATGAACACCGAGAAGCCGATGAGGATGAGCAGCGCCGAGGCCACCGTCATCCCCGCCGCGGTGAGCTGCGTGCGCCAGAAGGGGCGGGACTCGGGCACGTCGTACGCGTAGTTGAGCCCCTTGCGCAGCGCGTCCAGCCCGCGCGACGCGGTCCACAAGGTCAAGAGCAGACCCAGCGTGAGGAGGTTGGGCCGCGGGTTGTCCAACAGCGCGTCGAGGTGCCCCTTCACCAGGGCGAGCGCGTCGTACGGCATCACCCACTCCAGCCGCTCGAGGAACCCCTCTACCGCGCCCTTCACCGGCAGGTACGCGGTGAGCGTCACCAGGAAGAACAGGAACGGGAAGAGCGAGATGAGGAAGTAGTACGAGAGCTGCGCGGCGGTGTCCGTCACCGCGTTCTCCCGGAGCCCGCGCACCAGGGCGTGGACCACCGCCTTCGCGCGGCGCCAGGCCTTCACGGCAGCGCCTCGTCGTGGGCGAGCATCCAGCGCACCACCACCGCGCGGTGGGAGAGGCGCTGCACCTGCACGTGCCAGGCGTCGTCGAACTCGCGCTGGGCGGCCAGCACACCCGGCGAAGAGGACTCGGCGGAGAGCACCAGCGCGCGCACCTGCGCCGCCTGGTGCATCAGCGCGTCTTCGCTCCATCCCGCCATCACCTCGTCCAGCCGCTCGCGCAGACGCGCGTCCAAGGACGGGTTCTCCCGGAGCGCCTGCGCGAGGCGCCCTGCGGGCGGCGACAGGGGGCTCATCCCCATCCGGTCCAGAAGCTGGTCCATCCCGTGCGGCAGGAACACGAAGCGCTCATCCCGGGGCCGGCGGTACAGGTAGAAGTTGTTCAGGTTGAACGAATACCCGTCCCAGTGCCCCAGCACGCCCTCCAGCGCGAAGTAGGTGAGGTAGGCCTCCACGTCGAGCTGTTCGGACAGCAGCGCCTCGAACCCGGGCGCCTGCGGTGACACCTCCAACACGTCCGCGAAGGCCTGCAGGTCCTCGCTGGTGCGCCCGTCCTCCTCGTCCTTGAGGTCGAGCTGCGATGGCGCTCCGTTGGGCGGCGCGAAGTCCGAACGGCAGCACTCGCCTTCGTAGAGGTTGCCGCTGCCGTCCCCGAAGGTGGCGCGCAGGAACGTCTTATCGAACGCCTCGCGCATCACGTAGAAGCCGAGGACCCGGCCATTGAGCTCCACCAACGTATGGGCGGTGCGCGGCGCCGGCAGGCCGTGGGCGCGGAAGAGGCCGTAGGCGAGGTGCTCGTTGAGCAGGCTCGGGTCCTGGACGGCGTTGTTGAGCAGCAGCCGGTCCAGCCCGCGGTAGCGCTGTCCCTTCACGAATGCGTCGAGGGTGAGGCTCAAGGCGGGCTTGTCGCTCATCGGCCTGAAGGAGCCCCTGGCGCCCTTGGGCCGCACGCCCACGTCCCGGAGGGGAACGCCATTGATGACCATGGTCGCCGGCACCCGTTCGTCCGGGCGCTCGTCGAGCGCGGCCAGGTGATGCGGCTCGATGGTCAGTTGGATGCGGTGCAGGACGGTGGTGTCGAACGGGTCCGCGATGGGCGGGGGCTCCGCAGTCTCGGTCGTCGGGGTCCGCCACGGCGGCGGCACCGGGGCAGGCGCAGGCGCCTGCGTGCACGCACACAGCGCCCACACCAACAACCCTGCGCCCTGGACCCGCGCCCGCCCCCTCATCGCCGGCCAGAGGTGTGCACGCCGAGGCGACCTGGCCACCGCGCGGTGGCGGTCAACGGTCATCCGGTCTACACCCGGCGCCCTCCATGGATCCGCAAGACGAGCTGACGGTGGACCTGTTGACGCGGGACTGGAAGCTCACCCAGCGCCGCCACGGCCACCGCCACTCCACCGACGACCTGCTCACCGGCTGGTACGCGGCCCTGAAGCTGCCGACGGCGCGGCGGGTGCTGGATCTGGGCGCAGGCATCGGCGGCGTGGGGCTGCTCGTCCTCTGGCAACTGCCGAAGGCCACGCTGACCGCCATCGAGGCGCAGGAGGTGAGCTTCGCGCTCCTGCGGCGCAACATCGCCGACAACGGGCTGGGCGAGCGGGTCCGGGCCATCCATGGCGACCTGCGCGAAGTGGACCTGGGCGACGAGCGGTTCGAGCTGGTCACCGGATCCCCGCCCTACTGGGACGTGAAGGACGGCGTCGTCCCCGCGGACTCGCAGAAGGCGCACGCGAGGTTCGAATTGCGCGGGGATGTGCGGGACTACTGCCGCGCCGCGCGCGCGCGGTTGGCGCCGGGTGGCCGGTTCGTCTTCTGCTTTCCCACCGCACAGCGCGAGCGCGCGGAGCGGGCGGTGGCCGAGGCCTCGCTGTCGCTGTGGGCCACCCGGGACGTGGTGCCGCGGAGCGGCGCCCAGCCCTTGTTCACCCTCTTCTGCTGTGGACGCGTTGAAGACGGGCGGGAGGTCGGGCAGCCGGAGGTCGTACGGGAGCCCCCGCATGCGGTGCGGGACGCGTCCGGCGTGCAGACAGCCGAGCACCGGGCAGCGCGCGCCACGTTCGGCTTCGGCTAGGCTTTGGGGCCCATGCGCCGCCTCACCTCGCCCGTGCTCGTGCTCGCCGTCTGTCTGGCCGCGCTCCCCTTCTCGGCGCGGGCGCAGCCGTCCACCGCGTGCAACGACGAGCGCGCCACCTGCCGGGACACCTGCAACATCGAGTTCGGGTCCAGCGTGACCCGGCAGGTCCAGCTCCGTCGCTGCCTGGAGGGCTGCCAGAGCACCCACCAGCGCTGCAGCGAGCGCTGGCGGGAGTTGCGCAGCGTGGACATCACGCCGCCGCCGTCCCGGCCTGCGCCCGAGCCCATGTACGACGCGCCGCCGGCGCCGCTGCCCGAGGGGGAGGTGGAGGTGGAGTCAGGGTCCGAACCCCTGCGCGGGTCGGCCGCTTCAGAGACCCTGGCCGCACCTGCACCCCAGGCCGAGCCATCCACGCGGACGCGCTACGCCGACCCGGCCCCGCAGGCTGAGCCGGAGCGTGCGCCCTCTCGCGCCGAGCCTCCTTCGCGTGTGGTGGACGCGGACTACAACGAAGGCATCTCGCTGCCGTCGGACGAGGCGCTCGGGCTGGAGCCGGCCGTGGTCCCGGCTGCAGCGAGGTCCCGGAAGGCGGCGCCAGAGAAGCCGGCAGCCAGGCGCGAGGCACAGGAGCCTGCGGCGAAGAAGAAGACGGCCCACCCCGAGCTGCCTCCGGACCCTGAGTACGACATCTCCGACTGGGACCCCGGCGACTAGGCCCTCTCCCGTTTTCCGCAGGGCCCAAAAGAGCCCATTTCAGAAGACGAAAACCGCGCCAGGGCCCCAAGGTTGGCCCAGGAGCCGTTTCAGGGTCGCCCCGCTGCATTAGTAGGGGCGCCCAGATTGCCCCTGTGGGCTCCCAGGAGGCCCGTGGAGGGCCCCGGGCGTCAGCCGCGCTGGGTGATGCGCACGCCGACGATCACCCACACCCCGCCGACGACGATCTCCCAGGTGATGGGCTCCCCCAGCACCAGCCACGCGGCCACCGCCGTCGCCGGCGGCTGAAGGTTGGAGAAGACCGCCACGCGCGAAGCCTCCAGCCGCGAGAGCGCGAAGTACCAGAGGATGTAGGCCACCACCGAGGTGAGCACGCCCAGGTACAGCAGCGTGAGCACGGTGAGCGCGTCCGCCGCGAAGAGCCGCTCGGTGGAGACGAAGACCGGCGCGAACGGCGTCGACAGCAGCGCTGCCGCCAGCATGGTCCAGGCGCTCGCACGCAGCGCGCCATGCCCGGCGATGAGCCGCTTGCCTTCGGCCGTGTACAGGACCCAGCAGGCCACCGCGGCGAGGACGAACAGGTCCCCCACCAAAGGTCCCCAGGCCTGCGCCAGGCCGCGCCCGAGCAGCAGCACGCCCACGCCCGCGAGCGCGATGGCGATGCCCACGAACCGCCCCGCCGAGCCGCGCTCCCGGCCGCGCCCGAGCATGTAGAGGTACACGCCCAGCGGCGTCAGCGCGTAGAGCAGCGCTGCGTGCGCGGGGACGGACCGGGACAGGCCCCAGAAGAACAGCCCCTGGTTCAGGGGGCCCGCGAGCAGCCCCAGCCAGAGGATGAGCCCCACCGTCCGCCGCGGCGGCAAGACCGGACCGGGCGTGGCGAGCAGCAGCGCGACGAAGACCACCGAGGAGATGGCCATCCGTGCGACCACCACCTCCAACGGATGCAGGGAGGCCATCGCGTGGGTGGCGGCGAGATAGGTCCCGGCGCTGATGGACACCTGGCCCAGCAGCGCCGCGTAGACCCACACCTGATCTCGCCCGCTCGCCATCGCGGCGCGCTCCATATGCGGCCAGGGACGCGACGTCGAGCGCGTGCGTCTGGTAGAGACCTTCGTCACATGTCACCCACCGTGCTCGAGTGGCTGAACCTGGCCTTGCGCTGGGCCCACGTCGTCGCCGCCATCATGTGGATCGGCGACTCGTTCCTGTTCATGTGGCTCGACAGCCACCTCGAACGTCCGCGCAAGCCCCGCGAAGGGGACGTGCAGGGCGAACTGTGGATGACCCACTCCGGCGGCTTCTATGAAGTCGTGAAGCGCAAGTCCCTGCGCCCGGAGGAGATGCCGCCGCGGCTGTACTGGTTCAAGTGGGAGTCGTACTCCACGTGGATCACCGGCTTCTTCCTCATCACCATCGTCTACTACCTCGGCGGCGGGGCGATGCTGGTGGAGCCGGGCGGACCGTACCTGCACGCGGAGGCGGTGGCGCTGAGCATCGTGCTGCTGGGCGTGGGCGTGGTCTTCTACGACCTGCTCTGCCGCACCGGGCTGGAGAAGAACCTGCCCCTGTTCGGCATCGTCGCGGTGGGGCTGCTGATGGCGCTCACCTGGGCCCTGCACCTGGTCTACACCCCGCGCGCGGTCTTCCTGCAGGTGGGGGCGATGATCGCCACCATCATGAGCAGCAACGTCCTGCTCCGGATCATCCCCGCGCAGAGGCACATGCTCGCGGCGACGCGGGCCGGACAGCCGGTGGACACGTCCTATGGCGCGCGGGCGAAGCTGCACTCCACGCACAACCACTACGCGACGTTGCCGGTCTTGTTCCTGATGCTCTCCAACCACTTCCCGTCGGTGTACGGGAACGCGCGGCCGTGGCTGGTTTTGGGGCTCGTCGGCGTGGTGGGCGTGGGCGTGAAGCTCTTCATGAACCAGCGCTTCGCCATGCACCCGGTGAAGCTCGTGGGCACCGCCGCGGCGCTGGTGACGGTGGTCTGGCTCACCCTCCCCCAGGCGGCCGCGCTGCCCGGGCTGGATGCGAGCGGAGAGAGGGTGGCGTACAGCGACGTGCACCACGTCATCCAGACCCGCTGCACCACCTGTCACGCCACCCAACCGTCGGACCCCATGTTCCCGGTGGCGCCGGTGGGCGTGGTGCTGGAGACGCCGGAGCAGGTGCACGCGCTGCGCGAGCGGATCACCGTCCGGGCGGTGCACACGAAGACCATGCCCCTGGGCAACCTCACCGGGATGACCGAAGAGGAGCGCGCTCTCGTCGGTCGTTGGGTCGCGCAGGGCGCGGAGCTGGGACCGGTGGAGCCGCGCCGGACGGCAGCGCCCCCGCCGGTCGCCGCAGTCGCCGCGCAGCCGCCGGGAAACGGGGTCAACGTCCCCGGGCCCACTGCGACGGCCGCGCCGGACACGACGTCAGCCGCCGCCGCAAAGCCGCCTGTGCCGAAGGATCCAAAGGAGGCCGCCCTGGCCGCCTACAAGCTGCGCTGCGAGATGTGCCACGGCGCCAGTGGCAAGGGAGACGGCTCGGCCGCGGCAGCGTTGACTCCCAGGCCGCGCGACTTCGGTGATGCCGCCTGGCAGGAGTCGGTCACCGACGAGCACCTGCGCACGGTGATCACGAAGGGCGGCGCCGCGGTGGGCCTGAGCCCCTTGATGCCCGCCGCGCCGGACATCGCCGCGCAGCCGGAGGTGCTGGACGCGCTGATGGCGCATCTGCGGAGCTTCGGGCAGAAGTGACCGGCTGCGTCCTGTGCCGCGTTGTCGCGGGCACCGAGCCAGTTCCCGGCGGTGTGCTCCTGCGGGAAGCCGGGTTCGCGCTTCACGCGGTCGCCGCGCCGTCCCCGGTCCGCGGCTGGCTGGTGCTCACCAGCCTGCGCCATGCGCGCGCCGTCTACGACCTGGACGAAGCCGAAGCTTCAGCGCTCGGGCCCCTGATGGCGAAGGTGATGCGCGCGCAGTTGCAGGCGCTGGGCGCCGAACACGTCTACGCCTTCGCCATCGGAGACGCGGTGCACCACTGCCACCTGCACCTGGTGCCGCGGTTCGCTGACACCCCTTCTCAGCTTCGCGGGGCCGGTGTCTTCAGCGCCCCCGCGGACGCCGCGCTGGACGAGGCGACGCTCGCGGACGCGGCGCGAGCGGTGAAGGCAGCCCTGGGCTGACTCCTGCGTCGTCTGCGCGGCTACGCCGACCCGCGCACGCGTGCGGCTCCAGCGCGGGGGCGGGACGTTCCCAACACCCGCGGCAATGCTGAAGAAGAAGTACCGCGCCTTCCGGGGCGGCAGGCAGGACAGCCTCTCGGGGAAGAGCACGGGGTGGTGCGGCGTGAGCTGCAGCGCCGAGCCGAAGTACTGCGTGAAGCCCACCGCCCCGCCGTGAAGCTCGCCGCACATGCCGAGCGCGCGTCTTCTGCCGCTGCCACCGCCACACCGCCCGCAGCAGCAGCCGCTCCACCAACCGCAACAACTCCGGCCGCTTCACCCGCCCCCACCGCAGCCGGTGCGCCATCGACAAGTCCACTGTCGGTAGGGCACCTCGGGCAGCACCTCGCCGCAGTGCGCCGCCGTCTCGTGCGACCGGCGCGCCCCGCCTGAAGGACCCAGCCCCGCTGCTTGCAGCTGAACGCCACCAGGCCTGTCCGCCGGCAGGTGCCATGCTGGCGGTGAAGGCCACTTTGAGCCGACTGGGCGGACTACAGCGCCACCGCCGGCTCACCCGACGCCGGCGCGGGTGCAGGTGCGCCTTCGCGGAGCTGCTGCGGACCGTTCGACTCCACCCACTTCTTGAGCATGGAGGTGAGCGCGTTCTCCACCAGTGTGGCGCAGCCGGCCTCGAACGTGGGGTAGGAGTCGTTGCTCTGCGAGGTCCCCGCGAACGAATAGGCGTAGTCGTCCTGACCGCTCGGCCGAAGCGCGAAGGCCCAGGTCATCTCGATGAGCTGGTAGACGTACGGACCGCGCTGCAGGGCGTTGAGCCGGAAGTCGTCCACGCGTACGTCTGCGACCACATGCGGCGTAGGCGGCAGCCCGTCGGCGGAGTCCACGATCTCCACGCGCGAGAAGTAGCTCTCCATGGCGGCCTTGAGATCCCGGCGCACGAACGACTGCGCCTCGAAGAGCTTGAAGCGCTCGCAGCGTGGGGCGTTGGTGGCGCACGGCGCCGTCTCCAGATCCCAGGTGTCCTTGACGTGGCTTTGGTCGAGCACGACGTACAGCGGGACATCGATCTTCCGGGCCACCATCAGGACCGGCGGCTTCGGCTTCGCATTGGCGAGGCTGTAGCCACCTTCGGTTCCGAAGGCGCTGCGCGTGTAGTTGCCGCGGGCGGCACATGCGGTGGTCGCGAACGCCAGGGCCAACAAGAGAAGGCGGAGGTTCATGGGGCGCAGAATCTACTTCTCCTCTGCCCTGCGCCAAGCGGCGCTTCTCGGCTACGCGGATCCGGAGCGGCTCTCCCAGCGCAGGCCGCGCGGCGCCGCGTCCGTGAGCACCTCCGCCGGCAGCTCCGTCACCCGCGGCACCCCGGTGGCGAACTCACACGCCTGGGCGATGACCGAAGGGTCCTTGAGGATGCGCCGGTGGCCGAGCCCCCGCACCGCCGTCACCTCACCTGCGCGGCTGACCTTCGCCCAGGCCTCCCCGTGCGCGAACGGTACCTCCGGGTCCTCGGGATCATGCAGGGCCAGAAGAGGGGTGGACGTCGCGCCGGCCGCCCCGCGCAGATCGATGTCTCCGAACCGCCTGCCGACCATCGCCTCGATCTCCCTGTACACGCCGTCGCGCCGGCCCTCCGCGACGTGGAGGTAGTCGAGCATCCGGTCCACGAACAGCTTCGGCTCCACCGACGGCGCAATGCCCACCAGGCGCTCGGCGATCCCTGCCTCCAGGTGGGCGAGCAACAGCGCGATGCCCCCGAACGAGTGCGCGACGGCGCCTCGGAAAGGGCCCGCCACGGACGTCACGTCCACAATGGCCCTGGCTGCCCGGACGAGGTTGGTGGTGGCGCCCGAGGAGAGCCCGTGCGCCGGCAGGTCCATGGCCACCACCTTGAAGCCCGCGCGCACCAGCGGCGCCACGAAGCCTTCGAACTGGGTGGACCGCCCCTCCCAGCCGTGTACCAGCAGGATGCCGGGGCCCTTCCCCCAGGTGTAGACCGCCACGTCATGGGCGCCGCTGCGCACGGTGGAGCGCACCGCCTGCTCGCCTTTGGGCTGCGGCGCGCGCGCCCGCTTCGGCCGCCGCGGCGACAGGAACAGCGTGGCCACCCGCCGGGACGTGGCGGCGGGGGCGACGGTGTGTCCCAACCTCAACAAGAAACGAACGGTCGTGCTTTTCATGGACATGACGAGGACCTCCAGGCGGCGGGTGACGGCAAAGGACAGGTTCAGGTGGGACGGTGACGGGACAACAGCGCGTCGAACGCGGCGCGGGCGCGGGCGTCCGCATTGGGGTCGCCCTTCACGCGTGAGACGAAGTGGTGGGAGAGGACCATCCCGTAGACCTCGAAGGCGAACTGCTCCGGGTCCACGCCCTTCACCAGGTGCCCCACGTCCACCGCCAGCTTCGAGGCGCGGCCCACCGCGTCCAGAAGGCGCTTCTGCGCGTCGATGATCGCCTCTCGCAACGGACCGGGCCGGTCGTCGAACTCCACCGAGGCAGAGACGATGAGGCAGCCGCCGGGCCACGGCGAGTCGGCGTTCCACTTCAGCCAGTGCTCGAAGAGGGCGCGCAGGCGGGGCTCGCCGCGCGGCTGCTTCACCGCGGGGTGGAAGACGACCTGCTCGAAGCGGGTGACCTCGGAGTCGAGCACCTGCAGCTGCAGCTCCTCCTTGGAGCCGAAGTGAGCGAACAGGCCGCTCTTCGACATCTTCAGCTCGTCTGCCAGCCCGCCAATGGTCAGCCCGTCGAACCCCACGCGGCTCGCCAGCGCGGTGGCGGCGTGGAGGATGCGCTCGCGGGTGAGCTCGCCCTTGCCCATGGGATGCGGAGATTACGAACGACCGTTCGCCTTTTCAAGCTGATCGTCACACCGGGTGCTTCGTCTCCCAGTAGGGTGGGCTGCCGAGCCGCGCGCGGAGGAAGTCGATGAAGGCGCGGGTCTTCCGGGGCTGAACCCCCCGGCCAGTGGTGACAGCGAAGATCCCCTGCTCTGGCAGCTCCCACTTCGGCAGCACCTGCCGCAGCCGCTTGTGCGCGAGATCCTCTCCGACGACGAACGCGGGAATGCGGGCGATTCCCAGCCCCTGAAGCGCGGCCTGCCGCAAGGCGAGGCTGCTGTTCGCCTGAAGCTGCGCCTGCACGCGCACGGTGACGGATCTGCCGTCTCGCTTCAGGGTCCAGCGGTCCCCCGTCGCAGACACCGAATAGACCAGCGCCGGGTGCTCCCCCAGCGCCTCCGGCGTCTTCGGCGCGCGCGCACGGCGCAGGTAGTCCGGATGCGCGACCAGCACGTTGCGGCTGCGGCCCAGCCGCGTCGCGATGAGCGAGGAGTCCGGCAAGTCGCCGATCCGCACCGCCAGGTCGAAGCCGCCCTCGACGAGATCCACGAACCGGTCGTCGAGGACGAGGTCGACCCGCAGCTCCGGATACTCCTGCGCGAAGGCGCCCAACGCCGGCGCGAGGTGAAGGAGCCCGAACGACATCGGCGCGGTCAGCCGAAGCATGCCGCGGGGCGAGGTCCGCGCCTGGGTTGCCGCCTCCTCCGCGTCTCGCGCGGCGAGGAGCGCGCGCTGGGCGTGTGGCAGCGCCGATGCGCCCGCTTCCGTCAGGGACATCCGCCGCGTGGTCCGCTGGAGCAGCCGCGCCCCCAGCCGGCGCTCCAGCCGCGAGATGGCGGTGCTCACCATCGCCTTGGAGACGCCCAGCCGGCGCGCTGCCGCGGTGAAGCCCTCCGCTTCGGCCACCGCGACGAAGACGGCCAGATCCACCAGCGCCGCGCCCGTCCCCAGGGCGCCATTGTTCATTGCCATGAACGACGAGTTCATCCGCGACCAGATAGTGCGTCAATGGTGAACGCACTACGTCTCCCCCACCTCCACTTCCGGAGGCTGGAGAGCAACGCCATGAACCCGATTCACGCCTCACTCGCCCTTCTGGGGCTGCTGGCCACCGCCGCACACGCGGGCCCCAAAGACGCCCCCGCCACCCTCGCCCGGGCCGCGAAGAGCCCCTGGGGTCCGGACGACGAGATCGGCCGGCTGAACCTGATGACCGAGGCGTCCCGGGCCGCGGTGCTCTCCCGGATCAGCGGCGGCCGCGTCTACGACCTCAGCGTCGAGTACCACAAGGAGATGCCGAGCTGGTCCCTGCTCGGCGACCCGACCTACCAGATGTGGATGACGCACACGCCGCGGGGCACCGTGGTCGACAACCCGCTCAACCTCGGCAGCCGGATGCACGAGCACGTCTCCTATTCGGGTGACGCGGTGCTGATGTACACGCACACCGGCACGCACATCGACAGCCTGTCGCACTTCGGGCTGAACGGTGAGATCTGGAACGGCTTCGACGCCCACCAGCACCAGGGCGATCTCGGGTGGAAGCGAGGCGGCGCGGAGAAGCTGCCGCCGATCATCGCCCGCGGTGTGCTCATCGACGTCGCGGGGTACAAGCGCGTGGAGATCCTCCCCGACGGCTACCGCATCACTCCGGAGGATCTGCAAGGTGCGCTCCGGCGGCAGAAGGTCTCGCTTCAGGAAGGTGACGCGGTCTTCATCCGGACCGGGCGCATGCGGGTGATCAACGACAAGGACGCCTACCTGAAGAACGAGCCGGGCATCGGGCTCGCGGCGGCGAAGTGGCTGGTGGAGGGGCAGGGCGCGATGCTGCTCGGCAGCGACAACCTGAGCCTGGAGGCGTTTCCGGTCGAGACGCCGGCGAACTGGGTCCCCGTCCACACGTACCTGGAGGCCGAGCAGGGGGTGATGATCATGGAGGTGGTGGACCTCGAAGCGCTCGCCCGGGACCGGGTCTACGAGTTCGCGTTCATCGGCGCGTCGCTCAAGCTCCGAGGTGCCACCGGCGCCCCCATGCGGCCCATTGCCCTGCCGCTGAGGCCCGCGGGACGCTGAGCGCCTCAGCGCCCCATCCGCCCCGCAAGGGTCGGCGGGAGCTCCCGGAGCCAACCCACCTCCAGCACGCCGTGGAGGCCGATGAGGATGGCCTCTGCGGCGTCATGGCGCAGCGAGGTCACGCCCTTCGCACCGGACCACTCCACGACACAGCGGGCGAGCGTGTCCGCGTGGGCCTTGGCTTCGGCGCCGCTGCGCCGCTCGCGCCCGAGCAACAGCCCCGCGCGCCAGCGTTCGGGTGAGACGCGCCGGGCCTGGGCGCCCGCGCGCTGGGCCTCCTTCGCCCACAGGTCGAAGTGGTGCAGGTCCCCTTCCGCGTAGAGGAACGCCAGGGGACCTGCTTCGCGCACCACCCGGCGCAGGCCCTGCTTGAGCGTGGCCATGGTCCCGAAGTGGGTGGAGCGGTACCAGCGAAGCCGCCCGTCCCCGCCGTACAGCGCCAGCCCGGCCCGAAGGCCCAGGTCCACCGCCAGGAGCCCGCGCGCGCCGTCACCGCCCATCACGCCGGACCGCCTACCGCTTCTTGCGGCCCTCGAGGATCTTGAGGAAGGACCGGCTGCGGATCTCCTCCATGGTGAGCCCCGTCGCCCGCGCCTCGTCCTCGGTGATGGCGCCGCAGGAGATGCCGCGCAGGAAGAAGTTCAAGAGCCCCTGCCCCGTCGCCGCGTCGTCGAACACGTCTCCCAGAAGCGTCGCCTGCGCGGCCTTGTCCATGAACGCCCGGAGCCGCGCGCTCGCGGGCTCCAGCCCTTCGAGGAAGAACGCATAGACCGCGGCGTACCGCACCGGGAGCTGCGCGGGGTGCAGGTCCCAGCCCTGGTAGTAGCCCTGCACCAGCGACTGGTGGATGTGCTTGAAGGACACCCGCCACGCGGCGTGGACCACGTCCCGGTTGGCCTCCAGCTGCTCGCGGGTCAAGGACTCCCCGTCCCGCGCGCGGTGCGGCCCCACCGGCATCACGTTGGTCGCCCCGTCCGACAGCATCACGCCCGTCCCGGCCAGTGAGACCTGCATCACGTGCTTGGCGAAGTCACAGGCCGGGTGCGCCATGGTCTGGTGCGCCGCGGTGACGTTCACGCCCGCGGTGTAGTCATACGTCCCGAAGTGCGCGGCGATGCACCGGCCGCCACCTGCGCGGACCAGCGCCGGCAGGGGGACCGTGCCTTCGACATCGAGGATGGCCTGCGGCATCTCGACCATCAGCTCCAGCTTCAGCGCGCCCGCCTTGAGCTTGTTCCGCTTCTCCAGCGCGCCCAGCAGCTTCGCCAGCGCGCTCACGTGCTCGGGCAGGGTCACCTTGGGCAGGGTCACCACGAAGCCGGGCGGCAGCTTCCCCTTCGTCGCCTTGAGCATGGCGGTGACGAACAGATCCAGGGTCCGGGCGCTCCTCGCGAAGAGCTCTTCGTTGAAGGGCTTGATGCGGATGCCGAAGAACGCCGGCAAGGTGCCCTCTGCGAAGCCGCGCGCCGCCTCCGCTCCACAGCGCACCGCGTCCGCGTCCTCCTCCGCGTCGGGCCGGTTGCCGTACCCGTCCTCGAAGTCGATGCGCAGGTCTTCGACCGGCTCGCGCCGCAGCTTCTCCACCACGCGCGAATACACGGTCCGGTACAGCCGCCCGTCATCCTTCAGGCCCAGAGCGCGCGCGAGGGTGCCTGCGTCCTGCGCGTACAGCTCCATGGTCCGCAGCGCGGCGTCGCCGAGCTTGCGCGCGGCGTCGTACTTGAAGAGCTGCGCGCCGCCGTAGACGGTGTGCACTGCCTGCCGGCCGCTCCCTTCGCCCGGGTAGACCTTGTTGAAGCGCGTGTTGGCGCGCTTGAGCGGTCCGCGCACCGACGTGAGCTGGGCGCGGGTGAGTGACGTCTTCACGGTGGCCATGCGGTGTCCTCTTCAGCTGCCGCGGTAGGTGGAGAAGCCCCACGGGCTGAGGAGCAGCGGCACGTGGTAGTGCTCGTCCGCGTCTCCCAGCTCGAAGGTGATGTGTACGTACGGGTAGAAGCCCCGGGTGCCCGTCGCGCCGAAGTACGCGGCGGTGTCGAAGGTGAGCCGGTACAGGCCCGCCTGAAGCCTGGTGCCCTGCGGCAGGAAGTCCTTCACCCGGCCATCGTCGTTGGTGACCCCGCGCGCCAGCTCACGGTGGCCAGAGGGCTCCACCGCCTCCAGCAGCACGGGGAGCCTGGCGGCGGGGCGGCCGGTGGACGTGTCGAGGACGTGCGTGGAGAGCGTGCTCATTCGGTCAGGAGCTTCTGTAGCCGGAGACGGGTGATCTTCGCCTGCTCCGCGGCCGCGACCTGCAGCTCCGTCTCGCGGTCATGGGGCAGGCGCGCGCGGAGCAGCTCCAGCATCTGCGCCGCGGTCTTCCCCGTCGCGCAGACGAGGAAGATGAAGCCGAACTTCTCTTCGTACTCACGGTTGCCCTGAGCGAGCTGGGACAGCACGTCTTCACCCGCGCCGGCCACGCCCTGCTGCTCCTGCGTGGACCAGCCCGCCGTGCCCGCGAACTTGTCGCGCAAGGCCTGCTCGCCGATGCGCGGGTGATGCGTCATCGCCTCACGCCAGTCGTCCGGGCCGGTGTCCGCCCAGACTGCCTCCGCCACTGCGAAGAGGTGCGCTTCGTCCCGGAAGGGCCGTGCGCAGAGCATCCCCCGCACCCAGCGCACACAGCCGCAGCAGCGAAGCAGCGCGGCCTGCGCCGACGCTTCATCCAGCGCGTTGAGGCGAAAGACGCCGCTCACGCCGCGCGACCGAACAGCCGCAGCCGGCTCACGCCGCCGTCCGGGAAGATGTTGAGCCGCACGTGGGTGAAGGGCCCCTTCGCCCGGAGCTCCGCCTCGAAGAGGTGCTGGGTGTGGGCCTGGAGCTTCGTCGTCGGCAAGAGCTCCTGCCACGGCAGGCCCTCTGCGTTGGCGAAGTCCTCCAGCGGGGTGTCCAGCCGCACGCCCTCCAGCGAGCAGGTGTCCGGATAGTTCCCCTTGAAGTGGTTGGTGTCCACCTCCACCTGCTCGATGATCCCCGGCACCGCCAGCTTCACCACGATCCAGTCGAACCCCGGCACCCGCTTGCGCCGCGTCTCCCAACCTTCGCCCATGTTGGCCGCGCGCCCTGGGAGGATGAGGTTGTCCCTGGTGCTGAAGAAGGAGTCGTTGGCCTGCACCACCGTGCCGCCCAAAGCCGCGCTCGCCAGATCCACTCTGCCCTGCCCGCGCAGCGCTTCGATGTCCGGCCGCACCTCCCCGTGCACGCGCAGCCTGGCCACGCCGCCATCCGGGAAGATGTTCAACCGCAGGTGGGTCCAGCGCTGCTCGGAGGCGACGGGGACGAAGTTCTGGGTGCCGCCCAAAAGCCGGGTGCGCGGGACGATCTGCGTCCACCCCCGCCCATCCGCTGCGGACTGGTCCAAAGGCGGCGTCTGCCCGGGCGCGAGCGCGCAGGCGTCCACCGAGGCGTACTCCGGCATGTTCCCCAGGAAGTGGTTGGTGTCGATGTTGAGCCCGCGGATGACGCCCGGCAGCCCCAGCGCAATCACCGCGCTGTCGTGTCCGGGGGTGCGCCGCCGGCGGGTCTCCCACCCGTCCATCCACTTGCCGCGTTCGGTGAACTTGCCGGCGATGAAGACGCCGCGGCCCGGCTTGATGAGGTTCTCCGCCTCCGCGAAGAACTCGTCGTTGCACCACAGCACCTTCCCGCCCACGCCCTCCGCCGCGAGATCGATGAGGCTC
The DNA here is from genome assembly GCA_964596895.1 of uncultured Myxococcaceae bacterium. Lineage (GTDB taxonomy): Bacteria > Myxococcota > Myxococcia > Myxococcales > Myxococcaceae > JAFAFL01. The sequence continues at coordinate 16,426 of CAZQVZ010000081.1, forward strand.
GCGAAGGAGACCTGCACCCGACCTTCCTCTGCACTGGTCAACATGGCGGGGGAATCTACACCCGCCGCCCGGCGGGGGTACCTTCGAAGCGCCCGCCCGCGAAGATGCGCGCGCCGCGCAGCCACACCGCGGCGACCCGCCCGCGCAGCGGCCTTCCTTCATACGGCGTGAGCGTGTGCCGGTGCAGCACGTCCACCGCGCGGGGAGAGAGGGGCGCGTCCGCGTCGAAGGCGAGGAGGTTCGCCGCACACCCCTCCGCGATGCGTCCGTACCTCTCGCCCACGCCCGCGAACGCAGCGGTGCGCGCGCACATCCGCTCCGCCAGGTCTGACAGGGAGAAGCCGCGCTCGGCCATCTGCGCCCACACTGCAGGCAGGCTGAACTGGATGGAGGAGATGCCGCCCCAGGCGCCCAGGAAGTCCCCGTCCTCCAGCCGCTTCAGCGAAGGCGTGCACGGCGAGTGGTCCGAGACGATGAAGTCGATGACGCCGTCCTTCACGCCCTGCCACAGCCGCTCGCGGTTCTCTGCTTCGCGGATGGGCGGCGCGCACTTGAACCAGGTGGCGCCATCCGAGATCTCCTCCGCCGCGAAGGTCAGGTAGTGCGGACAGGTCTCCACCGAGAACGGCAGCCCCTCCGCCTTCGCCGCGGCGATGTCCGGCAGCGCGTCCGCCGCCGCAAGATGGACGATGTGCACGCGGCAGCGGTGGTGGCGGCACAGGTCGATCATCATCCGAATCGCCTCCACCTCCCATGACGGCGGGCGGCTGCGCAGGTAGGTCGCGTAGCGGCGCGCCTCGGCCCCAGCGTCGGGGCTCACCGGCTCGGGCAGCTCCAGCTCCGCATGCACGAGCAGCGGCACGCCCAGCTTCGCCAGCACAGGCATCGCTTCGTCCAGCTCGGCGCTGCCCACGTGGGGGAAGTCGTCCACGCCGGAGTGCACGAGGAACGCCTTGAAGCCGCGGGCGCCCGCCCGGACCATGGGCTCGAGCTCGTGCGTGTTGCCGGGGATGACGCCGCCCCAGAACGCGTAGTCCACCGCGCACTGCCCTTCCGCTTCGCGCGCCTTGAGGGCCAGCGCCTGCTCGCTGGTGGTGGCGGGGATGGAG
>CAZQVZ010000082.1:0-17465 GCA_964596895.1 uncultured Myxococcaceae bacterium
CCTCACCGCCGAGGTCCGCGCCGGCCGCTTCCGCGAAGATCTCTTCTACCGGCTCAACGTGGTGGCGGTGACCATCCCGCCCCTGCGCGCGCGCAAGGGGGACATCCCCACGCTCTTCAACCACTTCGTGGAGAAGTACTCCGACCTGTACGGCAAGGAGATCCGCGGCGTGGCGCCGGGCGTGATGAACGCGCTGCTCTCCCATGACTGGCCGGGCAACGTCCGCGAGCTCGAAAACGTCACCGAGCGCGCGGTGGTGCTCTCGCGCGGAACCGAGCTCACCAGCGACGATTTGCCCACCACCCTCAAGGGCCCCCGGCCCGAGCGCCGCAGCGCGGACGCCCTCATCCCTGGCGCCTCCCTCCGCGAGATTGAGCGCGAGGCCATCTTGCGCACCCTGGAGATGGTGGGCGGCTCCACCTCCAGAGCGGCGGAGATGCTCGGCATCAGCGTCCGGAAGATCCAGTACCGGCTCAAGGAGTACGCCGAAGGCCGCGACGGCTCCGGCGACGAGTCCGAGGACTCCATCGAGCACTAGGGCGTGAAGGCCGGCTTCATCCAGCATCCAGCACTGGGCGCTTGATCTGCTTTTGCCCGGTTGGACACCTGCGCACGCGCTCTCTAGAGTCACCGCAACATGCCGTTCAGCTTGAAGTTTGCGGACAAGTACCGCCTGTGGTCGGAGCTGCTCTACAGCAACACCGAGCGCGTGTTCGTACCCACCGAGGCCCTGCCGGCGCTCGGCCAGCGCCTGCCGGTGGAGCTCCTGCTCGAGTCCACCGCGGTGCGCATCGTCCTTTCGGGGACGGTGGTGGGGCTGCGCCAGCACGGCGGCCGCTTCCCCGCCGGCGCGTTCTTGCGCTTCGAGCACGGAGAAGTGGAGAAGTGCCGCCGCTTCCTCGGGCTCAACGAGCCGGGGCACTTCGAGCGGGGCCGCAAGGCGCCGCGCGTGCGCTGCGCGCTGGAGGTGGCGTTCCCCCACCGCACCGGGGACCAGAAGTTCGAACTGCGAAACCTCTCCGCCACCGGCCTCTCCTGCCTGGGCCCTGGTGGGCTGCGGGAGGGGGAGCGCCTGGGCGCCACCTTGACCCTGGATGACCATGGGACCGTCGCCGTGGAGGGCGAGGTCACCTGGACGCAGGCGGGCTCGGGGCTTCTGGGCCTGCGGTTCATGGACCTGTCGGACGAGACGCGCGAGCGCATCACCGACAGCGTCAACCGGATGCTGGATGCGCGCTCGGGCGACGGCGAAGGCCACGTGGTGGTGGCCGACGACGAGCCGGAGATCCTCTCCTTCCTCAAGCTGGCGCTGGAGCGCCACGGCTACGGGGTGCAGACCGCGCGGCGCGGTGACGAAGCCCTGAACCTCATCCGGGCGCTCTCTCCGCGGCTGGTGCTGCTCGACGTCCTGATGCCGGGGATGGACGGCGTGGAGATCTGCCGGGTGATGCGCGCGGACGTGGAGCTGTACGACGTGCCGGTGGTCTTCGTCTCCGCGCTCGAAGAGCAGCGCCTGCACGACATGGCGCACCAGGCAGGCGCGTCCGACTTCCTCTGCAAGCCGGTGAACCTGGCGGACCTGCTCAACACCGTGGGGCGCTACCTGCGGCGCCGCACCACGCCTTCCCCCTGAAGCCCCTCTCGCGCTGGGAGAGGGCCGCTACCGGTGCACCGGCAGGCGGATCTCGAACCGCGCCCCACCTTCGGGTGAGCGCTGCACGGCGATCTGCCCGCCGTGCTGGGTGATGATCGCGTGGCAGATGGGCAGCCCCAGCCCGGAGCCCTGGGCCTTGGTGGTGAAGAACGGCTCGAAGATGCGGTTGGCCATCTCCTCTGGCACGCCCGGGCCGTTGTCTTCGATGGCGAGGATGACCTCGGCGTGGGACGGGCGGGTGGACAGGCGCACCAGGCCGCCTTCGGCCTTCGCCGCGTCCAGCGCGTTCAGGGCGAGGTTCATCACCACCTGGCGCAGCCGCTCGTCGTCTCCGCGCGCAGGCGGCACGTCCTGCAGGTCCCGCACCAGCGTCACCTGCCGGCGCTCGGCGTCTTCGCTCATGAAGTCGAGGATGCGGGTGACGAGCCCGTTGAGGTCCACCGCCTTCGCCCGGAACTCCCGCGGCCGCGCGAGCTGCAGGAAGTCCTCCAGCAGTTGGTCCAGCCGGCGGATCTCATCCCTCACCAGGGTGATGGGCTCGAGCAGGGGGCCCTGCACCCCGGCCTCCAGCTTCTTCACCCGGCGCTCGAGCACCGTGAGCTGCAGGGACGCCGAGTTCAGGGGGTTGCGGATCTCATGCGAGAGCCCGGCGGTCATGGTGCCCACCGCGGCGAGCTTCTCCGCCACCGTGGCCCGCCGGCCCAGCTCCCGCTTGTCCAGCTTCAGCCGCACCTGCCGCATCGCCTGCTCCACGGTGAGCAGCAGCTCCGGCGTGGCGCAGGGCTTGAGCAGGTACGCGCAGGCGCCCGCCCTCACCGCCGCGGCGGCGGACTCCACGGTGCCATAGCCGGTGAGCAGCACCACCTCGCCGTCCGGGTTGGACTCCTTGAGCTCCACCGCGAGCGAGGTGCCGTCTCCGTCCGGCAGCTTCAGGTCCAACAGCGCCACGTCCCATGGCCATTCGGCCTGCTTGCGCGCCTCCGCGCAGCTGTGCGCGGTGGAGACCACGTAGCCTGCGTCCTCGAGGATCTCCTGGAGGTTGTCGGTCATCCGCTGGTTGTCGTCGATGACGAGCACCCGCGGCGGGGCGACGGCGGCGTTGGCAGGGGCGGTGCCGCCAGGGGTGGTGGTGGGGCTCACGCGGCGGTCCTCGCGGCGTACAGCCGCTCCAGTTCGTCCATCAGCACGGCGGTGTCGAACGGCTTGTGGAAGACGCGCGTCTCACCGCCCGAGCCCGCGGCCTGCGGGTCGTGCGCGGTGATGACCAGCTGCGGCAGGCCGGGGAAGCGCGCGGAGACGGTCCTCGCCGCCTCGCCGTCCGGGCCGCCGGGCACCCGCATGTCCACCACCGCGGCGAAGGGCTGAAGCTGCCCCAGCCGTTCGGTGTCCTGAACCGAGTGTGCGCTCACCGAGGTGAAGCCGCGCTCACACAGGGCCTCGGTGAGGTTGTCCGCGAGCATCAGGTCATCTTCCACCACCACCACCAGCCCGCCCCGCCGCGCGCGCGCGAGGTGCGAGAGCAGCTTCTCCACCGGCACCGGCTTCTGCAGCACCGCCAATAGACCCTCCTGCCGCGCGATGCGCAGGTCTTCGTCTCCCGAGTAGGCGGTGACCACCATGGCCGGCAGCCCCGGATCCGCGCGGCGGGTCTGGTGCACCAGCTCCGCGCCGGTCATCACCGGCATCCGCATGTCGGTGAGCATGGCGTCGAAGCGCTGCTTGCGCACCAGGGCCAGGGCCTCCAGCCCGCTGGTCACCACGCTGACCTCGTCGCCTTCGTCGCGGATGATCTCCGCCACGTTGTCGGCGAAGGCGCGGTTGTCGTCCACCAGGAGGTAGTGCCGCATGGCTCCTCAGGCGCCCGGGTCTGCCGCGGGCGGGAAGTTGAGGGTGAAGTGGGCGCCGCCGCCGTGCCGGGGCGCGTAGCTGATGACGCCGGCGTGCCGCTCGACGATGCGCTTGACCAGGGCCAGCCCGAGGCCAATGCCCTTGTCCCTGGTGGTGACCAACGGCTCGAACAGGCGCCGCCGGATGGAGGGGTCCACGCCGGGGCCGGTGTCCTCCACGTGGAGCTTCACCCGCCCGTCGTCGAACTCTCCGCGCACCAGGACCTCGCCCTTCGGGGAGGCGGCGGCCACCGCGTTCTCCACCAGGTTCACGAACACCTGGCGCAGCTGCACCGGATCTCCCTCTATCTCGGGCAGGGAGGCGGGCAGGGTGATGAGCAGCGCCACCTCCTCCGGCAGCTTCACCGCCGCCCGCACCTCGTCCAGGAGCGAGCCCAGGTTCAGCCGCTCTCGCATCAGCGGCCGGTCCCGGATCATGTCCAGGAGCTTCGTGATGATGCTGTTGGAGATCTGCAGCTGCTCACCGATGCGGCCCAGGTGCTTGTGCACCCGCTCGTCTTCGCCCACCCGGTTCTTGAGGATGAACAAGGAGGTCTCGATGACGCCGAGGGGGTTGCGCAGCTCGTGACCAATGGACCCGACGAGCTGCCCGAAGGTCGCCAGGCGCTCGGTGCGCGCCTGTGCGGAGAGCAGGTCTTCGCGGTAGGTGTGGAGCATGATGGCCAGCTCGAGGTCGAGGATCTTGCTGATGGCAGACATGGACGTCTGCCACCGCGTCTCCGGCAGCTCCCGCGCCACGATGGCGCGCATCTCCTCGCGCAAGACGTTCATGGCCCCGAACATGTAGTGCTGGGGCAGGGCGATGCGCACGTGCACCCGGCCAATGCGGCAGCGCACCTCGTAGTACTCCTCGTCCCACGGGCCGGTGAGCAGCCGGTCCATCCACGCCATCAAGGTGACCTTCAGCCGGCCCACCACGCTCTCGCCGCCCTCCAGCGCTGCGCGGGCCTCGGTGTGATCGAGGATGCGCTGGTAGAAGACGTGGGCCATGTCCTTGAAGTGCGGCGCGAGCACCGGATGCAGGGCTCGGAGCGTCTGCTCCTCCTCTTCGCTCCACCCCACGTACCGCTTCAGCTCGTCGAACAAGGACTCCGCCATGCCCCCTAGTAGCCAACACCGGGGGATGTTCTCCACCTGTTTTCGGGCGAACGCAGCCATTGCGCCCGGCCGCCCTGCCGGCGCACAAATTGCGCGGACCTCACCCGCGTCAGCGGGCACCCCCTCACGGAATTCGGAGCAAGCCGCAGATGAAGATCGCCTTCTTTGACACCCACCGGTTCGACCGGGCCTCGTTCGAAGCCGCCAACGCGGCCTTCGGACACGAGATCTCCTGGCTGGAGCCGCGGCTCACCGCCGCCACCGCGGTGCTGGCGGAGGGGCACGGCGCGGTCTGCGCCTTCGTGAACGACCGGCTGGACGCGGAGGTCCTCGAAGGCCTGCACGAGCGCGGGGTCCGGCTGATTGCCCTGCGCTCCGCGGGCTTCAACCATGTCGACCTCGACCGCGCGGAGGCGCTGGGGCTCACCGTGGTGCGGGTGCCGGAGTACTCGCCGTACGCGGTGGCCGAACACACGGTGGCGCTGGCCATGATGCTCAACCGCCACCTGCACCGGGCCTGGAACCGCGTCCGCGAGATGAACTTCTCGCTCGAAGGGCTGGTGGGCTTCGACTTCCATGGACGGACGGTGGGGCTGGTGGGCACCGGGAAGATTGGCGCCGCCTGCGCGAGCATCTTCCTGGGCTTCGGCTGCCGGGTGCTCGCCTACGACCTGAAGGAAGACGCCGCCCTGCGCGCGAAGGGCGTGCAGTACGTCCCCCTGGACACGCTGTACGCGGAGTCGGACGTCATCAGCCTGCACGTGCCGCTGACGCCGCAGACCCGCCACATCATCAATGAGCGGGCGCTGGGCACCATGAAGCGCGGGGTGATGCTGCTCAACACCGGCCGCGGCGCCCTCATCGACACCAAGGCGCTGGTGACCGGCCTCAAGAGCGGCCAGGTCGGCGCCGCGGGGCTCGACGTCTACGAGGAGGAGGAGGGCATCTTCTTCCACGACCTGTCGGACCAGGTGCTCCAGGACGACGTGCTCGCGCGCCTGCTCACCTTCCCCAACGTGGTCATCACGGCGCACCAGGCGTTCCTCACCCGCGAGGCGCTGCACAACATCGCCGAGACCACCCTGGAGAACGTCCGCGCCTTCGCCGCTGGCGAGCCGTTGCCCAACGAGGTCAAGCGCCGGGCGTAGGGGCCGCCAGCTTAGCCGAGGTTCCCGACAGCGACCTCCTGCGCCGGCTCGAGCACCTCCAGGGAGGGCTCGGTCCTGCGCGCCTGCCGCTTTCCGGCGAGTCCGGTGAGCATGCGCCGCGCCGCCTTGAAGAGCTCGTCCACCAGCGCGTACGGGTTCTCCTGTACCTCCTCGTGGCCGCGCGTCACCGCCACCTCGTGGCCGGGGAGCGTGAGCGTCAGGCGCACCTCGAAGGCGCGCCCCTTCTGCTTGTGCCGGTGCGGCTGCTCCACCACCACGTGGCAGGAGGTGATGCGCTCGTTGAAGCGGAAGAGCTTCTCGTACTGGTCTCGGATGTGCTCCGAGAGCGCTTCGCTGACGTCCATGCCGCGGAAGGTGATCTGGGCCGGGTTCACGTGTGCTGCCTCCGTTCGCACTGCGGGTCGTTCAAGCCCCCGAGGCAGAAGCCATGGAAGACGCGTGCCACGCCCTCTCAGAGGGAGCGCAGCCGTGGGGCCGCGCAACTTCTGCGGCCACCCCCTTCCCCTCTGCACAGGGTGCCAGGGCGGCACGCACGCTGCAGCTTGAAGGCGCAGATGTGGGATCTGACACAGGACTGGCGCCAGGTGATGGTGGCCATCGACGGGTCGGACGCCGCCGAGCGTGCGCTGCGGCTGGCGGCGGAGCTCGCCCGCGTCCACGAGGCCCGCCTGGTCATCGTCCACGCGTGCCCGCCCAGACCCGAAGACGAAGATCAGATCTTCCACCCCTTCGAAGAGGCGGTGGAGCGCGGCGCCTCGCGGCTGCTCACCGCCGCCCAGGAGCGCGTCCGCGTCCCCGCTGACCGCGTGGAGACGCGGGTGGTCCGCGGCGTGCCCGGCGAGTGCCTGAGCGCCCTGGCCGAAGAGCTCGAGGTGGACGTGGTGGTGGTGGGCTCCAGAGGCCGCGGGAAGGTGGTCCGCTCGCTTCTGGGGAGCGTCTCGGACCGGCTGCTGCACGGGTGCGCGCGGCCAGTGCTCGTCGTCCACTGACCGAAAGCCCTGACCCGCCCTGCGAGGCCCCAGACCCGATGCCGTCTCAGCGCACCACGAAGACCGGCCCGTGGGAGAGGTGCACCACGCGGTCAGCCACGCTGCCCAGGAGCATGCGCTTGACGGCGCCGTGCCCCCGGCTGCCCACGACGATCAGGTCCGCCTGCTTGTCGGCGGCGAACGCCACCACCTCGTTCGCCGGGCTGCCCACGCGGATTTCAATCTCGGGCTTCATCCCGAAGCGCTCGGCGAGGTGAGCCGCGGCGTCCGCGGTGAGGCGCGTGCCCGCCTTCTTGTGCGGCTCCACCCAGTCGATGAAGGAGATGCCCGGCAGGTCCACAGGGGGCGCGTACGGCTCCACCACGTAGACGAGGAACAGCTCCGCGTCGAACCGCCGCGCCATGTCCGCCGCCGCCTCTGCCGCCTTCATGGCGGGGTCCGACCCATCAAATGCACAGACGATCCGCTTCATGGTGACCTCCGACCCTCCGTAAGGTGCATAGGGCGGGCCTGCCCGGAAAGCGTCCGACGGACGAACGCCTGCTCGCAAAGCCGCCCCCCGGAATGGCGTGGCGCGAGATCTGAGGAATAATCCAACGCTTTCGCGGCCTTTGAGGCCACACCCCCGAGGCCAGGTCCATGACGTCTCCGTCCATGTCCGAGTCGAAGCAGACCCGCGCCGCGCGCTTCGCCGAGTGGTCCATCTGGTTGTGGGCCTTTGGTTACTTCGCCGCGTACGCGCCCTACAGCGCCATGACCAAGGCGGTCACCAGCGGCGAGGGCTCGCTGACGGGGCTTCAGGTGCTGCCGTTGACCACCCTGGCGTCCCTGGTGGGGATGATCGTCTTCATCTCCGTGTCGGGCTGGTGGCGGGACGCGGGCCGGGTGCAGGTGGGCGGCATGCGGGTGCCCCTGCCGGGGCGGTGGACCCTGCTGTCCGGGTTGTGCACCGCCGCCATCATCGGCACCACCACGCTGGCCTACACGTTCGACGGCGCGTCCATCGTCTTCATGATGCTGCTGATGCGCGGCGGCGTGCTCATCCTCGCCCCCGTGGTGGACGCGGTCAGCCGCCGCAAGGTGCGCGCCACGTCCTGGGCGGCGCTGGGCCTCACCCTGGCGGCGCTGGTGGTGGCGGTGTGGGGCAGGGCGGATCTGCGCATCACCCTGGTGGCGGCGCTGGACGTGGCCGCCTACCTCGCCGCGTACTTCATCCGGCTTCGCTTCATGAGCCGGCTGGCGAAGTCCGAAGACCCGAAGGACTCGCGCCGCTACTTCGTGGAGGAGCAGCTCGTGGCCACGCCCGCCATCGTGCTGGTGCTGGCGGTGCTCGCCTTCATCGGCGCCACGCCGGGGATGCTGGAGCTTCGCAGCGGCTTCACCGATCTCTTCAGCACCGGCTATGTGCTGCCGCTCATCATCATCGGCGTGCTCTCCCAGCTCACCGGCGTGTTCGGCGCGTTCATCCTGCTCAACAAGCGCGAGAACTCCTTCTGCGTGCCGGTGAACCGCGCCTCCAGCATCATCGCCGGCGTGGTGGCGGGCTTCTCCCTCTACGCGCTCGGGCGCAGGGACTTCCCGGATGTGCAGGAGCTCGCCGGCGCGGCCCTGGTCACCAGCGCCATCCTCGCCCTGGCCCTGCCGCCGCTCATCGCCGCGCGCCGCCGGGCCCGCCTCCCAGCCCAGCCGCCACCGCCCCCGCCGTCCCTGGCGACCTGAGCGGCCGTCAGGTCAGCCAGATGGCGGGCAGCGCGTGCGCCCGCTCCAGAAGCTCGGCGCGCTGCAGCGCCAGCTCCACCTCCAGGTCGTTGTTCGGCGCGGGGAGGGACTGCCGGGCGCCGCCGTCCGGCCTCGGCTTCGGGGGCGTTGTCCGCATCACCCGCACGTCGCACGCTTCGGGGGAGTTGAGCAGGTTCTCGACGATGCGCTTGTGCATGCGGCACGAAGACAGCAAAGGCCGTTCCACGCGTTCCTCAGCCGGCTCCATCGCCGCAGACGCGCAAGGCCTGCGCGGCGAGGGCTTCTCGGAGGCCTCAGTGCGGCTGCATCCGGGGGCGGACGGAGACCGCCGCCTCCACGCGGTTGCGGCCTGAGGCCTTGGCCCGGTACAGCGCCTCGTCCGCGGCGCGGAGCGCGGCGTCCTGTGGCACGAGGGGCCTTCGCACCGCCACGCCGAAGGAGGCGGTGACCCGCTCTTTGACCTCGCCTTCGACCAGCGGCGTCTGCTCGAGAGAGAGGCGGATGCGCTCGGCCACTCCCGCTGCGTCCGCCAGCGTGGTGCCCGGGCACACGATGGCGAACTCCTCCCCACCGATGCGGCAGGGCACGTCGAAGGAGCGCGCACCGGCGAGGATGAGCCGCGCCGCGTGCTGCAGCGCCCGGTCTCCGAAGGGGTGCCCCTGCCGGTCGTTCACGTCCTTGAAGTGGTCGAGGTCCACCAGGACCAGCCCCAGAGGCGAAGCCTCCCGGTCCGCGCGGCCGCACTCCGCCGTGAGCCGGTGGTGGAAGTACCGGCGGTTCTTCAGGCCGGTCAGCGCGTCGGTCATCGACAGTTCGGCGAGCTCCGCGTTCCGCCGCCACAGCCGGTCTGCGCGCGCCCCGGCCAGCGCCCCGAAGCCTGCGAAGGCGGCCACCGTGGCGCCGGTGAGGTACGCGTACAGCGGGAGGTTCGCCCACACCTCTTCGCCCAGCGCCGCGAGCGTCCACCCGCCGCCGAGGAGCCGCAGCCCCAGCCACCCCAGGGGCGCCCCCAGCGCCACGGCCATCCCCAGGAAGGCGTACCTCCGGGCGTAGGCGTGGGGGCCCATGGCGTCAGAGGCTCACAGGTGCAAGGGGGAGAGGTGGATGCGCAGGTCGAGCCCCACCGCGCCTTCGCCTGCCGCGCGGACCCGCACCGGGTTGACCTCGAGCTCTGACACCTCCGGGTGCGCGCAGGCCGCGTTCGCCAGGGTGCGGACGAAGTGGATGAGCGCCTCCTCGTCTCCCACCGGCAGCCGGCGCCAGCCCCGCAGCGTCTTGCCGATGCGCGGGGTCTCCACCAGCGCCTGCAGGTCGCGCGCGGAGAGCGGTGCCAGGCGCTGGTGCACGTCGCGGATGAGCTCGGTGCGGATGCCGCCTGCGCCCACCGTCACCAGAGGGCCCCAGGACGGATCTCTCACCGCCCCCACCAGCCACTCCTCGCCGTCCGTCACCTCCTGCTGGACGAGGAAGGCCACAGGCTCCAGCCTCGCCATCCGCTCTGCCGCCTTGCGCACCAGCGCGGCGTCCGACAGCCGCAGCGCCACCGCCTTCGCCTCGGTCTTGTGCACCAGCCCCGACACGTCCGCCTTGAGCACCACCGGGAAGCCCAGCGCAGAGGCCGCCGCCACCGCCGCCTCCGGGGTGGGGTCCACCCGCCGGGAGGCGACCAGGGGCAGGTTCCACGCCTCTGCGAAGGCCTCGCACAGCGCGGGCTCCAGCCAGCCGCCGCTGTTGCCGAGCGCCTTCCGCGCGCGCAGGAGCACCTGCTTCGCCGCCGCCGGCGCGCTGGGCACCGCGCCGGGCGTGTCGTTGGGTTCGCCTCGCCACTCCGCGTAGGTGGTGGCCAGCGCCAGGGCGCGGGCAGGCGCTTCGGGGAAGCGGTAGCAGGGCACGTGCGCCCGCCGCAGCGCCTCTTGCGCCTCCTCCACGCCGAAGGTGCCCACGAAGCAGCCCAACACCGGCTTCGGCGTGGCCTCCGCCACCCGGACGATCTCGGTGGCCACAGCCAACGCGTCCCCGGTGATGGGCGGGACGTACAGGGCCAGCACCGCGTGGACCTCCGGGTCCGCCGCCGCCAGCGCCAGCGCGCGCCCGTAGGTGGCGGCGTCGGTGTCCGCGAGCACGTCCACCGGGTTCTGCACCGAGGCCGCATCCCGCAGCACGCCGCGCAGCGCCGCCTGGGTGCTCCCGCTCAACGGCGGGCACAGAAGCCCGTTCGCCTCCAGCGCGTCCGCGGCGAGGATGCCCGGCCCGCCGGCGTTGGTGACCACCACCACCCGCCGGCCTTCCGCCAACGGCTGCCCGGCGAGGAGCGTGGCCACGTCGAAGAGCTGCTCCAGGGTGTCGGCGCGGATGACGCCGCTCTGCGCGCACAGGGCGGTGATGGCGGCGTCGGGGCCGGAGAGCGCGCCGGTGTGCGAACCCGCCGCGCGAGCGCCGGCGCCGGACCGGCCGCTCTTCACCAGGGCGATGGGCTTGCGCCGCCCCACCCGCGCGGCCACCTCGCGGAACTTGAGCGGGTTGCCGAAGGACTCCAGGTACAGGAGCACCACCCGCGTCGCTTCCTCGTGCTCGAAGTGCTCGAGGATGTCGTTGCCGGAGATGTCCGCCTTGTTGCCCAAAGAGGCGAACGCCGAGAAGCCGATGCCGAGGTCCGCCGCGTAGTCCAACGCGGCCAGCCCCACCGCGCCCGACTGCGAGGCGAAGGCGATGTTGCCGTGCGGCGGCACCGTTGTCGCGAAGGTGGCGTCCAGCCGCACCGCGGGGTCCGGGTTCAGGACGCCCAGGCAGTTGGGCCCCAAGAGCCGCATGCCGTGGGCCCGCGCCACCTCCCGCAGGTCCCGCTCCGCCGCCCGCCCCTCAGGGCCGGTCTCACCGAAGCCCGCCGTCAGCACCACCGCCGAAGGGACCTTCAGGCTCGCCGCCTCGCGGACCACCGCCGGCACGTCGGCCGCGGGCACGGCCACCACCACCAGGTCCGGACGCTCGGGGAGCGAGGAAAGGCTGGGCCACGCGCGGATGGACTGCACGAAGGGCGCGCGCGGGTTGACCGGATACACAGGTCCACAAAACCCTGCCCGCAGGAGGTTCCGGAACACGGCGCCGCCCACGCTGCGCGGGGATCTCGAGGCGCCCACCACCGCCACCGAGCGCGGGCGGAACAGGGGGTTCAGCGGGGAGTCCATACCCCCCGATGAAGCAAGGCGCCGGCCACCGCAACCGCCGCGGGGGCAAACGTCCTGCGCGCAATTCCTGCGCGGACTTGCGGAGGGTGATGCGTCAGTGCGCGAGCGGGTCGAGCTGTTCGGACAGGTTGTCCAGCTCGTCCACCAGCTCGGAGGCGAAGCGCACCAGGTCCGCTTCGGTGAGGATGCCCACCAGCCGGCGCTCGGCGTCCAGCACCGGCAGGCAGCCGAACTTGCTCTCCAGCATGAGGTTCAAGGCATCTCGCAGCCGCGTGTCCGGGTGCACGGCCGCCACCGCCGCGGTCATCATGTCCCGCGCGAAGGTGGCCCGGCCGCGGTACTCCCCGCGCAGCGCGAAGCACCGCAGCAGGTCCCGGTGGGTGACGAGCCCGGTGAGCCGGCCTTCGGCGTCCACCACCGGCAGGTGCCGCAGCCGCCCCAACTGGAAGACGTTGTCCGCGAAGGCGAGGTCGTCCGTTTCGCGCAGCGTCACCACGTCCCGCGTCATCAGGTCTTCGACCGTGTACATGGCTCAGCGCTCCTCCGGGAGGGTCCAGGCGTGACAGGAGACACAGGACTCGGCGAGCCGCCCGAAGGCCCGCCCGAGCGCCACGTCGTCCCCGGCCGCCGCGGCCTCGGCGAGCTGCGTGGCGATGACGTGGACCTCGTTCTGCAGTTGGAAGAAGCGCTCCGGCAAGAGCGCGTTCACGTCCTCTTCGCCGCCGGCCACAGGGCGCGACAGCCGCGGCTCCTCGGCGATGCGGGTGGCCAGCGCCGCGGCGTCCTCGCGCGAGAGCCGGGTCACCGCGGTGACCAGGTGGGTCATGTCCTGCGCGTGCCGGCCCATCTTCTTCTTCAGCGCCAGTCGGACGCCGTCGGGCAGGCGCTCGGGTACGGCCTCGGTGCCCCCGGCGCGCGGCGCACCCTGCGCCCACAACGCCAGCGCGAGCGCGGGCAAGAGCAGGCGGGATGCGCGCATGACCACTCCTTTCGTCTAGCTCAAGCTCCGGAGGCGACGAGCGGAAGGGACGGGGGGATGGCGGGGACCGGCGGCCGCTGCTCGGCGGCGCGGGCGTAGTGCGCGCGGCAGTCGCCTTCGCGCCCGCGGATGACCCTGCGGCCGGTGGTGGGGCCCCGCGCGTCGGTGAGCACCGTGCACTGGCCTTCGAGGTGGCCCTGCTCGAAGTAGATGACCACCCAGTCCCGCGTGCGCCCGAGGTCATGCGCGCGCCGCGTGTTCGAGTACATGGCGCTGAAGAGCCAGCCGTCCTGCTCGAGGTGGAGGATGGGCAGCCACGCCTCGCGCGCCGGGTTGAAGCGCCGGGGGGCGATGCGGTGCAGGGCGCCCTTCTCTGAGCCCGCCCGGTAGGCCCGGTCCACCTCGAGGAGCACCGGGACGGGCGGACGGGGACCATCCTTTCTGCGGCGGCGCCCGGACGCATCCAGCAGGGCGGTCAGGGCCGCGCTCACCACCCGCACCCGCCGCGGGCCGAAGCCGGGCACCCGCGCGAGCCGCCCGTCCTTCGCGCACACCTCCAGCTCCTCCAGCGTCTCCACGCCCAGGCGCTGGTGCGCGGCGTGGGCGAGCGCGGTGGCCATGCCGGGCACCGTGGTGAAGAGGTCCTCCGGGGACACCAGGCCCTCGAGCCGCTCCAGCCCGCGCAGCCGTCCGGTCACCGCCCACTCGCGCAATGACGCCGCCACCCCGGGGCTCACGCCGAGCGCGGCCTCCAGCCCCGCCGCGCCGCCTTCGTCGAGCACCTCCGCCAGAGACCCGGCGAAGACGCGGAGCGCGGTGGCCGCCGTGCGCCACTCGCCGGCACGCTGGGCGCTGGCGCGCTGGAGGGTGAGGAGCTCCGCCGCGCGCTCACACAGCACCGCGGCGTCGTGAGAACTGGGACCGGGATGGGGGCTGGGTTCGAGGGGCATGGCGGGGGGCCTCAACGCTTCGCCCGGGTGCGGCGCGCGGCCGGACGGGTGGGGGCCTTTCGCGCCGGGCGCTTCTTGCGAGGCGGCCCCTTGCGGGCGATGAGCGTGGCCAGCGCGCGCAGCGCGTCCACCGTGGTGAAGACGCCGACGACCTCTTTGCCGTTCATCACCACCGCAGACCCGTACTTCTTCTTCCACATCTGCAGCGCCACCTCGAGCAGCGGCGTTTCGGGCCGGACCACGTACACGTCCGGGCTCATCGCCTCTTCAATCTCCACCTCGGCCTGGTCCACCTCCTGGAGCGTCTCCAGCAGGTGCAGGTCCCGCTCGGTGACGATGCCCACCAGGCGCCCGCCTTCGAGCACCGGCAGGTGGCGGATGCGGTGCTGGCGCATCAGCCGGTGGGCGTCTGCCAAAGACCGGTCCACCGCCACCGAATGGGGGCTCGGGGTCATGTATTCGGCGATCGTCGGCTCGCTGTCGGCAGGGCTCACGGGCAAAGCTCCTCGGGGCAAGGGCATGGGCGCCTCCTCAAGCGTGGGGATGCCGCTCCCGGTGCGCGAGCGTCCTGCGGAAGGTCTCCACCTTCTGGAGGATCTCCTCCACCGCCTGACGTGAGAGATCCGACACGTCGCTGGCGAGCCTGAGGACGTCGTCCACGCGGGGCTCCACGCGCGCCCACGCGTCCTTCGCCTCCATGCTCGCCAGGTGAAGCTCCAGCCGTGCCTGATCACGCGCAGCGGCCAGCCGCTCGAGCTGCTTCATTGGGACGCCACCTTTCGGCGCGAAGTGCGCCGGAGTGGCACAAGGCAACGACCGTGCCGGGTCCGCTCCCTCTGGGAGAAGGGCGGATCAGCGCGCGGGCTGCGCAGGGGGTGCGGGCACCCGCAAAGGCTGCGCCGGGTCCAAAGGCCGGCTCATGCGGAGAGCGGCTTTGAACCCGGCGCGGGTTTCCTGCGGAGCTCGGGGGAGCTGCGGCTAACGGCGCTTCAGGAGCGGCTGCGGCGCGGGGCCGGCGGTGGGCAGCGCGTCCTGCGCGGCCGCCAGCGCGTCACGCACCGAGCGCTTGCCCTTCTCCAGCAGCTTGCCGGTGGGGTTCAGCACCAGCCCGCCGCGCGCGAGCTCCCTGCGCTCCTCTTCGGTGTACTTGAGGTGCGCGTACTTCACGGCGTCCGACGGCAGCCGCAGGTCCTTCACCAACCCCACCCACGAGAGGACCTTGAGCACGTAGAAGCTCACGTCCACCTCCCACCAGAACCAGCCCTGGTTGGCGGTGTTCTGATGGTAGTGGTGGTTGTTGTGCCAGCCTTCGCCGCAGGTGATGAGGGCGAGCAGCCAGTTGTTGCGGCTGGTGTCGGTGGTCTTGTAGCGCCGCCGGCCGAACACGTGGCTCAGCGAGTTGATGGTGAAGGTGCCGTGCCACAGCAGCACGGTGCTCCAGAGGAAGCCCACCACCAGCATCTCCCAGCCGCCGAACCACCACATGGCCACGCCGAGCAGGGTGGGGGGCAGAAGCGAGAGCTTGTCCAGCCAGACCAGCTCCGGGAAGCGGGCGAAGTCCTTGATGCTCTCGAACTTCGTGGCGCTGTACTTGCGGCAGAGGATCCAGCCCACGTGGCTGAACCAGAAGCCCTTCTGCACCGGCGAGTGGACGTCGTTCACCTGGTCCGATTCGCGGTGGTGGTGCCGGTGATGCGCCGCCCACCAGAGCACGCCCTTCTGCGCGGACAGGGTGGCGCCCACCGCCAGGAGGAACTGGAAGACCCGGCCTGTCTTGAAGGTGCGGTGCGAGAAGTACCGGTGGTACGCGATGGTCAGGATGATCATCCGCACGTAGTACAGCCCGATGCACACGGCGACGGACTGCCAGGACACACCGGTCCAGATGGCC
Source organism: uncultured Myxococcaceae bacterium (assembly GCA_964596895.1). Classification (GTDB taxonomy): domain Bacteria; phylum Myxococcota; class Myxococcia; order Myxococcales; family Myxococcaceae; genus JAFAFL01. Next base: position 15,563 of record CAZQVZ010000082.1, read on the forward strand.
GCGAAGCAGGCAAGGTGGATGAGGAAGAAGGGGATGCTGCCCACGAAGTCGAGCTTCTCTTCTTCAGGGACGGCGGCGGCGTTCTTGGCAGTGGCAGTGGTGTCGTTCACGTCAGATCTCCGAATGCGCCGCTGAAGTTGCGCATCCTTGAGCCCGATCAACACCTGCCTCTGTCACCGCTTTGTCAGCGCGCCGCAGATCCCTGCAGGCGCTCCGACCACGCGTCGAACCAGGGGCTTTGGCGCACCGCGGCGAGGTCCGGATCCTGTCTCGCGAATGACGCGTCGCGAAAGCCGAGCTCCGCCGCGCGCTCCAGCAGCCGCTGCGCCGAGCCTGGGTCCCCTGCCCGCGCCCACGCGCAAGCGGCGTTGTACGCGAGCTCCGGCCGCGGGACCTCTCGAAGGGCCTCTTCGCCCAGGCGCGCGGCGTCCGCGTATTGGCCTCGCTGCAGGAGCACGGACTCCGCCGCACGGTAGGCCTCGAGCAGGTCCACCCCCTGCATCCGCCGGGCTTCGGAGGCCCGCCCCTGGCGGATCAGCGCCCCTGCCCATTCGTGCAGCAGCGTCCTGTCCCTGGCGGTGCGGTAGGAGAGCTCCCACAGGGGAAGCGCGCGCAGGTCGTCTCCAGCCAGCGAGTGCGCGGCCGCGAGCGCGTGCGGTTCAACCGTGTGGGTGTCCACCCGGGCGAAGTGGTCCAGCGCGTCCGCGCCTCGACCTTCCTTCACGGCCACCCACCCGAGGAGGTGGTGCAGCCGCCCGGCGGCGTCACGGGTGGTGTCCTTCTCGAGCGCCTGCTCGGCCGCCCTCCGCGCGTCGGTGTAGCTCCCCTGGTGGAAGAGCGCCGCCGCCTGCGCGAACGCCAGGTCGGACGGCGGCGGGGTGAGCGCGCTGCCGCTGCCCCCCTTGAAGTACGCCACCAGCAGCTTCACCGCCTGCCAGCCCCACAGGGCAAAGAAGATGGCCAGGATCATCGACCCGGTGCGCGCGCCCCACGTCACCAGCCCCACGCAGATGAGCAGCGCGATTCCCTGGGAGAAGAGGACGCCATGGCGGCCGAAGATGCGGGTGAGCACCGCGTGCGAGATGCGCCCGCCATCCAGCGGGAGGACGGGCATCAGGTTCAGGACGGCCCACAGGACGTTGGCGGCCATGAACACGAAGAGGATCTGATGGAGGAGGGGTGCGCTCGGACTTTGCTCGAGCGACGCCTGGAGGTCTGCCCCGAGGACGAAGAACGCGACGGCGGAGACCACCCCCAGCCCGAAGCCGAACAGCGGGCCTGCAAAGGTGAGCAACACGTCCTTCAGCCACGGGATGGGGCCGGGGGCGTTGGGCTGGGTGTGCCCGCCAAACCACTCGATGACGATCTCCGGCTGGTAGCCGTACAGCCGGGCGACGGTGGCGTGCCCCAACTCGTGGACGAGGATGGAGACGAACACCACGAAGATGCCGCCCAGAAGACCGAGCAGCGCCAGGTGCAACTCACCCGCGCGCACCGCGGGCACCCAGGACCACGCGATGAGCGCGCCGATGAGCAGGTGGGTGGGCCGGACCTCGACCGGGATGGAGCCAACGCGGAACCGCAGCATGGCGGCAAGTTAACGGCGCGGAGGCAGGACGCCACCTCCCCGGCACACCTTTCGGCCAGTGCCACGTCCCCTGTGCGACAGCACCCCTCGTGGGTTATGTGGCCTGCCCGATGTCTCAGCCCCGCTCCATTGGCCCCTACAGCCTGCCCAACCCCTGGATCCTCGCGCCCATGGCCGGCGTCAGCGAGATGCCCTTCCGGGTCATCGCCTTCCAGATGGGCGCTGCCCTCTGCCCCACCGAGCTGGTGAGCTCGCAGGGCCTGATGCGCGCCACGCCCCGGACCTTGAAGTACCTGCGCCACGACGCGGACGTGG
>CAZQVZ010000083.1:0-6137 GCA_964596895.1 uncultured Myxococcaceae bacterium
AGAGCCCGGCGGACGAGATCGAGGACATGGAGGCCGCGCTGGCCGCCACCCACGGCGAGGCCGGCCTGCCGCCGCCCCTGTCCGCGGGCGGCCCCGAGCGGGGTGGCTCCGAAACCGGCGTCGCCTGAGCCGCACCCAGCAGGGCCGGCGGTCCGGTCTGGGCACATAGACGCTGAAGCAGACGAAGCCGCCCGGGACTACCCACCCGGGCGGCTTTTCGTTTGTGACGCGTCGCGTTGACAGCAATGGCGCGCTGCGTTACTCATCTCGTGGTTCAGTGACCTACACCGGTCCCCCACATGAGGAGAGAGACATGGCGACGAAGAAGACGAACGGCGCGGCGGCCCCCAGGCGCGAGCTGGGCGGGTTTGTGAAGGAGCAGATCGACGACGCGCAGAAGCGGCTGTACGCGCTGGAGGCGGAGGCCCAGAAGGTGCTCGAGAACCTCATCGAGCGGGGCCAGAAGTCGCGCAAGGAGGTGGAGGCGCTCCTGGGCCGGCTGCAGGGGCTGGATCAGGTGAAGGAGGCGAAGAAGCTGGGCAAGAAGGCGACCCAGGCCTCCACCGAAGTCCAGAAGCGGCTGAACGTGCTGCAGACCCGCGTCATCGAGACCGTGGGCGTGGCCAGCCAGGCGCAGGTGAACCAGATCAACCGGGAGCTGGTGAAGCTCTCGAAGAAGCTGGACACGCTCGTCGGCAAGAAGGCCGGCAAGGCGGAATCGCGCAACTAGTCCTGCCCGGTAGGCGATAAATGCCTACATCCCCGGGTGAGGGAGGCTGACGGCCCGCCCCCACCTGTGCTTAGAAGCCCGGCCACCCGGCAGCTGCGCGCCGGACGGTCACTGGAGGTTCACCTTGGCGGACGCCGCGGACAAAGAGGCGAAGGACCGGCGGTCTTTCGCGGACTATGTGGAGCGGACGTGGGCAGGGTGGGAGAAGGGCGTGGAGGAGGCGGTGGCCCGCTCCTTCGCCCGGGTGAAGGTGCCGAGGCGGGAGGCGCTGCAGGAGATCGCCGCCCGGCTGGACCGGCTCGAGGCGCGGGTGAAGGCGCTGGAGACGGACGGCGGGGGCGGCGCGTAGCCATGCTGGAGCGGCTCTTTGCGCTGGCGCACGGGCTCACCTCCCGCTGCGGGATGATCCCGCTGCTGGGGGCGCTCGCGCTGGTGGGGGCCGCCCGCCTGAACGCCTTCGCGGTCCCCGCGCCCACGCCGGAGCCGAAGGGTTCGTCGGTGCTGGCGCAGGAGCGGCTGCCGCACGACTTCGAGTTGATCGACGAGGTCCTCGCCCGGCGAGCGCCGGACCTGGGTTTGACCCTGCGCCGGCAGGTGGGGGTGGCCATCGCCGAAGAGGCGCAGAAGGCCGGCTATGACCCGCTGCTCATCCTCGCGGTCATCGACGTGGAGTCGGACTTCCTCGAGGGCGCGGTGAGCCACAAGGGCGCGCGGGGGCTGATGCAGATCCAGCCCACCACCCTGTACTTCGTGGCCCAGAAGGAGGGCCTGAAGCTCTCGCGGGAAGAGGTGGCCGGAGACCCCGCCCTGTGCGTGCGGCTCGGCATCCGGTACCTGCGGCAGCTCAATGACCGGTTCGGGGATCTGGATCTCGCCCTGATGGCCTACAACGCCGGGCCCACCAAGCTGCGCCGCTTCCTCAAGAACGGGGACACAGGCCCCTTCCGGCGCTATCCGGCCCTGGTGCGCCGCGACTTCCGCCGGTTCCGCCACGGCGTGGGGCTGGACGGGGACTGGGCTTTGGCCCTGCGCGCCTTGAACGAAGGCGAAGCGGCGCTCGTGCACCCCTGACGCGGTGCGCCTTCGTTCCTTGCTCTGGGGGCACCGTCGGTGAAATATCCCCCCGAAGCCTTCGTTCGACCGCGGGAGGGAGGAACACCATGCGCCACATCGTCTTTGCTACTGTTCTCGCACTGGCCCTGGTCCCCGCGGCTTCGTGGGCCCAGCTCAAGAACGTCTACCTGAACGACGTCCGCATCAACGACGTGCAGGGCCTGAAGAACCTCAAGCTGGAGAAGGTCACGGTCCGCTTCGACGAGAAGGGGGACCTGTACATCGACGCGCAGGGCTACAAGATTGACCTCGTGGACCCCTCCGGCGCGCCCGCCCGGGCGAAGGCGGCCGAAGAGGACGTGGGCACAGGCGCGCTCACCCGCCGCTACTTCCTCGTCACCGAGCAGACCGCGCCGGGGATGACGGGGTTCGACATCGACGTGTTCGTGAACTCGAAGTGGATCCGCAAGCTCAAGAACAACGAGGAGCAGATCTACACGGAGATCACGAAGCACCTGAAGCCGGGGAAGAACACCGTGACCCTGCAGGCAGCCAAGCTGGAGGGGCCGCGCAAGAGCACGTCCGCGCAGCACCAGTTCCGGGTGATCGTGGGGGAGGGGAACGTGGGCGGGGATCACGTGATGATCGACAGGCCGGTGGTGGACTTCAAGACCTCGGCGGCGGAGGCCAACGACGTGTCGAAGGAGTTCACCTTCACCACCCGGTGAGACGCTGGAAGGACGGAGGCGGACGTGTACGGGATAGATCACCGGCTGCGAGGACTGCCGGCGGGCCGGGACCAGGTGGTGTCGGTCTTCCAGTCCATCAACCAGCCGCACCTCGCGGTGCCGGGGAAGCAGGCCGGGCCGGCGCAGGCGTTCATCGTGGGGCTGCGGGGGTCTGCCGGGCTGGCGGTGTTCGTCTACCTGTATCTCGCGGAGACGCAGGACTGCGCGGTCTACGTCCCCGAGAAGCGGAACCTCACCGCCGAGGAGTACCCGGCCGAAGAGCAGGACGCGCAGGCCTTCGTGGAGTCCATGGGCTTCATGATGGACAACCTGAACTTCCGGGCGCTGCCGCTCGCGGATCAGGACGCGCTGCTCAAGACGCTGCCGGTCTTCCAGAAGGATCCCCGGCTCCTCCCTCCACCCGCCGGCGTCACCGCCCGCAAGGACGCCGCCACCTCCACCGCCGGCCACCTCGGCCGGCTCCTCTCCGCCTTCTGACCCCTCACCCCGACCCTCTCCTCATCCGGAGAGGGAGAGCCTCCTGACCATGCGCATCAGCACCCGGGCCGCCCTCGTCGCCGTCTTCACCGCCGCCGCGCTCATCACGGCCGGCTGCCGCACCATCTCGGAGAAGGACCGCCAGTCCTCGGACATCCACTATGACCTCGGCATCCAGGCCCAGCAGGCGGGGCGGATGCAGGAGGCCTACTCCGAATACGAGCGCTCGCTGGCGCTGAACCCGAAGAACCCGCAGGCGCACCACGCCATGGGGCTCCTCTTCCACCACGCGTTCTCCAAGCTGGACCAGGCGCAGGTGCACTTCCAGCGGGCGCTGGAGCTGGACCCGGCGTTCACCGAGGCGAAGGTGAACTACGGGAATCTGCACCTCGACAGGCAGCAGTACGACAAGGCGGCGGCCCTCTACGAAGAAGCGCTGGGGGACATGCGCTACCGCACCCCGGAGTTCGCGCAGGGCAACCTCGGGTGGGCGGAGTACAAGCGGGGCAACGTGGAGAAGGGCATCGAGCACATCAAGGCCGCGGTGACGCTCAACCCCGACTTCTGCTCCGGCTACCGGAACCTGGGGATCATCCACAAGGAGCAGCAGGAGGCCGAGGACGCCTGCACCTGGTTCGGCCGCTACCGGGAGAGGTGCCCGGACATCGCCGAGGCCCACTACGAAGTGGGCCTGTGCCTCGCGCGCGAGGGGAAGAACGACGAGGCCCTGCAGCGCTTCGACGAGTGCGAGGGCCGCGCGGGCACGGGTGATCTCAAGGACAAGTGCGCCCGGCTCGCGGCCGGGCTCAGGTAGCCGCCGTGAACCACCAGGAGTTTGGCCGGTACCTCACGCAGCAGCGCGAGCTTCGGGGCATGAGCCGGGAGGAGGTCTCGTCGCGGACGAAGATCCCCCGGTCGGTGCTGGTGGCGCTCGAGCAGGGGGAGGCGGCGCGGCTGCCGGAGCGGGTCTTCGTCCTCAACTACGTCCGCGCCTACGCCACGGTGATCGGGCTCTCGCCCGAGGACGCGGTGCTCCGGTACGAAGAGCTCCACGCTTCAGACCCCACCACGCTGTCGCCGATCGAGCTGGAGCGGCGCCGCAGAACGCGCGCCTGGAAGATCCTCGCGGCGGCGGTGGTGGCGGCGGCGGCGCTCGCCGCGGCGGGGCTGCTCCTGTGGCAGGGGCAGCAGGGCTAGCGGGTCTGGGGGCCTTCCTATGGAGCGAATGGCCCTTCGCGCCGTGGTGCTCTCCAGCGTGGACTACGGCGAAGCGGACCGGCTGGTGACCCTGTTCACGAAGGACCGGGGCAAGCTCACCGCGTTCGCCGCCGGCGCGCGCAAGAGCAAGCGGCGCTTCGCGGGCGCCATGGATCCGGGGACGCTCTCGCGCGCGCAACTGGTGGAGCGGCGCGGCACCACCTGGCGGCTGGACGCCCTGGACGTGGAGGACACCTTCCACGCGCTGCGAGAGGACCTGGGGCTCATCTCCCGCGCGCTCTATTGCCTGGAGCTGTGCCGGGAGCTGCTGCGAGAGGGCGAACCGCACCCCGAGCTGTTCGACGCCCTGGTGGACTACCTCGGGGGCTTGTCGCGGAAGGAGCGGGGGCCCACCTCGCTCATCGCGTTCGAATTGGCGGCGCTCTCCCAGGCGGGCCTGCAGCCCCGGTTCGACGCGTGCGCCGTCTGCGGCGGCGCGCTGGGGGAGCGGGCGCTGTTCGACCCCTCCCACGGCGGCGCGGTGTGCCTTCTGTGCCAGGGGCGGACCCGCGGCGCGGTGGGCCTGGAGGGCGCGCTGGCGTCCGCGCTCTGGGGCTTGCAGCAAGGCGCGCGGACGCCCATGCCGGCGGCGCAGCGGCAGCGGGCGCGGGAGCTTCTGAACCTCTTCATCGAGCACCAGCTGGGCCGGAAGCTGAGGAGCGTGGCGTTCATGACGCAGGTGGGGCTGGACTGATGGCGGCGGCGCACCAGACGGATGGGCTGGATGTGATCTGCGTGGGCGAAGCGCTGGTGGACTTCCTGCCCGAGCACGCAGGCAGGCGCGTCGCGGACGTCGAGCGCTGGACCCGCTGCTCCGGCGGCTCTCCCGCGAACGTGGCGGTGGGGGCGGCGAGGCTCGGCGCGCGCTCGGCGCTGGTGGGCTGCGTGGGGAGGGACGAGTTCGGGGATTTTCTCAGGCAGAGCCTGGGCGCCGAAGGCGTGGACGTGACGCACCTGCGCCAGACGGATGAAGGGAAGACGGGGCTCGTCTTCGTGTCCTTGACCGAAAACGGCGACCGGTCGTTTTCGTTCTACCGGACCCGCGCCGCGGAGCTGTTCCTGGGCGCGCGCGATGTGGACGAGGCGTTCCTGGGGTCCGCGCGGGCGGTGCACTGCGGGACCAACTCGTTGCTGTGGCCGGACGCGCAGGCGGCGGTGTTGCGCATGGTGGAGGCCATGCGCGCGGCCGGGAAGATCATCTGCTGTGATCCCAACTTGAGACTGCACCTGTGGGCGGAGCCGGCGGAGCTGCGCGCGGTGCTCGGGCGGATCCTGCCTCTGTGCTCGGTGGTGAAGCTGTCGGAGGAAGAGATTGGGTTCGTGACCGGGACCTCGGAGGTGCCCTCCGCTCTGCGGCACCTGCAGGCCCTGGGCGTGGTGTTGCCGGTGGTGACCCGCGCGGAGAAGGGGGCGGCCTTCCTGTGGGACGGACAGGTGGTGGAGGTCTCGGCGCCGCCTGCACGGGTGGTGGACACCACCGGCGCCGGAGACGGCTTCACCGCGGCGCTGCTCTTCGGGCTCACCCGGCTGTACGCGGACCATGCGGCGCTGCTTCGCGCGTCCGCTGAGGACCTGCGCGAGCTGGCGCGGTTCGCGTCGGTGGTGGGCTCGCGGGTGACAGAAGGCCTGGGCGCGGTGGCCAACCTCCCCCGGCGGGCGGACGTTGCGGCCGCCATGCCGGCGTTCCTGCGTGAGGCGCTGGCGTGAGTCGGGTCGTGCCGCGGTAGCTGAGGGAGAGAGCGGCCGACGAAGCTCGGGGAGAATCCGACGAAGCTCGGGGAACATCCGACGAGGCTGCTGAGCCGTGCGGACGGGACTGCTGGGCCGTCCGACGGAGCTGCTGGGCCGTCCGACGGAGCTGCTGGGCCGTC
>CAZQVZ010000083.1:6237-17364 GCA_964596895.1 uncultured Myxococcaceae bacterium
TGGGCCGTCCGACGGAGCTGCTGGGCCGTCCGAGGGAGCTGCTGGGCCGTCCGAGAGAGCTGCTGGGCCGTCCGACGGAGCTGCTGGGCCGTCCGACGGAGCTGCTGGGCCGTTCGACGGGGGCCGTCTGTGGCACCTGCGGAACCCACCGACGCCGCGCCTCGTCCTGATGGGGAACAACAGGGACCACGAGGCTCGGGTGCATTCTCTCCGCCCAGGGGCACCGTCGCCGCCACCGAAGCGGGCCACCGCCATGACTTCCTGCGCACCCGGGGCCGGGACGGCGAAGCGCGGCTCCTCACCTCCACGCTCGTCGGGTGTCCGGTGCGGTGCGTCTTCTGCGACGCCGGCGGCAAAGACGAAGGCCGCCTCACCAGCGCCGAGATGCTCGGGCAAATCGATGCGCTGGCCCAGGAGCTGCCGGAGGAGGCGCCCTTCACGGTGGAGTTCTCGCGCATGGGCGAACCTTCCTTCAATGCCGGAGTGCTCGACGTCCTTCGCGTCCTCCGCGCCTGTTACGGCCTACGCGTGCGGGCGCACCTGACGACGGTGGCGCCGGCCTCCCGCGCGGCGCTCTTCCGGGAGCTGGCGGAGATCTCCCAGGAGCACTTCGGCGACGGGGGGCTCTCGCTGCGGCTCTCCCTGTACGCCCCTGACGAGCTGACGCGCCGGGTGCTGGTGCCGGTGAGGTGTCTTCCGTTCGCGGAGGCGTCTGCCGCGCTGCAGGCAATCTCCAGGCGTTCGGTGGAGGGGTGCTTCCCGCGGGTCCTGTGCGTGCAGCTCGAACCAGACGCCTTGCTCCCGGACTTCCCACCGCCGCGCATCACGGTGACCCTGGCGGAGTTGGTGGCGACCGAGGCCGCGGACCTTCGCGTGCTGCGCTCCCCTCCGGAGCTCCAGGAGGCGATGCGCCGTTTCGAGCGCGCGGGCTACCGGACCCGGGTGGAGTCGGCGGATGAGGTGGCGCAGGTGCTGGGCGATGCCTGCGGTCTGACCCGCGCAGGACCGCGCCACCGGGACGCCCACGCCGAGGCGGCTTCTGCATCCGGGGGGGGGGAAGCGCGGCCGCCAGTGCGCCGGCCCCGCGCGCAGGCGGCTCCTGCTTCCGCGGGGGCGAGCCTTCCCCGTCGCCCCCCGCCACTTCGCAAAAAGTACGCAGTGAAGGTGCCACCCGCCGTCTTCCCGGCCTTTCACTGCGTACTTCTTGCGAAGTTCTGCGCAACTTCCCTGTGGCCATGGCGCAGGCGACCTGCATCGGCTTCACTGTCACGCCATGGCAGCGGAAGCGCTGGATCTCATCGCCCGAATTCGGCTGCGTCCCGGCATGTACCTCGGAGGCACGGACGGCCGCGGCCTTCACCACCTCGCGTACATGATGCTGGACTTCGCGCTGGGCACGGCGGGACCTCGCGATGTCACGGAGGTGGTGCTCAGCCTGGGCGGCTCGAACGCGCTGATGCTCGAGGACAACGGTGCACCTCCCAGCCCGGAGGTCCTCGCGGCGGCCGCGGCGGGAGAGGAGGACGGCGGGCTGGCCGAACGCTGGACCCTCACCACCGTGCTGGCCCTCTCGTCCGGGTATGTCGTGGAGGCGTGGAGCGAGCGAGCGCACCTCGCGTGGAGAGGCCGACAGGGTCGGAGGGTGGCGCAGGGGCCTCCCCCGGCTGGGGAGCGGCTGGCGGCAGAAGGCCGGGGAACGAGGATCACCCTGACGCCGGAGCCCGGCATCTTCGAGGACGTCACCTGGGATGCGCGCAGGCTGCTGCTCCGGTTGAGAGAGCTGGCGCCGTTGTTTCCCAGGATCCGGTTCACCTTTCGCAGTCCACGCAAGCGGCCGGTGAAGGTCGCCTATCCCGGTGGAGTCGCGCAGCGGGTGAAGGAACTCTCTGAGTCCAGAGAGCCGATGCACCCCGAGCCCCTGGTCGTCGAGGCCTCGTGGGAGGACATGACCGTCCGCGCGGCTCTTCAGTGGACCTGGAAGAAGGGAAACGTCAGCTCCTTCGCCAACACGGTGACGACCCGCCTGTACGGCTCACACGTCGAGGCCATCTTCGACGCGCTGTGCATCGCGCTGGAGGTGGAGCGCCCGCGGCCGTTCTTGAGGTCGTCGCTCGCGGAGGGGCTGGTGGCCATCATCGCCTGTGACGCGCCCGCGCGGAGACTCGAGATCGCGGGGCCCACCCGGGAGGTGCTCGACGTAGACGGGCTGCGGGAGGGGGTGCGCGAGGCGTTGGTGACGCAGTTCATGCTGGCATTGGAGCGCGCAGGCGTCTCGAGCGACTTGAGAGCGTCTGCGAGAGGCGAAGAGCGCAGCTGACCGGCGTGACGGGATGACAGCCGTGGCCCGCTGGCCGCGACAGCATGTCCCCGTGGCCACGTCCGCGCGCCGCCCCGCCCGCACGGAGCCCGCATCTCTCTGACGCCACGCCTGCGGTGCGCGGCCGGCATCCCGCGTGCACGGGCGCCTGTGCACATGCGCGCCTTCCTCCGCGAGTCCGTCCGGGAGTTCTGGTGGTTCGGCCTCAAGCAGGCCTGCGCCTGCGCCTTCGCGGGCAGCTTCTTCCTCGTGCTCTTCCTCTCGAACCACCTGCCGCTGGGCGGGCTCGCGCGCTACGACTTCCTGCTCCTCGCCGCGCTGGGGTTGCAGGCAGGGCTCATCGCGCTCGGCCTCGAGACGTGGCGGGAGGTGAAGGCCATCAGCCTCTTCCACGCGCTGGGGCTCCTCCTGGAGATCTTCAAGACGCACCCCTCCATCGGCAGCTGGTCCTACCCGGAGGAGGGTGTGCTCGAGCTCGCCGGGGTGCCGCTGTACAGCGGCTTCATGTACGCCGCGGTGGCGAGCTACATGATCCAGTCCTGGCGGCTGCTGGAGCTGCGGCTCACCGGCTACCCGCCCGCGTGGGTGGCGTGGCCTCTGGCCGGGGCCGTGTACCTCAACTTCTTCACCCACCACTTGGGGCCGGACCTGCGCTGGGTCCTGGCCATTCTCACCGTCGTGCTCTTCGCCCGGACCCGCGTCTGGTACCGCCCCCGCGCGCGCACCCTGTGGATGCCGCTGCCACTCTCCTTCCTGCTCATCGGCTTCTTCGTGTGGCTCGCCGAGAACATCGCCACCTTGTTCCGGGCGTGGACCTACCCGAACCAGGAGGCGGGCTGGGCGGTGGTGCACGCAGGGAAGATCAGCTCCTGGGCGCTGCTGGTGATCATGAGCTTCATCATCGTCGCCAGCCTGAAGAAGGTGGCAGCGGGCCTGCCCCCTCAGAGCGGCGGGGTGGCCGGGCAGAAGCCGGAGGACGGCGCGCACGCGCGGCTGAACACGTGAGGCAGGCCGCTGCTGCCGGCGCAGAACCACATGTCGCCTTCGTTCTCGACCTTGAACATCGTGCAGGTGGTCCCCTGCGTGCAGCCGCCGGCGCCTGACCCCGCCGCGCAGGTGTGGATGATGGACGTGCAGCCGAAGCCCGAGGGGCAGTCCGGGTCCGCGGCGCAGGGCATCCCGCAGAAGCGGACGACGTTCTGGCCTTCGTTGACGAAGGAGAGGCAGGGCAGGGGCTGGCCGCCCACCAGAGGGCAGGGGTTGAACGCGTCGCACTCGCGGCAGTCGTGGCGGCCGGAGAAGAAGCTGCACGCGCCCGAGGTCTGGTTGCAGAACTGGTTCACCGGGCAGGCATCGTTGCTGCGGCAGAAGTCGAGACAGACACCGTTCACGCAGGCCTGCTTCTGCACGCAGTCGGTGTCCTTGCGGCACCCGTTCACGCACTGCGCGAGGCCGGGGTCGCAGATGCGGCCGAACGGGCAGTGCTCGTCCAGCGTGCACGGGCCCTGCGGCAGGCAGGTGTCGTGGGTGACGTCGCAGAAGTAGCCGGGAGGGCAGTCCTTGTTCGCCGTGCACGCGGAGACGGACTGGCAGGCGCCGAAGGGGTTGCAGAACTGCCCCGGCTGGCACTGGTTGGACGCGGTGCACATGCAGCGGCCGCCCTGGCAGAACTGGCCGTTGGGGCAGACCGCGTCCGACGTGCAGATGCAGCGTTCGCCCGCGGGGTCCTTGATGAAGCCGTCCGGGCAGCAGGCGTCACCGGCGCAGACGCAGGCGCGGACGTTCTCGTTGTACTTGTAGTTCTCCGGGCAGCAGTCGTCGGTGGCGCAGACGCAGTCGCCGCTCGACGGGTCGAACCGGAAGTCGACCGGGCAGCAGCTGTCCGCGGCGCACTCGCACTCCTCCGACACCGGGTCGTAGAGGAAGCCCACCGGGCAGCACTGGTCCGCGGCGCAGGCGCACGCGCCCACGCTCTCGTCGAAGGTGTAGCCGTCCGGGCAGCACTCCTGGGCGCCGCAGGTGCACCGTGACCCTTCCGCCACCCACAGGTGGTCCTTCGGGCAGCAGGCCTCCGCGCGGCACACGCACTGCGCCTGGGCCTCTTCGTATTCGTAGCCCTCGGGGCAGCAGGAGGTCTCCTGGCAGATGCAGACGCCGTCCTCGCAGCCGTGGCCCAGGGGGCAGCCCTGGTCGGTCACGCAGACGCAGGCCTCGCCGTCCGAGATCATCCCGAGCGGGCAGGGCGCGTCGAGGGCGGTGCGCGCGCAGCCTGCGAGCAGGAGCCAGAAGGCGAGCGCGCAACCAGGCGCGAGGGAGCGGAAGGCCACGGTCACTCGTCACTCCACGTAGGCGTACTCAATCCGCACGTCCGCCCGCGGCGGCGGGACGTAGTTGCCGAGGAAGGCGATGCTCTGCGTGTCCGCCCGGTACTGCCAGCCGCTCACGACATCCTGAGGGATGAGGACCCCGTTCACGCGCACCGACAGGGTGCCTGCGTCCGGCTTGAGCGACAGCGGGAACACCCTGCGCAGCGTGTTGATGGCCTTGGCGATCTCCACGAGCGTGGTCTCGAACGAATGGTCGCAGATGGAGCCCACCACGCCGCCGGTCTTGGTGGCGACGGCGGTGTAGCGGAAGGCAGGCTCCGCGAGGCCGCCGTAGTAGATGTCCTCTCCCGGCGGGAAGCAGCCGTTGGGCGTGGTCCCGACGATGGCGGAGAAGGTGACGAGGTTCTCGTTGCCCTGGCCCTTGGCAGCGCGCAGGAAGCGCACGTAGTGGCCGGCGTCGCCGTAGGACGCGTCGTCGTCGTCTGCGACCACGATCACCGCCAGCGCAGCGCCCGGCCGCAGGAAGCCCGCGTTGGCGCCGGTGGTGCTGCGCGGGGGGCTCAAGGCGAGCTGCATCATCCGCAGCCCCTGGGCCCAGCGCGCGCGCGAGTCGGGGAAGGTGGTGTTCTCCTCGAAGCGCTCGCCCAGATCCGGGGTGAGGTTGTGGAGGATCTTCGTGGTGCCGCGGAACTCGGCGTTGTCGTTGGCGTTGGTGCTGATCACCGCCATCTGGAAGTCAGACCCCAGCTCCACCAGCGCCTGTACGAAGCGCCCGAAGTTGTCGCCGAGGTACTGGCGCTGGTTCTTCATCGATCCGGTGTCGTCGATCACCCAGAGGATGTCGACCACGCCGTCGCCCTGCTGGAAGGCATCGATCTGCGTGGCGGCGAGCGCGGCCGGATCCCGCACCACCACGCGCTCCACCGGTTGCCGGTCCACCTTGGGCGGGAGGATCTCCACCGGGCTCAGGTCAGGAGGCGCCAACAGCGCCCGGGCTTCTTTGCGGCCGGACTCGCCGCCCACGCGGTCGCAGGACGCGCCCAGCGCCACGAGGCACGCGCAGAGGAAGACCCAAAGGGTGGGGGAGCGAGACATCCGGCAGGGAGGATCCTTGAAGCGTCCGGGCGCCGCAAGGGCCGCTCCCGGCTGACTGCCTGCCCCTTTGAAAATGTGATGGGCCCGTGCCACGGTCGAAGCCCTTCGGATGCGCCTGCCCAAGCCTCTGCTCATCGCCGCCCTGCTCGTCGCCCTCAGCGCCTGCCAATGCGGGCCGGATGCGCCCACCGCCGTCCAGTTCGTGCTCACCAACACGGGCTCCAACGCCCTGTACGTGGACGCCAGCGACGGGCGGATGGGGCTGGTGGTGAAGCGGCGCGTGGGCGGAGAGTGGCGCCCCTTCGTGGAGACGCCCGCCTGCGAGTGCCTGTCCTGCGAGCTCGTCTGCGGCGGCTGCGACTGTGACGGGCTGGAGCCTGCACCGAGGGTGATGAAGCTTGGGCCAGGGGAGACGTTCGAGCGGGTGTGGGAAGGGCAGGTGCAACAAAGCGGCACCGGGAGCTGCTCCGGCGCCTTCATCCAGGGGCCCGCCTGCCTGCGCGCGGAGAACCCGCCTCTGGATGAGACCTTCCAGCTGGAGCTGTGCTGGGCCCCGTCCTCCAACGGCGGCGAGGGCGCCCCTTCCATGGAGGTGGTCCCAGGCTCTCTGCCGGCGAAGTCCACGCTCTGCATCGAGCGGCCGTTCACGGTGGCGGACGGGCGGGTGGAGATAGGGCCGGAGCAGGGGCGAAGCTGCAGCACCCACGCCGAGTGCACGGGCGCAGAGGAGCTGTGCTTCTCCGGTGCCTGCACGCGCGCCTGTCCCGAGAGCGGCTTCCCGGAGTTGGGCGGCACCTGGCAGCTGCGCATCCCCGAACCCGACGACCAGGGGTTCTTCACCCACAAGACCGAAGGGGCGCTCACCACGTCGTCAGGTTCGGGCACGGTGGGCTCGGTCCGCTATGAGAACGGCACCATGACGGTGACCTTGCGCCGGCAGCTCCCTGGCGGGGGCGCGGCCATTGGCACCCTGTACGTCACGATCCCCGGCGGGGTGGCGGCGCCCCTGACGGTGGGAGAGCCCATCGCGGTCACGGTGGTGGACGCGTCTTCGGACCAGAACCCGGACCACCGCGCGGTGGTGGTGCGGGACGGAGCGGGCACCCTGCTGCTCGCCGCGGACACCGCGCAGGGAGGGCGCATCCTCACCGACGCGCAGATTGCCCCGTTCTCCCTTTCGCGCACGGGGGAAGGGCCGGTGGGCTGCCGGCACACCGCGTGCGGCAAGCGGCTGGACCACAAGACCCGCTTCGCCCACGGTGAACAGGCGGTGTCGCTGTCCCCGGGGGAGGCCGCGGACTGGGTGGCGGGGGGGCAGACCTGGAAGCTCCTGAACGTGGCCAACGGGCGGTACGCCGAGTCGGTCTGCGCGCTGGGGGACTTGATGCCGTGGGTGGTGGTCAACCAGCGGTCAGGACCAGGCGGCCCCTGAGGGGTGGGAGCAGCGCTCCCGCGGTCATTGCAGCGCGCCCAGGACGTCCTCTTGCAACCGGACGCAGCGCTTCGTGCCCTCTGTAGGCCTTCTGCCCGCACCAACCCACTCGCACACCTGACGGTCCCACATCCCCATCGGGTTCACTGCCGCGCCATGTCCAACCCGAACTCCGGAAGATCGTCGCTTCTGCCCCTCTTCGTCGCCGTGCTGTGCCTCGCGGCGCTGGCCGCCACGCTCTACTTCGGCTGGCAGAAGCTCGACGCGCTGACCGCGGAGAACGGCCGGGCGCTGGAGACCAACCAGACGCTGCTGACGAAGCTGCAGGAGACCCTGGCGGAGCGGGACGCCCTGAAGGCGCAGGTGGAGGCGCTGCAGACCGAGACCGCGGAGCTCGCGTCCGCGCGGGAGACGCTGGAGGCGGAGCTGGCCAAGGTGACGGCCACCTACGAGTCCTTCGCGGACAAGATGAAGGCGGAGATCAAGAAGGGGGAGATCCGCCTCAGCGAGTTCGAAGGCCGCATCCAGGTGGACCTGGTGGACCGGATCCTCTTCAGCTCCGGGGAGGCGACGGTGACGCCGCGGGGGCAGGAGGTGCTCGCGCGGCTGGGGGCGGTCCTCGCCACGGTGGAGGACAAGAAGATCCAGGTGTCCGGCCACACCGACGACAGCCCCATCAGCGACAAGCTCGCCGAGACCTACCCCACGAACTGGGAGCTCTCGGTGGCGCGCGCCGTGAACGTGGCCCGCTTCCTCACCGAGCACGCGCAGGTGCCGCCGAAGCGGGTGGTGGCGGCGGGACATGGGCCCTACCAGCCCATCGCCTCCAACCGGACCCCGGAAGGCCGGGCGAAGAACCGGCGCATCGAGATCCTCCTCATCCCGGCACTGGACAAGCCCGCGCCGAAGAAGGCGAAGGTCGCCGCCGGCCGTTCGAAATAGCGGTACGCTCCGGCGCGAAAATGCGCCTGCTCCTGGTGGACGACAGCGGAACCGTGCTCGGCATGATGAAGGCCCTCCTCGAGCAGATGGGGCACGAGGTGGAGGTGGCCCAGGACGGCCCTTCCGGCCTCGCCGCCATCGCCTCGCGCGAGCCTGACGTGGTGGTCTGCGACCTGCGGATGCCGAAGATGGGCGGGCTGGACGTGGTGAAGGCCATCCGGGACCGAAGCGCCACCTTGCCGGTGATCATCTTCACCGAAGAGGCGAATGTGCCCCGCGCGGTGGAGGCCATGCAGCACGGCGCGTTCAGCTACGTCCTCAAGGGCTGTCCGGTGGAGGATCTGGTCCGGGAGATAGAGGCGGCGTTTGCGCACCGGAACCGGCTCGAGCGCGCGCGTGCCCTCGAGGCGGCGCGCTCCCGGAAGGTCTGAGGCGCGGCCCGCCTCCTCCTGCAGAAGACGACGATCCGCTACTGAACGACGCGCCCTGAAGTCTGAAGAAAACCGCCCGCAGTCGGCTCCGGTCGACTGCGGGCGTCCTGCTGGAGTCGTCCTTGACGCTCCAGATCCCCCTCCTTAAGGTCCGCGGCCCCATGTACTTCCAGGACTTGATCCTCTCGCTCCAGAACCACTGGGCGAAGCAGGGATGCATCATCAATCAGCCGTACGATCTCGAAGTGGGCGCGGGCACCATGCACCCCGCCACCTTCCTCCGCGCGCTCGGGCCGGAGCCCTGGAACGTGGCCTACGTGCAGCCCTCCCGGCGGCCGGCGGACGGGCGCTTCGGCGAGAACCCGAACCGGCTGTTCCAGCACCACCAGTTCCAGGTGATCCTCAAGCCTGCGCCCAAGAACGTGCAGGAGCTGTATCTGGAGTCCATCCGCAACTTCGGCATCGACCCCATGGCCCACGACATCCGCTTCGTGGAGGACGACTGGGAGTCGCCCACGCTCGGCGCCTGGGGCCTGGGCTGGGAGGTGTGGTGTGACGGGATGGAGATCACCCAGTTCACCTACTTCCAGCAGTGCGGCGGCTTCGAGTGCCGGCCAGTCGCAGCGGAGCTGACCTACGGGCTCGAGCGGATCTGCATGTACCTGCAGAACGTGGAGAACGTCTACGACATCGAGTGGGTGAAGGGGGTCCGCTACGGCGAGATCTTCCACGCCAACGAAGTGGAGATGAGCCGCTACGCCTTCCAGGCCTCGGACGCGGCCATGCTCTTCCGGCTCTTCGACGAATACGAAAAGGAGTGCAAGAGGCTCATCGACCAGGAGCTGCCGCTGCCCGCGTACGACTACGCGCTCAAGTGCTCCCACGCGTTCAACCTCCTGGACGCCCGCGGCGCCATTTCGGTGACCGAACGCGCCAACTTCATCAAGCGCGTGCGCGACAACGCCCGGCTGTGCGCCGAAGGGTACCTGCGCCAGCGCGAGCGGCTGGGCTACCCCCTGTGCAAGACGAAGTGGGAGGTGGGGGAGCAGCCGGAGGTGCTGGAGGGCAAGCGGGCCTCCGAATACTGGAAGACGGTGTCTTTCGTGAAGGGTGAGCAGGAGGAGGCGAAGGATGCCCGCTGATCTCCTGCTGGAGCTGGGCGCGGAGGAGCTGCCCGCGTCCTTCATTGGGCCCGCGCTCGAAGATCTGAAGCGCATCTTCACCGAACGCGCGGAGGCGGTGCGCCTGCCGCACGGCGAGGTGCGCCTGTACGGCACGCCCCGGCGGCTGGCGCTCTATGTGGAGGGCGTGGCGGAGAAGAGCGCGGACATCACCCGCGAGGTCACCGGCCCTTCGGCGAAGGCCGGCTTCGACGCGGAGGGCAAGCCCACCCGCGCGGCGGAGAAGTTCGCCGAGAGCGTGGGGCTCACCGCGGACAAGCTCCTCCGGGTGAAGACGCCCAAGGGCGAGTACCTCGGCGCGAAGGTGGAGGAGAAGGGGAGGCCTTCGCAGGAGCTGCTGGCGGAGATCCTCTCCGCCGCTGCGCACGGCATCCGCTTCCCCAGGTCCATGCGCTGGGGCGACGTGGACGTGGCGTTCGCCAGGCCTCTTCACTGGATCGTCGCGCTGCTCGGTGAAGAGGTGGTCCCGGTGGTGCTGGGGGACGTCCGAAGCGGCCGCACCACGCAGGGGCACCGGTTCCTCGCGCCCGGGGCCATCGAGCTGCGCAAGCCTGCGGACTACGTGGAGGCCCTGCGCAAGGCGCACGTCATCGTCGACGGGGCGGAGCGCCGGGCGGAGGTGGCCGCGCGGGTGCAGAAGGCGGCAGAGGCCTCGGGCGGCAAGGTCCTCGAGGACGCGTCCTTGCTGGACCAGGTGACGAACCTGGTGGAGCTGCCCAACCCGGTGGTGGGCTCCTTCGACGAGCGGCACCTGGACCTGCCGCCGGAGGTCCTCATCCAGGAGATGAAGAGCCACCAGCGCTACTTCTCGCTGGTGGATGGCGCAGGGAAGCTGCTGCCGAAGTTCATCGCCGTGTCCAACACGCCGGTGAGGGACGAAAAGCTCTCCTTGCGCGGCTACGAGCGCGTGCTCCGGGCCCGGCTCGCGGACGGCCGCTTCTTCTTCGACGAGGACAAGAAGCAGACGCTGGAGGAGCGGCTGCCCAGGCTGGAGCGGGTGGTCTTCCAGCAGAAGCTCGGGACCTACGCGGAGAAGGTGGAGCGGCTGCGGCAGTTGGCCCTGTGGCTGGCGCAGGCGACGGGCAAGGGCGCCCAGAAGGACGTCGTGGACCGGGCGGCGAGGCTCTGCAAGGCGGACCTCGTCAGCGGGATGGTGGGTGAGTTCCCGGAGCTGCAGGGGGTGATGGGCCGCGAGTACGCGAAGGCCTCCGGGGAGAAGCCGGAGGTCGCCACGGCGCTCTTCGAGCACTACCTGCCGCGCAACGCGCAGGACAGCCTGCCCACGCAGGACCCCGGCGCGCTGGTGGGGATCTCGGACCGGCTGGACACGCTGTGCGGCATCTTCGGCATCGGCAAGGGGCCGTCCGGCGCGGCGGATCCGTTCGGGTTGCGGCGCGCGTGC